>DATMCM010000552.1:0-4057 GCA_035558335.1 Blastocatellia bacterium | reverse complement strand
TGGAGACGCCGCCGAAAATGGAATTTGTTATCAAGGTGCTCAGACCGGTCGCGCGCTGGCTTTGCCGCGTACTGTTCAAGATCGAATTCTTTGGAGTCGAAAACATTCCTCCCTCGGGCGCTTGCATCATCACCCCAAATCACCTGACCTATTTCGATCCGATCTGGATCACGATACCCATCGAGCGGCGAGTCTACTACATGGCCTGGGACAAGCCGTTTGAAATTCCCGGACTAGGTCTTTTGATGCGAAGCTTCGGTGCCTTCCCGGTCAACCTCGATTCCGTGGACACCGGCGCTCAACGCGAAGCGCAAGAAACTCTACGCAAAGGCCTCGCGCTGGTCATCTTTCCAGAAGGAGGGAGAACCAAGACCGGCAAGCTGATGCCTTTTAAGATGGGCGCGTTTCGCTTCGCATTGACCCACGAGGTCCCGATCGTGCCGGTGACCATCAAAGGCGCCGAGCGCGTTTGGCCGGTCGGCCAGACTTTCCCACGAGCCGGCAGGGTGACAATCACCTATCACCCGCCAATTGAAGTGGAGCGATTGCCCGAAGAGATAAGCCGGATCGAGTTGAAGGATAAGGCGAGAAGGCTCGCTCGTAAGACTCATGACGTGGTCGCCAGCGTGCTCGATCCAGGGAGCTTGCCTGAAGAACCCCCCGCCGAGGCCCTGGTCTTAAACCCAACTCGCGACGGCGATATAACCCTTCAATCAGAGAGCCGGGCCAGCAAGATGCCGCGATTGGAGTAATGCGAAGCAAACAGGAAGAATTGTTCTTACGGCGTCGCAATCGGCATCACCCTAGCGCCAGCTCGTCTCCATACTTCATCGCTCTAAGCTTCTTCGCGCTCTCGCCGCTGCGAAAGTCCTCAAGGATCGTCGCTCGGTGCTTTTTTTGGGCGGCCGTCTTTGCGTTGGAATTCAAAAGCGTCTCCAGCTCTTTCAAGCCTCGCTCGAGCTCGCCCGCGTGCGCGTAAGTGATCGCCAGTCCGATAGCGCGGCCTACGTAGGCTTCATCTGAAAACTCGTCGGCCGTGATCTCCGCCTTCGCTTGGTCGATGGAATTGCGAAGCTCTGCGATCGCTGCCTGATAGTAGTCGGGGAAATCGCGCGAAGCATAAACGTACTTTCCGTTTCTCCAGGCGTAGACCATCACTGCACCAGGGGAGGCTGAATGCGAGAGGTCGTCATAAGACTCCCAGCGCGCGTCGGTCATCAGCAGATCCGCGATTCCATCCTTGTTCAGGTCGACGATTTGTTGAATCGGGCCGGCGGCGATCAGCTCGGCCTTGTGATTGGACACGCGGTAGATCTCGGTCGGGTTGCAGCCCCAGCAGTTGCCGCCGCTGGAGCTCTGCACGATGATCTCCTTCAATCCATCGCCGTTTAGGTCGGTCGCGTTCAACTTGCTCGACCCGTTGGCAAACGTGAAGAAGAAGTCCGATCGCCGGAAGATTGTTTTGCTCTTCTGGCCGTCGCTTTCGAAGATCCGAAACTCGAATCGTTGAGACGGTTCCTTAGCGCCGGCACGCTCGAAGATGGCGCCGAGATGGTCCGCGGCGCCGTCCAGACTGGCTTCCACGGCTTCTTTGAGCTTCAACCCGCTAGCGACAAGTTGCGAGACTTCGGGTTGAAAAGCATCACTCACCTTTGGCGGTGTCGAGGGTTGCGCGGCCTGATCGACCGGCTGGCGAAGGCTTGCGCTTTCGAGCCCAAAGGGCTGAATCGTTAGGATGGCGCTGATGATGAAAGTGTAAAACAGCACGTGTCGACCTCAAGTACCGATCGCAATGTTTCTCCCGTGATTATCAACGTCGACGGCGAGGGCGCGAGCTTGGACGCCGCGTTCGAGAAACCGCCTGGTCATCGCCTGGCCGATCTCTTCCAGGTTTTCCGTCGCGAACGCGATCATCGTCGAACCCGCGCCGCTCATCGCGACACCGAGCAAACCGGGATACTTCTCCGATTCATCGTTCATCCGAAGCACTTCACTGAGGCCTGGGCCGTGAGGGAGTCGATGAGCCTGGTGCAGCCGGTCTCGCAACGCTTCACTGAAGTGATCGAGGCGATCTTCGGATATCACCGCTTGAAGCAACGCCGCGCGCTGTACATTGAAGACCGCGTCGGACAACGAGACTTCTGCAGGCAGCGCTTCCCGCATCTCGTGTGTGTTCATCTCGTAGTCGGGTATCGCCAGCACCATCTTTACGCGTTCGGGCCACGCGCGCTTGATAGTCTTCAGAGCGGGCCCTCGCTCGCCTTCGACGACGCAGGCGACGACGAGGCCTCCCAGCAAGCTCGGCGCTAGATTGTCACCGTGGTCTTCAAAGCGCAAGGCGTACCTCAGAATCTCTTCCTCCGGCAGCCGCTCGCCGGAAAGGGCTTCGTAGATCGAAATGCCTGCGATGATTGCCGCGCTGCTGCTGCCAAGGCCTCGGGCCAGCGGTATCTCGTTGTTAACGACTAATCGCGCACCCTGGATTTTCTTTCCTCGGTCATCCGAGACGAAGCGCGCTGCCCGGCATATGAGGTTCGACTCATCACGCGGCACTCGATCAGCGCCTTCGCCTGAAGGCACGACTTGGAATTCACCATTGCGCGGTTCAACCGTGACTCGCAGGTACAGAGACAACGCGAGTCCGCACGCGTCGAAGCTTGCGCCAAGGTTTGAAGTCGAGGCTGGGATGGTTATCTCGGTGCGTTTCATCGAGCGGTATTTTTACCCGAGACTCAAACGGCCGCGGCTTTGGTAGCCGCGTTCTTGCGCAGACCCCATAACACGAAGACGCACACCAAAATGATAGCTAACGCACCGGTGTACAACAGGAAGTTCACAAGGTTTTCCTGCCATGGTTGGCCGGTGTGCCCGGCACCGGCGATTGGGGTCGCAGAGCTTGTTCCGAAGATTCCACCCAGCAGCGCCGCTGCCCACCCGGCGCCGTACGTGCTGTAGATTGCAAGCCAGAAAGTCGCGCTCAGTAAGCGTTGAGCTAACTTGAGGTGGCCCCAAATCAAACCGAGCACGACCAGAAACGTGCCGTTTATGACGCCGCCGAGATGGCTCGACAGCCCCATTCTCGGATTAACCATCAGCGGCACAACGAGACCGCTGATCAGCCCGAGCAGGAACAGGAATATTCCGTGCCAGAACAGACGCCGTGCTGTATCCGAGCTTTCCACTAAAAGATCCTCCAGGTTTGAAGGTCGATCTACTACTTTGTCTGCGCGATTACTTCGATCATTTGGTCGTGAATCAAACCGTTACTCGCGACTATCTCGGGCTTGTAGTCTGAAAACTCGCCTCCTCGGAAATCGGTCACGCGCCCGCCCGCCTCTTGAACGATCAACGCGCCGGCCGCGGTGTCCCAGGGGCTGAGGTTCAATTCCCAAAAGCCATCGTATCTGCCGCAAGCGACGTAGCAAAGATCGATCGAAGCGGCGCCGTCCCGCCGCAACGCTTGCGCGTTCATGGCGAAGTTGGCCCAGTGGTTCAGATTCGTCAGGTTAGAAGTCTTGATGTCGTAGGGAAAGCCAGTCGAGAGCATGCTCAGGATCAGCTTATCGGTGGTCGAGACGCGAATCGGGCGGTTATTCAACACCGCTCCGCCGCCGCGCTCTGCTGCGAACAACTCCTCGCGCATCGGATCGTAGACCACACCAAGTACCGTCTCGCTCTGGTACTCGAGCGCGATCGACACCGCGAAAACAGGATAGCCATGCGCGTAGTTCGTCGTGCCGTCCAGCGGATCGACTACCCATCGATACTCTGAAGTTGTTTCTGCGAGCCCGCCTTCTTCGGCAAGCACTTGATGACGCGGGTAGTGAGTTGCGATCGCCTCGCGGATAAGCTTTTCGCTTGCGAGATCAACGTCGGTAACGAGGTTGATATCGCCTTTGTGGTTTATGTCAAAGCTTGTGCCCAGCCGGTCGCGAAGCAGACGCCCCGCATCCTGAGCCACTCGAATCGCGAAGTTCAGCATCGGGTTCCATTTCAACACGAAGACACTAAGAACACAAAGATGGTTGGTGTCTCTCGGTGCACCAAAGCGGCGCAT
>DATMCM010000551.1:0-3615 GCA_035558335.1 Blastocatellia bacterium | reverse complement strand
ATCGTAGCCGCGATACTCCAGCTTCTTAAGGCCGTCGAGAATGACTCCGACCACCTGCTCGTCACCAACATATCCAACTATTCCACACATCTCATCTACCTTCCTTCGGGCCGGGGCTGCTACTCAACGGGGGTCGCCATTGGGTGGCTAGCGTCATTTCAATTTCTTTTTCACAACCGCCGGGACACCCGCCACCAATGTGTCCGGAGGCACGTCGGTCGTCACCACCGAGCCGGCTCCGGTCAACGATCCGTGCCCGACTCTCACTGGCGCCACCAGCATCGTGTCGCTGCCGATCTTTACGTCGTCTTCGATGATCGTCTCATTCTTACGCACGCCGTCATAATTGCAGGTGACTGTTCCGGCGCCGATGTTCACTCTCTCACCCAGCGTCGCGTCGCCCAGATAGGTCAGATGCGACGCCTTTGTGCCCCGCCCGATCTTCGACTTCTTCACCTCGACGAAATTCCCAATGCCGGCTTTTTCTCCGATCTCGGTCTTCATTCTCAACCTGGCAAACGGTCCAATCGTCGCGCCTTTTCGGATGATGCTGTCCTCGATTATCGTCGAATTGCGGATCGTCACTTCATCTTGTACCTCGACGTCCTTGAGGCGGGTCCACGATTGAATCGTGCATCCGGTCCCGATCCGGCTCGCGCCTTCGATGATTACTTGCGGGTGGATCACCGAGTCCTGGCCGATTTCGACGTCCGCCTGTATGTAAGTAGTGGCGGGGTCGATGATGGTCACGCCGGACAACATCAGCTCGCGAAGCTTTCGATGGCGAAGCTTGCGCTCGAGCTCCGCCAGCTCGATTCGAGTGTTGACTCCGGAGACCTCCTCGGGATCATGGTGCGGAACCAGTCCCACGCGCTTTCCCTTCGCTTGCATGATGCGCGGCACGTCAGTCAAGTAGTATTCGCCCTGCGCGTTATCGGTGGTCAATTCAGCGAGCGCCTCGAGGAGAGCTGGAATATCAAAACAGTAGATGCTTACGGACACTTCGCGCTCTTGAAGCTCCTCGGGAGAAGCATCCTTCTGCTCGACACACCTAACGAAGCTGCCTTCCGGGTCGCGAATTATTCGCCCGTAGCCGGTCGGATCTTCGAGACGAACCGTCAACATCGTGACGCCGTTTTGCTCCGACGCATGCGCATCCGCAAGCTGGCCAAGCGTTTTGCCTTCTATCATCGGGACGTCGCCGGCAATCACGATTAGCGGTCCGCGCCGCCCGTTCAGCTTGTCTCGCGCCGCCATTACGGCATGGCCCGTCCCGCGTTGCTCGGCTTGCAATGCGAACTCCAGTTCAGGGCGCTCGCTATCCCCATTCTCAAGCGTCCGCGCGGATTCAACGCGCACTGCTTCTTCGACTGCTTCCGCCTGGTGCCCAACGACCGTGATGATCGCGCCAGGCGCGAGGGTCGCCGCGGCCTTCACGATGTGAGCGATGAGAGGACGGCCCGCAAGTTCGTGAAGAACCTTCGCACGCCTCGACTTCATGCGGGTCCCGAGCCCGGCTGCAAGGATCAATACATCGGTCATAAGCGCTGGCTGTATCAGCCGATCCCTTCCAATCAAACTGGCCGCTTAGATGCAAACTCCCGACTAGGCGATCCAGGAACTGACCTGATTCTACTATCCCGAAGGGCTTCAAGCGAGATCTTTTCCGTAGCGCTATTCTGAGGAAGGCGGGTTTAGGAGGTTTCGGGCTTGTCAGAACCGGCCCTTGATTGATCGTGTCAGCGACGTCCACTGAAATCGGATTCGTGTCGGTCACTGTGAGCATCACGGTTCGCGAAGCGCTCGCTCTGTGAGCTATGTCAACGAAGAATCGATTGTTCAACGGGCGCTCGCTTCTCTGAGCTGTATATCTCGAACAGCGCAGTTGCGAGCTTGCCGGGATCGTGGCGAACGACTCCGCTCTCGTGCAGCAGATCTCTCGCGATGATTGTCGAAGGGCCGCCCGAGCGAGCGAATCCGTTTGCGAGGCTGGTGACTGGTTCACCGATCCCAACCTGAACAGAGCCGTCGGCGAGATATCGAGTTCGAAGTTCCTCGCTGATCGGGGCGGAATTCACGAGCACATAATCGAGCTCGAGATCTGGGCTGTGCTGAGAGAGCACTCGCACGTGGTCTTCAAGCGAGAACCCCTGGGTCTCGCCGGGCTGGGTCATGATGTTGCAGATGTAAACTTTGACCGCCGGCGAACTCTCGATTGCTCCGCTGATATCGTCGACTAGCAGATTCGGGATGATCGACGTGTAAAGCGATCCCGGACCGATTGTTATGATGTCGGCCAGGCCTATCGCTTCCAGAGTCTCGGGAAGCGGCCGGCAGCGCGCGCGCGATAGTCGCAGCTTTGCTATGCTGGACTTGGACTGGGCTATCCTGGTCTCCCCCCGAAGCAATTCGCCGTTTTCCAGCTGGGCAACCAGCGAAACGTCTTCAACGGTAGACGGCAGAATCTTCCCACGGATTTTCAAGACCTCGCTGCTAACCCTGATCGCTTCCAGAAAATCACCCGTTACGCCAGCTAACGCCGCAAGAAAGAGGTTTCCAAAGCTATGCCCTGACAAGTCACCTTCGGACTCGAAGCGATACTGAAACAGCCGTGTAAGCAAGTGCTCGTCTTCTGCAAGCGCTACCATGCAGTTCCGGATATCGCCCGGGGGCAAGATCTGGAACTCGTCGCGCAGGCGCCCAGAGCTTCCGCCATCATCGGTTACAGTCACAACCGCCGTCAGAGTCTCGATCCAGGCGAATGGATCTCTTTCCGCGTTAAATGACTGTTTCCCTACGTATGCCTTGAGACCTGAAAGAAGCGACGCGAGCCCAGTGCCTCCCCCCAGAGACACAATTCGTAATCCTGAATCTCTTGCTGCTGATGTCATCGGCGCACTCGGATCGAAGCCTGGCTTCACTCGTCGATCAAGTCGAAGCCAAACCCGGTAAGCGATTGGAAGTCATCGTTAGAACGGAGGTTGGTGAAATCAAGATCGCGTCGCGCGTGGGACCGGTGCACGGGGCGCATCGCGATGGCCCGCCGCAAAGCTTCGAGCGCTTTTGGGGAGTCGTTAAGACGGGCGTGAGCGGCGGCCAGAGAATAGAAGACGTGGTCGGCGCGCGGCTCGACGCGGAGAGCCTTCTCGAACAATTCAACAGCTTCGCGAATGCCGCCTCTGTTAAATTCGAAAACGCCCTGATCGTACAGCGCATCGGCATTTCGCGGCGCCGCAGGCGCACGTCCCAGTCGCTGTTCGCATATTGCAAGATAGGTTCGCGCTCGCGCCACGACTTCCGCCTCTTCCCCAAACTTAGCCTGCAGACCCAGGAACGCCGATCTTGCGGGACCATAGTCGTGGCGGTTGAAGAACCTTAGCGCCTGTTCGAACGCGCGTACGGCGGCCAAGGTTCCGGGCGCAGGAGGCTTCTTCGGAGGCGGCGGGGCCACCTTGACCGGCAGAGGCAGTCGAACTCGCGGCGAGGCCTTTTTTGCTGCGACCCGCTTTGTTGCCGGCCCTCGAGTGGGTTTCGCGACCTTCACCTTCGGACGACGAATCTTTGGCTGCACTTTCTTGCGAGTCTGGACGGTGATCTTCTTCGAAGAGGTCTTCT
>DATMCM010000550.1:0-2220 GCA_035558335.1 Blastocatellia bacterium | reverse complement strand
CAGGGTGGTCCGGTTACCCTTCGATAGCGGTCCTGTCGCTCAATCCCGGGATCGACGTGATGTGCCAAACGCTTCACTTCGCACTGCAAGAAAAACAGCAACCTTTCTCGCGAGATGACGCTTCGCTCAGCCTAAGCCGTCAGCCGTCGTGGGTCGCATAATCGACAGGTTAGCACGCCCTCGTTGTTGATCTCGATCTGGAAGGTTTCGAACAAGCCCGCCTTTCCAGACGACGTTAGACCGTTATCGTGCTCGTAACACGAATTTTGTTCTCGTTTGAGGGTGCAGTCACGCGGCTTTGAGGCCAACAGCTTGGACGAGGGTATCAAGGTCGTCGATGACGCGTTGATAGAGGCGGTCGAGCTGAGTTCGTCTTTGGCATTCGAGCTTTGCGTCTGCTTTGATGGGACTGAGAAGGCCTGCTGTGAGCGGCGCATACACGCGTTCAAAGAGCTTCAGGAACACGAGGCAGATCGAGTATCCGTGCCGCAGGAGTTGATACCGGCGAGAGTTGGGGAGCCTGACCACAAGGCCTTTGGCACGGAGCTTGGAGAGGTCATAGCGAAGCGAGGAGAGTGTGTAGTGGCTGGGGTCGCAGCCGAGGGCTTCGATGACGGCGGGGTGGATTTCGGCAGTGGTGAAGGTATTGCCAGCCGCGATGTGCGCGAAGCGGACGAGCGCATGCATCAGGGCGAGTTGCCGAGGGTGATCGAGCTTGAGGCCCGGAATGCGCTTTCCGGTAGCCGTGATCGTCGGTTCCGCAAGCTTTCGTAGCTGGCCACGATCGACAAAGGTCTCCAGAATATCCTGCTGCACGTTGAGATAGTTGTCGTTGATCGCCGATAGGGTCTCGCGCAGGACAGGGAGATTTTCCACCGCTTTCTTGACGCCATAGTCGTTGACGTTGTTGCTTGCAGATTCTGTGCGGAGGATGAGGTGATCACGAACGTATTGCTTGATAAAGCCGTTTCCGTAATGGCTGCGGATCACCGGGTTGGGTAGGTTCATGTCCTCGATCTCGGTTTGTAGCTTGCCCCGATAATGCTTGGTGATCTTGCGGCCAAAGATCACCGTGATCTTCTTCGGCTGTCCGATGGTTCGATTGGCGTCGAGCAGACGCTCGCCGAGCTTGTCCAGGGCCGAGCGACGGCGGAAGACGAGGTTGTCGCAGAATTCGACCTGCGAGAAGAACAGTCGGTGTCGGCAACCAGCCTCTTCTCGCTCTCTTGCGGTGAAAAAGGGTGTGAGGTGCGCCAGCCACTTTTGACCGCAAGTCACCAGATCTCGAGGAATGAGCGAGTTGGCGAGCGCTTGCAGGCGATCGGGTGCCGCGCATGTCAGGAAGGCGTTGGCGAGTTGCTTGAATCTGACGCCGCTCTCGCGCAGGCGATTGGCCAGCCAATGGTGCTGATTGAGGCAGATACGGGCGGAGAATGGAAGGTAGGGGCACATGCGCACGAACATTCGCCCCCAGTGCCGGTCGTTAATGTAAAAGTTGTATTGAACGACCCAGCGATTAGCGATCTGAAGATGCCATCGGTTCGCGATCTTATCGCCAATAGCAATCATGATGCGCGCCGGCTCGCGCCCTTTGAGGATCACTACGACTGCGTCCGGCTTGGCTTGTTCGAAATATGGATCGACGAAATCGTCACGACGACCCTTCGGCGCCTCCACGATCGGGATGTTGCGCTTGGCCGCTCGCTCCTTCACCCAGTGCTGAAATTGGTCGGCGATGTTGGTCAGGGTGTACCGTGTCACCGGGTATAGCTGCCGATACGTATTGAAGAAGCCGACGACTCTCTCCGGCTGCTGGAATGGTTGAATCAGCCCATTCAACAGAATGCGGTCGAAACAACGATAGTGCCAATGTATGTTGTCTCTGTGGTGCTCGTAGAAGGAGTTCATGACCGGCCCCCGCTGCAATGCCAGGACCGGGATCGTAGCGGCTATCTGTGGTCCTCAACCATGGCTCCCCCTTGATATCCCGTGATCATCCTCGGCATCCTCCTCACGCTCCGGCGCAAGGGATATCAAGGGCGGAGCCCTTGGCTAGTTAGCCGGTCATTCGATGACTTCGTCGGCGATTGCGAGGAGCTGCTGGCGGGATTTTGATGCCGAGAGCGTTAGCGGTTCTCGTATTGATGACAAACTCGACTTTGGTGGATTGCGTAACCGGCAGATCGCGCGGCGTTTCTCCCTCCCGCCTTCGTAGCGGTA
>DATMCM010000549.1:0-6730 GCA_035558335.1 Blastocatellia bacterium | reverse complement strand
CTTGACAATAAAGAGCCCGTTTCGTATGCTTTCCGTTCGTCTTCATTACCGGAAATCTGGAGATTCGCAACATGCCGACATACGTTCCTTCAGGAAAGGACCTCGAACAGAACCGCAAGTGGTTCATCATTGATGCAAGTGGAAAGACCGTGGGCCGGCTTGCGACCCATGCCGCTCGCATCCTTATGGGCAAGAACAAGCCAACCTACACGACCTTCATCGATATGGGTGACCACGTCGTGATCATCAACGCGGAGAAAGTGGTATTCACCGGCAACAAGCTACAGGACAAGGTCTACCGGCATCACACCGGCTGGCCGGGCGGCCTGAAAGAGATCACCGCCGCGAAGCTGATGCAGAAACACCCGGAACGCATACTGGAGTCGGCGATTCGAGGGATGCTGCCAAAGAACAAGCTCGGCCGTAAGATGGGCAAAAAGCTCAAGGTCTACGCCGGCACCGACCACCCGCACAAGGCACAGCGGCCCGAGCCGTTTGATCTGTAGAAAGCCGATGGCCCAGGTCGTAGACTTGCGGCCCGTCAACTAGAGGAGAGGAAAGAGTGGCAGAAGCGATTCAGAACTATGGCACCGGGCGCCGAAAGAGTGCGACCGCGCGTGTTTTCATCAAGCCGGGCACCGGTGAGATAGTTGTCAACAAGCGCAAGTTTGAAGAGTATTTTCAGAACGAGACGCACCGGATGGTGATACGCCAGCCGCTTCACTTGACCGATTCGGCGAGCAAGTTTGACATTTTGGTTAATGTGGCCGGCGGCGGACCCGCCGGGCAGGCAGGGGCGGTGCGCCATGGCATCACTCGCGCGCTGATCGAGATGAACCCCGAATTGCGGACCAGGCTCAAGAAGGCGGGCTTCGTGACTCGCGACCCGCGAGCCAAGGAACGCAAGAAATACGGACAGAAGGGCGCGCGCGCTCGATTCCAGTTCTCGAAGAGGTAAAACGCAGTGGTCAGTGGCCAGTAGTTAGTGGTCAGTTAGGAAGGTTCTAACTGGTCATTAACCGCTGGCCACCGACCACTTGATTCCATTGCCGGCTAACGATTGGTTGTTCCAGCAGGACAATTGGGACGCAAGCCGGTGAGTACATAAACCGATTAAACTTCAGGAGGATCGATTGGCTACTGTAACGATGAAAGAACTGCTTGAGGCTGGGGTCCATTTTGGGCACCAGGTCAGGCGGTGGAATCCGAAGATGAAGGAATACATCTTCGGCGAGCGCAACGGGATCTATATCATTGACCTTCAAAAGACCCAGCGGCTTTTCAAGGAAGCGGTCAAGTTCGTAACCCAGCAGGCGATGGATGGCAAGAGCTTCATGTTCGTCGGCACGAAGCGTCAGGCGCAGGATGCGGTCGAGGAAGAAGCAAAGCGCTGCGGCCAGTATTACGTAAATCAGCGTTGGCTCGGCGGGTTGCTGACCAATTTTCAAACGGTTCAGAAGTCGATCCAGCGAATGAAAGACATCGAAGCGATGCGGACTGACGGACGCGCCGACGCGCTTACCAAGAAGGAGCGGCTCGGACTTGATCGAGAGCACGCGGCGCTGGAGAAGAATCTGGCGGGCATCCGAGATATGCGGAGCTTGCCGCACGTCATCTTCATCATCGACTCGAACAAGGAAGAGATCGCGGTTCACGAAGCGAACAAGTTAGGTATCGCTACGGTAGCGATCGTCGACACAAACTGCAGCCCCGACGGGATCGACTACATCGTACCGGGCAACGACGACGCGCTGCGCGCGGTTCGATTGTTTGCCGCAAAGATGGCCGACGCGATCATCGAGGGCCAGCAAATGCTCAAGGAGGGCGGCGCCGATATCAGCGAGAGCGCCGAGGCTACAGAAGCCGCCTCCGGCCCGGAGACGCCCCGCGAAAAGAGTGAGCGCCGCGAACGAGGGCGAGGGCGCGGCGACCGCCGCGGCCAGCGCCGGACTACTTACGTGCCGCCTGGCGCGCCTCCGATTCCCGGACCGGATCTGGCAGGTGTGCCTGAAACGTCGAAGGCTGAGCCAGTGACGGCCGCCCGCGACTCGGTCGAAGCTCCCCCAGTCGAGGCATCGTCTGCCGCTGCCGGCGCCGTTGAAGCTCCGTCAACCGACACAGGCTCCCTCGACACGGCGCCGCTTGAACCGCCGGCGGGTGAGCCGGCAATCGACGGGGCACTAGACGCACCGAAGGCCGAGAAGGCCGAAGTCGGAGAGTAAGGCAAAAGCAAAAAGGCAAAAGGCAAAGTGATGGCGCCGGGCCGCTTGTTTTCGCCGCGTGCCGTTTCTCCTTTTGCATTTTTCCTTTTGCCTTTTTCATTCGTTGTACGCGTAATCTTAGAGGGAGAGTCAGGTAGTAATGTCAAACGCAATAACACCCGCTACTATAAAAGCGCTGAGAGAAAAAACCGGCGCCGGAATGATGGAGTGCAAGGCTGCGCTTACCGAGGCCGAAGGTATGGAAGAGAAGGCGATCGAGATACTGCGCAAGCGCGGGCTCGCCAGCGCCACCAAGAAGGCGGGCCGTGTGGCCGCAGAAGGTCTCGTGCACTCGTATATCCACGCTGGCGGCAAGATAGGCGTGCTTGTGGAAGTGAACTGCCAGACCGATTTCGTCGCTCGGGGTGAAGAGTTTCGCTCGTTCGTGCACGATCTTGCCATGCATATCACCGCGGCTGAGCCTCGCTTTACTACAAAAGAAGAAGTCCCCGCTGAAGTGCTGGAGAAGGAACGCGAGATAGCGCTCGAGCAGGCGAAGCAGGATCCGAAGAATGCGAATAAACCCCAACAGGTACTCGACAAAATAGTCGAAGGCCGGATGAGCAAGTTCTATCAAGAGGCGTGTCTGCTGGAGCAACCGTTCGTCAAAGATCAAAACGTCACTGTAGGCGAGTTGGTGACCTCGATGATATCGAAGACCGGGGAAAACATAAGAGTGCGGCGGTTCACTCGCTTTAAGATGGGCGAAGGCCTCGAGAAGCGTAGTTCGGACATAGCCGCCGACGTTCGCGACTTGCTCGGCGGCAACGAGTAGTTGACAAAAAGCCTCTCGGGAGAGAGGCTTTTTTTCTGCCAGAAGACAGCACGCACCGTTTTAGAGCTCGAAGTCAATTATTCATCGTCGAAAGCCGGAAGCTGGAATATGTCAACAAAACCTGAAGCAGTCTACAAGCGCATCCTGTTGAAGTTGTCCGGTGAGGCGTTGATGGGCGAGCAGGGCTACGGCATAGATCCTGCGACGATCGTTCGGATAGCCTCCGAGATCAAGGATGTTCACCAGCTTGGCGTTGAGGTCGCGATCGTCGTCGGCGGAGGGAACATCTTTCGAGGCGTAGCGCTTTCCGCCAGAGGCATGGATCGCGCGTCGGCAGACTCGATAGGAATGCTGGCGACGATGATCAATGCGCTCGCGCTTCAGGACGCTCTCGAAAAGCAGAGGGTGTTCACCCGCGTGATGTCGGCCATCGAGGTGAACAAGATCGCAGAACCATTCATTCGCCGCCGCGCTATTCGTCACGTGGAGAAGGGACGCGTAGTCATCTTCGCGGCCGGAACCGGCAATCCATACTTCACCACCGATTCTGCAGCCGCTCTGCGGGCGCTTGAGATCAAGGCCGACGCAATCCTGAAAGCTACAAAAGTCGAAGGTATTTATACTGCCGATCCAACGACCGACTCTACTGCTACGATGTTCGACCGCATTACCTACCTCGATGTGATCCGGCGCGACCTGAAAGTCATGGATACTTCGGCGATCAGCCTGTGCCGTCAGAGCGGAGTGCCGATACACGTTTTCAACCTTCACACCCCGGGCAACATCGCTCGAGTCGTTCGCGGCGAAAGGGTGGGCACGGTCGTGAGCGCGGAGACCGAGCCTCCCGAGTCCGGAAGCGCATCCGCCGTCTGAAATTCTGTATTCCGGTTCGGATTGAAGGCAGGTTCAGACCGCGTTGTTGTATTTCAGGGTAGCCCAAGGGCCGTTCAGCTTTACTAATCCCCAATCCAAAATCTAAAATCTGAAATCCAAATCGAAGGTTGTTGGAGGTTTGAATGGAAATCAAAGACATCATCAACGACGCGCGCAAGCGGATGGACAGCGCGGTCGAGGACTCGGGAAAGAAGCTGGCGACGGTGCGAACCGGACGCGCTTCGGTGTCGCTGCTGGATAACGTTATGGTCGAGTACTACGGGACGCAGATGCCGCTCAACCAGGTTGCGACGATCCACGCACCCGAACCAACATTGCTGACCTTGCAGCCCTTTGACCCCACTCAGCTTGCGAGCTTGGAAAAAGCCATTCGCGCTTCCGAGCTCGGCTTGAATCCGGCGAACGACGGCAAGCTAATTCGAGTACCAATCCCGCCGCTCACCGAAGAGCGCCGAAAACAGATGGTGAAGATCGTGCACGAGGTAGCCGAAGAACACCGGACCGCTGTCCGCAACATCCGTCGCGACGCCAATGATCATCTGAAGAAGATGCTGAAAGATAAGACGATCTCCGAAGACATCGAGAAAGATGGGCTCGAGCAGATTCAGAAGCTTACCGACCAGCACATCTCGCGCATCAATGAAGTTTCCGAGCACAAGGAAAAAGAGGTAATGACTGTCTGAGAAACGGGCTGCAGGAATCAATGATGTGCCAAGACTATTGTATGACTATTCTTCGCTCGGAATCGGAAACGTAAGAGAGCTCTACTTCGACGGCGCCTTCAGGCACGAAGCCCAGGCGCTCGGCCCACTCGACTACAACCACACCGTTCTCGTCTTCGAGTATCTCGTCGAGCCCCAGATCAAGGCGCGTCGCAGATTCAAGCCTGTAAAGATCGACGTGATACAACCGCAATCGCCCGTCGTGAACGTTGATCAACGTAAAAGAAGGGCTCGTGACTTCGGAGGAATCGATCCCCAATCCTGCGGCGATGCCTTTTGCGAAGACGGTCTTGCCCGCACCTAGATCGCCTTTCAACAAGAGAACGGCGCGCCCGGAGAGTTGTTCTGCTACCCGAGAGCCGAGATCAAACGTTTCAGCGGCGGAATGGGTGTTGAACTCCCCCTCGATTTTCATCTGACCAGGCGTTCCCCCTCGCCTCCGACTTCAATGAGCGCCTCTCCTAGATGGGCTGTGATGTCCGAAGCAATCATAGCCCGGGTTCCAAGCCTCGAAGCGGCGAGGTCTCCGGCAAACCCGTGTAGATAAACCGCCGCGATAGTCGCTCCCAGCGGGTCGTCCAGCTTTTGCGCAAGCAGCCCCGCGATCATTCCAGTCAGCACATCCCCGGACCCTCCCGTAGCCATACCCTCGTTCCCGGTCGAGTTAACGTACACTTCGCCGTCAGGCGCGGCGATCAATGTCGCGCTGCCTTTCAACACGAGGACCACTCCGTTAGAAGCGGCGAACTGACGTGCGATCTCGACCCGGTCGCGCAACACCTCGGCGACCGACTTACTCACAAGCCGTGACATCTCGCCGGGGTGAGGAGTGAGAATCAACGGGTGCCCGGAACTCCCGCGGAGTGTCTGGTCCCATGGTGCCAGCGCGTTCAAAGCATCTGCATCCGCGACCATCGGGCCTTCGCGCATCTCTACCACGGCCCGCACCATCTCGCGAGTTGAAGCTTCGGTCGATCCAAGCCCGGGCCCGATGGCAACCACGTCACGTTCGGCTGCAAGTGTTCTCACTTGGTCCGTTGCTTCGCGGGCAACCGAACCCGACGCGGTCTCAGGAAGCGGCTCGGTCATGCATTCGCGTATCGCGCTCGAAGCCACGATTGGTTGCGAGGAGTCGGGGGCGGCGATCGTGACCAGGCCGCATCCGGCGCGCAAAGCCGCCTCTCCGACAAGGCACGCCGCGCCCGTCTTGCCTCGTGAACCGGCGACTACCAGCACCTTGCCAACGTCACCCTTGTTCGCTTGCGAGCTTCGCCGCGACGTTTGAAGCCATCGCCTGATGCCACCCTCTTCGATCAGGTTCAAGTGTGAGCCCGAGGACTCGACCAGTTCAGCAGGTGATCCAATGTCGGCAACGATCAACTCGCCGCATTGGCCGCAGGCCGGAGGAAGGATCGTAGCCACCTTGGGAGCAGTGAACGTTACAGTCAGGCAAGCACTCACGGCTTGGCCGATCAACTCAGCCGAGTCGGAAGCCAGTCCGGAAGGAATATCAACCGAGACGACGCGAGAGGTGTCAGCGAATTCGTTTATGAAGACGATTGCTTCTTCGAACAAATCAGCCGCTGCTCGAGTAAGTCCGGTGCCGAATATCGCGTCGATCACAAGATCATAACCCTGTTTAGCTGCTGACTTTCGGAGCACGTCTGAGCTTTCGACTTCAATGAATTGAAGTCCCCCGCCCGCGGCTTCAGAGAGCGACTTCGCTCGTTCGAAGTTTGCATGCGCGTCGCCACGTGCCTGGTCGATCCGGCCGAGCAGAAACGCGTCAACCGAAGCGCCGCGGTCATAGAGCAATCGGGCGATGGCTGCGCCGTCCCCGCCGTTATTACCTCGTCCGCAGATTACCAGGACGAGGTTGCCGCTAACGTCACCGAACTTCTCCTCGATGGCCTCGACAGTTCGAGTTGCGGCGTTCTCCATCAGTTGAAGGCTCGGCACACCGTGTCGCGCGCTCGTGGCGCGATCCACCTCGCGCATTTGGACGGCCGAAAGGATCTTCATAGTCGCGATGATAGGTTAGCGGGGATGGGCTGTCAAAGTTTGGCTTTTCCTAACGC
>DATMCM010000548.1:0-13330 GCA_035558335.1 Blastocatellia bacterium | reverse complement strand
AGGACGGCCAGTACCTGACCGGGCGCGCTGCGATCGGGCTGGAAGAGGAAGCCCGAGTTCGCGTGCCGATGGGCCGTGGAGTGGCAGGACGCATCGCCGCAACCCGTGAACCGCTGGTGATCGAGGATCTCTCAAAGACTGAAGTGTATAGCTCGATCCTGCGCGAGGTCGCTCGATCTGTGATCGGAGTTCCGCTGATCGTCGAGGACAGGGTCACGGGCGTGATTCACGTCGACACCCTGGAGCCCCGACGCTTCACCGAAGATGACCTGAAGCTCTTGCAACTGGCGGCCGATCGCGTCGCAGTCGCGATCGAGCGAGCCCGGCTTTACGAAGCCGAGCAGCGAGCACGGCTCGAGGCAGAGGCCGCGAATCGAATGAAGGATGAGTTCCTCGCCACAGTTTCTCACGAGTTGCGCTCGCCCCTTAACTCGATCCTCGGGTGGGTCAGTCTGATGAGGGAAGGCAAACTTGACGAGGAAGCTACCGCCCGTGCGTTGGAAACCGTCGAACGAAGCGCGCGAGCCCAAAACCGGATCATCAGCGATCTGCTCGACGTATCGCGGATCATCAGCGGGCAGCTTCGTCTTAACGTGCGTCCGCTCGAACCCGCCGGCATCATCGAAGCCGCCGTCGAAGCCGTGCGCCCGGCCGCCGACGGAAAGTCAGTGCGGCTCGACGTGGTGCTCGATCGCGATGCCGGTCCCGTCTCCGGAGATGCCGATCGTTTGCAGCAGATCGTTTGGAACCTGGTTTCAAACGCCATCAAGTTCACGCCCAGGGGGGGACACGCCCAGGTGAGACTGGAACGCGTCGGTTCGCAGATCGAGATCATAGTAAGCGATACCGGTGTCGGCATAGATCCTGAATTCATTCCATATGTGTTCGATCGGTTTCGTCAGGAAGACAGCTCGAGCACGCGCAGGCAAGGTGGTTTGGGGTTGGGGCTTGCGATTGTCCGGCACCTGGTTGAGCTCCACGGAGGGACGGTTCACGCGGAGAGCGAGGGTGAAGGCAAGGGCGCTACTTTTGTAGTCAGGTTGCCGCTTATGATCAGCCGCACAACCGTATCCGGCGGAGAGCTTGACCATCCCGCAGTTTCGCGCAACGAAGTGATGTTGGAGTGCCCGGCTCAACTGGCGGGCCTGCGAGCCCTTATCGTTGACGGCGACGCCAATGCGCGCGATCTCGTCACCGCGATTCTCGCCGAATGCGAGGCCGAGGTGAAGACCGCGGCGTCGGCGGAGGAAGCGCTCGCGCTCTTTGGCGAGCATTCAGAGTGGCAGCCCGACGTGTTGATCTCGGACATCGAGATGTCGGGGATCGACGGTTATGAGCTGATGCGCCTGGTGCGAAAGCTCCCTGCCGAACGCGGTGGATCGGTGCCGGCCGTGGCTCTGACTGCGTACGCGAGAATGGAAGACCGGATGAAAGCTCTCTCCGCCGGGTTTCAGATGCACGTACCAAAACCGGTTGAACCGGCTGAGCTGCTTACGGTGCTGGCAAGCGTGACCGGCCGGCTAGCGAGAAGCACCGGGCCTCTTTCATTGCTGTGAGAGTCGGCTCGCAAGTAGTAGAGTAGTATCGTTTCAAGGTTGGACCTGGATAATGTCTCAGATCAAGATCCTAAACGTAGAGGACTACGACAGCAGCCGGGAGGCGACCAGCGAGCTGTTGCGGAAGCAGGGCTTTGTGGTGTTCGAGGCTTCGACCGGAACCGACGGGCTGAGGCTGGCGGCCGAGGTCAGGCCGCATCTCGTGCTGCTCGACGTGAAGCTGCCCGACATCAGCGGACACGAAGTCAGCCGGCGGCTCAAGGCCGATCGCGCTACCGCATCGATTCCCGTCCTCCAGATTTCAGCTTCCTTTACGACTCGTCAAGACCGGGTTATCGGCCTGGATAGCGGCGCCGATGCTTATCTGGTGAAACCGGTGGAACCGGACGAGCTCGTCGCGACCATCAAAGCTCTTCTCCGTCTGCGCGACGCAGAGGAAGCCCGACGAGAAACCGAGGCGCGCTACGATTTTCTGTTCGAACGTAACTCGCTGCCTACCTGGATCGTCGATCTAGAGAATCTATCCTTTCTAGAGGTCAACGAAGTAGCGGTTCGTCATTACGGATATTCGAGGGAAGAGTTCTTGTCGATGACCATTAGGGACATCCGACCTCCCGAAGAAGTCTCGGCGATGGAGGAGTATGTTTCGAAGATACCGGACGCCGTGCCAAACGCCGAAACCTGGCGACACAAGAAGAAAGACGGCACGATCATCGACGTTGAAGTCATATGGCATGAGCTTATTTACCGGGGACGTCACGCGTTGCTTGTTCTGGCAAATGACATAACCGAGCGGAAGAGCGCCGAAGCGGACCGCGAAGAGCTCCTGGCTCGTGAGCAAGCGGCCCGCGAGGAAGCCCAGGCCGCAAGTCGCGCCAAGGATGCCTTCCTGGCTATTGTTTCACACGAGCTTCGCGCGCCGCTAAACGCCATTATCGGCTGGGCGGCCATTCTGCGATCCGCGCAAGCCGACGAAGCCACGAGAGCACACGCAGCAGAGACGATCGAGCGGAGCGCGCGAGTTCAGTCGAAGCTTATCGAAGACTTGCTTGACAGCGCCCGGATAGCGAGAGGACAGCTTCGCATCGAGGTTCAACCGGTTGACCTGACGGCGGTCATAGAAGCCGCCGTCGATGTGATGCATCCCGCCGCCGAAGCAAAATCGATCGAGATCGATCGGCGATTCGCCCTGGAAACGGAAGTCATCACAGGCGATCCGGATCGACTGCAACAGATTGTCTCCAACCTGCTTTCCAACGCCATAAAATTCACCCCCCCGGGCGGGCGCGTTGACGTTCGTTTGGAGCGCGCGGATCCGCATGTGCGAATTACCGTGGCCGACACCGGCAAGGGTATCAACGCCGAGTTCCTGCCTCACGTTTTCGAGCGCTTCCATCAACCGGACGGATCAAGTACTCGCCGGCACTCGGGGCTCGGCCTGGGTCTTTCGCTCGTGCGCAGCCTGGTGGAATTGCACGGGGGAACGGTCCATGCGGAGAGTGCGGGCCAGGGTTGCGGGGCAACGTTCACCGTCAACCTTCCGTTGCGCGCAGTTCGACCTCAACCACCACGAGCGCGATCAACGGCAGCGGGCGGGAGAATGGCCTCGCGTTCCAGTTCGATCCTCGAAGGCATCTGGGCGCTGGTAGTCGATGACGAGGCCGATGCCCGGGAACTGGTCGCAAAGCTGCTCGAACAGTACGGGGCGAGGGCCACATCGGTGGCATCCGCGGAAGAGGCTCTGGCGGTGCTTACCGCGAGCGACCGTGATACGCGGCCCGATGTCCTTGTCTCTGATATCAGCATGCCTGATGTCGATGGTTACGCATTGATCGGTCGGGTTAGAGAGCTGACTCCAGAAGAGGGAGGACGCATTCCAGCGGTCGCGCTGACCGCTTATGGTCGCGCGATTGATCGTATCCGCGCTCTGTCGGCAGGCTTCAACATGCACGTTCCAAAACCGGTCGAACCCGCCGAGCTTGCGGCTGTTGTAGCAAGCCTCACCGGTCGGGCCGGCAAGCAAATGTCGGCGTGAGAGTGAAATTCCCAATCTGAGGTTCGTTTATTATTCCGCAGGGTCCGATTATGGCAAAAACGAAGGTACTGATAATTGACGACGATCTATCGATGCTCGAGCTCGCCGAGTTCCATCTCCAGGCGCAGGGTTACGAAACCGCGCGATCACAAACCGGCGAGGAGGGTCTCAAGCTGGTCGAGGGATCTCACTTCGACGTCGTGTTGACGGACTTGCAGCTTCCCGATCTTGATGGAATTGAGGTCGTCAAAGGTCTCAAGGAACTCTCGCCCGACACCGAGATCATCATGATTTCGGGCTACGCTTCGGTGTCCAAGGCGGTCGAGGCCACCAAGGCGGGTGCTTTCTACTTTGTCGAAAAGCCCGTCGCGTTTGAAGAGCTGATGATCCTGATCGAGAAAGCGGTCGAACGCCGCCAGCAAGCCGAAGAGATCAAACAACTGCGCGGCCGCCTCACCAGCAGGACCGCATATTACGACATCATCGGCAACAGCAAAGCGATGCAGGATATCTACGAGATCATCGATGGGGTTGCCGAGTCCGACGCAAATATCCTGATCCTCGGAGAGTCAGGCACCGGCAAAGAACTGATCGCAAATGCCATTCACTACAAGAGCCTTCGAGCGAAAAAGCCCTTCGTAAAAATCAACTGCTCGGCGCTTCCCAAGGAGTTGATCGAATCTGAGTTGTTCGGCCACACAAAGGGAGCGTTTACCGGCGCCACCCTGGACAAGACCGGGCTTATCAGTCGAGCCGAGGGCGGCAGTCTTCTGCTGGACGAAATCGCCGAGATGCCCGTTGAGTTGCAACCCAAACTACTGCGAGTGCTGCAGGAGCGCGCCTACTATCGTCTCGGGAGCGAGAAGGCTCAGGAAGCCGACTTCCGTCTCATAACCTCAACCAATCGGGACCCGCTCGAGGCCTTGCATGAGGGTCGCTTGCGCGAGGATCTCTACTACCGCATCAACACGATCGAGATTCGCCTGCCGCCGCTTCGCGATCGAGTCGAGGATATCCAGCATCTGGCTGAGCATTTCTTGCAGCAGTTTGCGAAGAAGTATCAGCGTCCGAGTTGCAGACTCTCGCAGGAATCCTATCAGCGGTTGTTTGATTATTCGTGGCCCGGCAACGTGCGCGAACTGCAAAGCGTGCTGGAGCGAGCCGTACTCCTCTGTAAAGGAGACACGGTGCATATCGAAGCTCTGCCGGTCGGGCTGGCGGCGACGGTTGATGCCTCCGGGGCAACAGCTGCGATGGCAGCTCGCGCGGCGATGACCAGCGAAGAGGTGACAGCTCCGGCGACAAACAATGAACACAACGTCTTGCCTTCGGACCTGGAGCGATTATCGTTCGAGGACATCGGCCGGATGATCGTCGACCGAGTGCCGGACCCAAAAAGCGGAGCCGTGCCGATTGACGTCTTCGGGCATATCGAACGGGTGGTCGTATCCGCTGCGCTCAATCGAACGAAGGGCAATAAGCAGGCTGCGGCAAGTCTTCTCGGACTCTACAGGCCGCGATTGTATAGCTTGATCAAGAAGCACAACGTGAGCACGAAGTGAACGCCGCGTCCTCAAGCGTCTCTCCATATCAGCCGCACGCCCACCCTAACAGACGGTGAAAGGCTGGCCGCTCGCAAGCAGCCAGCCATTCTGATGTTTGGACCGTGATCAACCGGCGGCGATGTTTACTTCAAAGTCTCAAAGCATGTTCTCTCGGGCTTTCGCTGCGCGGGCCGCTCCGATCGCAGTCTTTACATCTTTCTCCTCTTCCGGCGGAGGTAACACGGCAGGCATCCCCAGCGAAGAAATCCACAATTCGCGACACCAACCCTTGCTGTGATAAAGATGCTCGTCTTCCTGGTCTTCGACTTCCTCACAGGCGTTCTTTAGTGCCTGGGCTTCCTTGCCCTTGGATTTCTTCGCTAGTTGACTCATCAGTGCCCAATTCGAATGGTCCTTCGTTTCCGCGAGCACGACGCACTCGCAAGCAACAAGTTCCGCCGCTTCTGGTTTGCCGGCGTCTTTGGCCATCTTCATCGCCTTCACCAACGATTCTCCGATGTGGCGAACGACCTTTCGTCCTGGTGTTTCCTGTTTGGGGTCGAGCCCAACCTTCTCAAAAACCTCGTGCATGACCTCTACGTGCCGATTTGTCTGCTCGAGATATTCTTCCCATTCTTTCTTCAGGTCTTTATCGACGACGCATGTCAGCGCGGTTTGGTAGATCTGAACTCCACCCATTTCTGTCTCCAGCGCTTGAAGCAAAAGTTCGTTTAGTTGTTCCTTCATTTCGTCTCCTTTCGATTGCTCAAATGAATGTATTGCGAACAGCGCCAGGATGAATGGCGCAACGGATATGATCGCTGCAAGTCTGAGGCCAGCATTGTTAGCCTTGGGGTTTTTGTGCCTTTGCGATTCTTCGCGCCTTTGCAAGAAACCTGTCTCAACGCAAAGACGCAAAGAGCCGCAAAGACGCGCCGGCACATGATGAGCAGCCGCGTTGTTTACTTATGGCTGTTCTCAATTCTTTCGCGAGATTCCAGCTCGTCCACGACTTGCCGGGCGCCGACATTCTTCTTCAGATCTTCTAGTTCGTTGTCTCTGTGAACGCCCAGATGATCGGCGATAGCATCCACCAGCGCGAGGAGGTGCGTCACTTCATGTTCCGCGAGGAGGTTTATCTGTAAATCCAGATCGGCCCGCTTGTCGGCAATCGCCCCTGCGTGGTTCTGGCTGATCAGCACAAAGGTCGAGAGGAAGATCGCCTCCAGCGAGACGATCAATGTCAGTAAGCTAAACGGGAATGGGTCGAACGGAGTGCCTCCGAGCCAACCAACGTTAAACAATATCCATAAGCCGAACCAGACTGCGTGTACGTACACGAACATCATACTTCCGGAGAACAACGTCAACAGATCGGCAAGTCGCTCCTCCGAGTTCTTTCTTCGTTCTTGCTCAGCCCGCATCTTGACTATCTCGGCGATGTTCTCTCCGACGACGTCGGACAATCCCGGCGTTTTTGGCTGGACGGCTTGATCATCGGATCGGTCAGATGAACTCATGACGAACCTCCGCGATACGGAATAGATCCACTTCGGGCTTGCGAACTAAGTTGAGAAGGGGAGAGGCCGATTTGTGGGATCCGACTTCGCTTATGCAATAGGACGACTAATGGGACCGACAGCAACCGCTTTCTTCTATCCTTCAGCACGCACTAGCAGTGAACGTGGCAGAGCAGCCAGTAAACAGGTAGACGGATACGATTCCCGCAGTGTTGTAACCAAAACGCCTAAGGCACCGTTACCTCAAGCGTCTGCTGGGGACCTGCCGGGCTATGATCATTGTTCGCTAACATAACGACGATCTGATGTTTCCCGGGCTTCAACTCGTGGAAGCTGAGCTTTGTCGTCGTCGTGGCTATGACCGGTCCGTCATCGACTCGATAGTGAAGATGCCCCTGCCCTTTTGTTGGTTTCTTGTTGGTCAGCGCCGGATCGATCAGTTTCACACCGGTCACTTGAACCTTCACGGTCGCGGTCTTGTCCCTGGCGTTGATAGCCGGATCGACCAGCGAGGCAGTCAGACCAGCCGACTGTCCCGCTCCCGGCCGGCTATTGCGAGCAGGCTCGGGCTGATCGTTGGCAGCAACAGCAAGAGTGACTGCCACGCTTAGGGAGAGCATCAACGCACACAGCGTCAACACCAGGACAACCGCTCTGATACGTCTTGACCTTGTACTCGACACTTCAATTCCTCCTCCAAGAACTGAGGGGCAAGCCTGGTGCCACACCTCGCAGCCTCCGATGTAACGCAGCGACGATGGTTCAACTATCAGCCCACGCGAAGCTGTCTGTTTGAAGTGCACAATCTGTATTGCTTCACATCACTACCAATGGCTCGCGCGGTCATAACTTGAGTAGTCGGCTCTGGAGGTGCAGGGAACGGCCCTTGCCTAGCGATGCGGTTGACCGGGCGTCGACGAATCCGCCCGATAGCTGCAATAGAAGGAGATGTTAGATGGGCACGATCTTGATTGTTCTTCTGATTCTCTTGTTGATCGGCGCAGTACCGAGTTGGCCTTACAGCAGGAGTTGGGGTTATTACCCGAGCGGGCTGCTTGGCTTGGTGCTGTTGATCATAGTCGTCCTCGCGCTCACCGGGAGATTGTGAACCGGGTGCAATGTTAACCAGACAAACTCCAGGAGGATCACGCTATGTCAGCTCGTCCCGCCGCGCACAAGAACAACTCATCTGCAAGAGAATCCATCCACAGAGCTCGAGCAGCTCGGTCTGGTGCGCTGCAGCGACCTCGACGGGAGAAGCAATCCCGATCGGAGCTTACGGCGCGAGAGCTCATGACCACGTCGATCGCGACAGCGCGGCCTGAAGACAGCGTCGAGCGGGCGGCCCGTCTCATCAATGACTCGGACTGCGGCGCGGTTCCGGTTGTCGACGACTTGGGACGACTGATCGGTATCATCACCAACAGCGACATAACGGCTAAGCTTATAGCGCGTGGCCGATGCGTCGAGCACGCTCAGGTCAGCGATTGTATGACGGAGCAGGCCTTCGCATGCCCGGCGGATAACTCAGTCGAGAACTGCATGCTGGCCATGTCCTGGCATCAGATCAAACAAATGCCCGTCGTAGATGACGACCACAAAGTGATAGGGATCATCTGCAAGAGGGATCTGGCGTGGTACTTCTGTGAGAATACTGGCCGCACCGAGCGCCTCGCGATTGCGGACGTCGTTTGGGCACTCGCATGACTGTTAACTTGCGAATGCGGATCGCGAGGAGTCGAAGGGCTGAGCCGCGGCTGATGGAAAAGACAAGGACGAGAGTGGTGTAAAGCAGCATCCAATTCGGGCGAGTCAAGATGAAGATCTGAACTAGAAAGGGTAAGAGCAGAAGTTCAGGCATTCGCTTTTAGTATTCATCGCGCTCCGGTATGAATTCGCTGATGCAAGACCGGCTCGCAAAGCAAAACCAGGCGAAGCCTGAACTCCTGCTCTTACTTCATCGCTGAATCAGAACATCGATCCAGCCGTTCGGCGCTAGTTGGAGCCCGCAGTCGCCGAACGCGCATCGCGCATTCGCTTGACTCGATCATGGGCCTGCTTGACCTCGATGTATTGGGCCTCGACCATCGTCTTGCAATTGGCTGGCAGAGCTTGTTTGAGGGCATCCTCATAAGCCTTCATAGCCGAGTCCTCGCCCCTTTCGGCTTCCGTCAGAATACTCTCATCGTCTTTGCCCGTGAGAGTGCCTTTTACATTGATCCAGGTGCGATGCATGGCGCCTGCAGTCGATCCAGATTTCTCGGGATCGCCTCCCAGGATTTGTACTTGGCGCTGGAGTTCGCCCACAAACCGCGCTCGCTCGAGACTTGCATCGGAAAAGAACCTCTTCAGGTCTGAGCCGGTTGCGTTCTCGGCGGCTTCTTTGAAACCGTATTGTCCGTCGCGGCAGGTCTCAACCAGATTGTTAAGAATGCCGATTACTTTGTCATTGTCCATTTGAGTACTCTCCTTTCAATGCGATAGAAGTCCCATCACCTGCGGAGCTCGGGCAAGTCTCATCTTCATTTGGCAAACGTAAGGCTTGGCCTGGGCAACCGCTGAAAAATCAATCTTCTGAGAGGCAATACCCATACCACCGACGTTAACCCCACCAGCCCGGTCGATTGCGTTCGATAAACAACCGCAATGTGAGACAAGAGCGTACATATTCGGTTTCGATACAACAGACACGCACCGCGTACGCCGACGATACGTCCTCTAACTCTCTTATTTCTTCGAGGATCCGATTTTTGAGACGAGTTCGCCGCTCGCGCCTCGCTGGCATCCGAGTTGCTCCCTAGTCACGCGTCGATTTGCAGTCGTTCGCAGAGATTCAGGAAATATACGAGTCGCCGAGATCAAGGAGCGGGTTAACATGACAAATCGAAAACAAAACTCGCTCGGGTCAAACAACCCGAGCACAATCGCTAATACACAGCACGCAAGACCGAGCTCTCAAACTGCCGTCGATAGAGTCGGTCGCCGCGATTCTCGTGAGGAGCGTTGGGCGACTGGATTCCTGACATCGAAGGGCACTCAAATTCCGCTATTCGTCAGCCCGGTGCGGCGACTGCTCGCATGATTCGCTCAGCGTAAGCTCTTTTTTCACCGTTATGCTGGGCTGCTGTGGACCAATGAGAGGGAACGATGCCACAGGGAGACAAAGGAAAATATACCGACAAGCAGAAGCGACAAGCCGAACACATCGCCGAAGGCTATGAGGATCGAGGAGTTTCAAAGAAGGAAGCCAAGAGTCGCGCCTGGGCTACGGTTAATAAGGAATCGGGCGGCGGCAAGAAGTCCGGCAGTGGGCGAGGTAAGAAATAAATCACACGCCTGTGGCAATTTAAGCTGTCAGTGTCGGCAAAAGCTCTGAGTCAGTTTGTTTTGTAAGGATGGACTCAAATACAGATAAAGGAGAATCAAGATGCTTTGGACGATTTTTATCATTCTGTTGGTTATGTGGCTGCTCGGTCTTGTGAGCGGCTACGCGTTTGGTGGTTTCATTCACCTTCTTCTTATCGTTGCAGTTGTCGCCCTGATCTTCCAATTAATAACCGGGCGTCGAATCGCCTCGTAGGAGGCGGGCCCTGCAACAGAAAATGAGTCGAACAATACTCTCTAGGCATACGAGAAAGGGTGGGGGGATAGGCAGCCTAGGTCTATCCATTAGCTAACTCAATTGTAATCACGAAGGAGCGCTTTATGTCGGCAAACAAGCCAAAACAGCAGGAGACCGGTCGAAAACCTGGCCAACAAGAGAAAAACCAGTCCGATCGCCAGGATTCCGGCCAGCGTGGCGAGTGGAGAGACGATCAGTACACTGAGGACAAGAACAAGAAGAAGAAAGGCGGCGATTTCGAGGACCGCTAACAACCATCAGCCCGAGGCTGTGGGCGTCACCAGCCCACGGCCTCACTTATCTGTTTACCTTCCGCAGAGCCTCTCAACTCCCGGGTCAAACCCTTACGACGAGACGGGGGTGATGGTCCGGCGCAAGTCCTTGTCCACTTTGACGGTTCCGTCCCCCGCTATCGAGACTATCGCAAGCGGCGCATAGCTATGCTCGACGCCATATGACAGCCTCGGCAAAGGATTGCCGGGCGGTCCCGGCCATTCGACGTCTCCGGTAGCGGCGCGCGCCGGGATCATCCAGTAATCGCCGGTTCGATAGGGCGGCACAGGTTCCGCGCCAGTGGCCAGAACTGGCGGGAGGGGTGGGAACTGAATCTGCACTCCGTCTTCCAAGGTTATCCAACTCGAGTCTTCGTCCCCGGAGCCTTCGACAACGAACACGCCCCTCTCAAGATCGCTGCCTGTTTGGTCCCATCGCCGGAGAAGAGGGTGCTTCGACGGGTCGGTTCCGACCGGCGAAGCGGGAGTGGCCTTGAGAGTGACGCTTTCGTTATCCACGTTGACATCCTTCACCTGAAGCAACGGCTCCGCGCGATTTTGCAGAGCGTAATCGTCGTCGACGATCTCGACCCAGTCGTCGGGACGTAGACCGAAACGGCTATCACGGCCCAGGGTTTTGAGGATAACTATGTCACCCTGAACCTTCGAGATCGGGAAGATGACCGAGCCGTTCTCACGCGACCATTTAAAGGTCGCGATCTTATTAACGTCTATTTTCACATTCGAGAGATCCGCGGGCATCGCTACTCCGCCGTGGTGAATCTCGACACGGTAGAGCTGGTTTTCGGCGCCGCGAAAGCGCGCCTGCGGCGAGATGAGGCAGGGCTCGTCGTCCGATTCGGGCTTGATCGCTCGGGCACGTAGCAGTCCGGAGCCCAGGGCGGTGTCCCCGAGGAATTTGAGAAAATTCTCGTACGCCTTCGCCGTTTTCGGATCAAGATCGTCCGGCTTCGTACTCCCGAGCTCTTTGGCCTTAATCTGCGAAATGATCTTCGCGCGGGTGGCAGTGTCCGGGCCGCGCAGCGCAACTTCGCGGATCCCGATCTTATTCTCGTCTTCGTCTTCAAATTCTGTGATGTGCCGCTCCCAGACATCCAGATAAGCAACGTAGTTCTTGCCCTTTTCAAGTTTCGCTGCGTCGGAAAGCGGGAAGGTGTCTTGAGTCGTGTAGCGCACCGGCTCTTCACCCTCGCAAAGTATGCCATCCACATAGTAGTGTCCGCTTCCGATGCCGAAATCCAGAAGCACATCCTTGCCGTTGTCTTTCAGGGCATCGAGTTTGAAGCTGTCCGCCGGTCCGCCGTGCGGTCCGATCAAGTCAGCCGCCAGCCTGCGCAAGAAGTACTGATGGATGTAGGCCATCTCATTAAAGTCGGAATCCACCTGCACGCGCCCTTGCTGCTCGAGCACTCGGGTGTAGTGCTTGGTTGGATCGAAAGTTATTCTTGTGAAATCGCCCTTCATCGCTGCCTCCTGTCTCAGTTGATAAAGAAGATGCCGGCATCCATATTCGCCGGCGTGTACTCGTCCAGCCGCGCTCGCAAATTGGCAAGCCGCTGCGGCTGATAAAGATCGTGGAACGCGCCCATCTCCGACTCGTCGTCGGCGCCGCGAGTTATCTCTTCGGCGCAATCATCGGCAAGCTGGCAGTAGTCCGGACGCCCGTAGCGCTTGCTGTTAAAGCGCGGTTTGACTCGCGTTTCCTCCTGCTGCCTGGTTGCAACGTCCTTTCCTTGTGTTACCAGATCGGGCTGGCATTGGTAGCGGCGAGGTGTTCGCGAGCCTGGTGTGACGTAGCAGAAACGCATGCAACCTTGCTGGCGGCGACCGACGGTGATCCTGCCGTCGAAGATGGAGTCTTCGCCGAGGTCAATCGAGTGCACCTGTATTTGTCCGAACACCGTGCAACGCTGAATGGTCAGTCTCGCGTGTGCCACCGCGCAGCCCGGCGACCCGATCGCTTCGGCGTCAGGATCAGTCGCGTCCAGAATGCTGTCACTTATTACTAAGCACATCGGATCAACTCGGAAGCCGTAGCCGACGCCGCCGCATCCTGACTCCGCCGCACGTGAGTTGGCCTTCGACTTATGTTCCGCCGTATCCTCTTCATAAGCACTGGCCAACAGGGGATGAACCTGAATCGAACCCAGTATGCAGTGCTCGATTGCGACGCGGGTGCGCGGGCAAAGCAGTTCCAGACTCGGCTCCGTTGCTCGATTCGGCTCAGAGTCGCTGTCAATCGTCCAGCCCGGCACTAGCGTCGAGTGCCGAATCGTGACCTCGCTTATCTCGCCCTCGATCATCATGCTTCGTCCGGCGACCATCAGCCCGTCGAGCGTGAAGCGGCTGCCGCGGTCGCCCGCCACACTCAGCGCGTCGGGCCGGTCGGTGTGCCAGTCGAGCAACCGAAGCACCGGTCTCTCGCCGTTGGCCGCTCTCAACTGCAGGCTCTGATGCTCTCTCAGATAGATATTGATCTGCTCGACGTAAACACTGCTGTCGGCGATCTCGATCACTGCTGCCGGACTGGCCGCCGCGTCGTGTTTGCGCCACTGTCGAAGCGCGGCGTTGATCGTGTGAAACTTTTCATTAGGACCCACGCGATACAGCCTGGCGTTCTCGGGTTGCGACAGCGGACGATCGTATTCGCCGCCGCCGATATCCGCGCTGAACCCGTATCGATACGAGACCCACACGCCGTCTTTCGGACCGTGTCCCGCCGGAAAGACTATGCGGCCGAGCACCGGATCGACTGCAACG
>DATMCM010000547.1:0-3864 GCA_035558335.1 Blastocatellia bacterium | reverse complement strand
AGAAACGGAGGAAGGTCATGGAGAAGCTGCGCATGGCTGATTCAAAACCATCGATAAGACAGAGGCGTTGGTTGGGCCTGGGAGGGCTTGCGTTGCTAACAATGTCAACTGCTGAACTCGAGGCCCAGGTCGTGCCCTCACATGCGGACAGAATCTTTGTAAATGCGAAGATCTGGACCGGAGAAGGACACTGACCTCCTCATTGTCTACGATAAGGAATTTCGCGTGAAGAATATCAGATGAACTTATCATGAGAATCAAAGAGACTCAGTTGCGGGCAGAGTTTTTTTCTGCAAATTCCAGCGCCCCATCGAGCGCATCCATGAACTCGTTTACTTTGATCGGCTTGGTTAGATAGTAGAAGAACCCTGCCTCCATTCCTTTCTTGGTATCGCGCTGCATGGCATTTGCACTGAGAGCAACTACGGGGATGTGCGCCGTGGCGGGGTCTTCGCGAAGGATTTTCAGAGCTTCGATACCGCTGATTCCAGGCAGATTAATGTCCATCAGAATTACCTCCGGCTGAGAAGCTCGCGCAATCTCGATGCCGAGGGTCCCATTCACCGCAGTCAGCAGGCGGATGTCGGATCGCCGCGCAATCAACTGCTCGACCAGCGTCAAGTTAGCCGGGTTGTCCTCGACATAGAGCAAGGTGCGAAGCCGTGCGGCGGTCGGTATTCGGGCCTGGATAGCAGTTGTGGATTCGGAGCTGGCAACTAGAAATGTTGGCGCCGTAGTCAAAAGCAGTTCAATCCAGAACACGCTTCCTACACCGACAGTGCTTTCCACGCCGATCGCGCCTTCCATCAGTTCGACCACCCGCTTGCTCATCACGAGGCCGATGCCGGTGCCTTCCCCTGCGCGGCTCTCTTGTCCGAGACGGTTAAACGGCTGAAAAAGCTGCGTCAGCTTTTCCGGAGGTAATCCTGCGCCGGTATCCTTGAAGCTGATGCGAATGCGCTCCGGACTGGTTGTAGTGCACTTCACCTCGACCGTCCCCTGCTCTCGGTTGTATTTGATCGCGTTGGAAAGCAAATTGATGAGCACCTGCTTCACCCGGGTCCGATCGGCATGGACATAGTATGGGATATCCAACTGGGGAAAAGTCATGCTGATGCCGCGCTGTTTCGCCTGCGGCTCCATCATGGCTTGGCATTCGGAAATGACCTCGGCCAAGGACACCGATTCCGGTGACAGCGACATCTTCCCGGATTCGACCACTGCAAGATCCAGGACTTCGTTGATCAACTTGAGCAAGTGCCAGCCGGCCTGCAGGATCTGGGCAATGTTCTCCTTCTGGGAGGCCGTCGGCAGCGGGGAGGTGGACTCCAGCAGTTGGGCGAAACCGAGGATCGCATTGAGCGGGCTGCGAAGCTCATGGCTCATGCTGGAAAGGAAATCCGATTTCGCGAGGTTGGCTTTTTCCGCCGCGGACTTGGCGCTCTCCAGTTCGACGTTCGTTTCCTGGAGTGCAACCTCGAAGCGCTTGCGCTCGGTGACGTCGCGCGCGGCGGCGAACACGCCTTGCAGCTTCCGATCTCGGTCGTAGAAGGTGGTCGCGTTGTAGGACACGACTGTTTTCTTTCCGTCCCTGGCGCTCGCGGTAAGCTCGTAGTTGGTGACCTTCTTTTGGCTCAGAACCAGTTTGATGCCCGCCTCGGCCCGCTCCGGATCGGTGAAGTAATTCTTGAACGGCGCGCCAATCAGCTCGTCACGTGTGCAACCGGTGAGCGCCTCCATCTGCTTGTTGACGTCTGTAATGATGCCGGACGGATCGGTCGTCATCAGCGCGTCGATGTTAGATTCGATCAGAGAGCGCGTGTAGAACTGCTGGTCGCGAAGCCGCTGATCGAGCTTTTTCTGCTCTTCTTCGACCTGCTTGCGAGCGGTGTTGTCCGTCCCGATTAGCAAGTAGCCGATAATCGCGTTTTGCGCATCGCGCAAGGCCGTGACCGACACGACCGCCGGGAAGCGGCTGCCGTCCTTTCGGATGTAAGTCAGCTCGTAGATGTCCTCGATGCCGCGCGAGGCCTTGAACACCAATGCCTCGAAGCCCGGTGTAATCGTCGTAGAGAGCTCGACGCTCAACGCCTTGGCCCGCGCGATCACTTCCTGGGGATCGGAAATCTCGGCCGGCGTGATCTTATTCATCACGTCGGCGGCCGCGTAGCCCAGCATGCGTTCCGCGCCCACGTTGAAAATCTGAATGACGCCCTTCGCGTCTGTGGCGATACTCGAGAAATTGGCGCTGTTGAAAATCGCGCTCTGAAGAGCCCCCGCCTTGAGCAGTGCCTCTTCGGCCTGCTTGCGAGCGGTGTTGTCCGTCCCGATTAGCAAGTAGCCGATAATCGCGTTTTGAGCGTCGCGCAAGGCCGTGACCGACACGACCGCCGGGAAGCGGCTGCCATCCTTTCGGATGTAGGTCAGTTCGTAGATGTCCTCGATGCCGCGCGAGGCCTTGAACACCAATGCTTCGAAGCCGGGCCTAATCGTGGTTCCCAGCTCCAGGCTCAATGCTTTGGCACGCGCAATCACTTCCTGCGGGTCGGAGATGTCGGCCGGGGTGATCTTGTTCAGGACGTCGGCGACGGTGTAGCCCAGCATGCGTTCCGCGCCGACATTGAAGATCTGAATGACGCCCTTCTCGTCGGTGGCGATACTCGAAAAGTTGGCGCTGTTGAGGATTGCGTTCTGCAAGGCCCCGGTTTTAAGCAAGACCTCCTGGCGTCGGACCTCAGTGATGCCCTCCGCCGTGCCGGCGTGTCCACCTTTTTGTCTCCCACGCTTGTCCGTTTTTGTCTTTCGTATTGAAGAGTTCATGGTCAATTTTCTGAGCTCCTCGCTGAGGAGCGCCAGTTCGGATTCGAGTGTTACGCATGCTTTGCCAACATTATCGAGGTCTATATCTCTGCTCATGATCTCCAGCCGCTGGGCAGCCGCAAAAGCACTCTTTGCCGCGAAGTTGCCGACTGATCCCTTCAGTGTGTGCGCAGCTCTCCCCAATGCTCCGGCATCACCGCGGCGGATTGCCTCCTTGATTTCCGCCAGACGCCGAGGACAATCGGCGAGAAAAAGGCGAACAAGTTCGCGCAGAATTCGACGATTGCCATCAACCCCTGCGAGGAGTGCCGTATGATCAATCGCGCCGTCTGTTTGGTCCGCCTCCGACACTGGTACTTTCGCCGAATTTGGTGGGCTGATCAGTTGAGCGATCGCGTGCTCAAGTTCTCCGATCCGGATCGGCTTCGAGGTATAGCCATCCATGCCAGCCGCTAGACAACGCTCGCGATCTCCCTTCATGGCACGCGCTGTCATGGCTATGATGGGGGTGTGAGTGCCTGCCGTCTTCTCCCAGGCGCGGATGGCACTGGTTGTGTCAAGCCCATCCATCTCCGGCATCTGCACGTCCATGGCGATGAGATCGAACTTACCGGCCTGGAAGGCGACAAACGCCTCGCGGCCATTGCTGACAACAGTAGCCTGGTGGCCCAGCTTTTCAAAGATCCGCGTCGCTACCAGCTGGTTGACTTGATTGTCTTCCGCCACTAGCACTTGCAGCCTGCGCTGACTAGGCTGCGATCTCTTACCAGGCAGGGTTGACATGGTTGAAGTAGCCATCAGTGTCGACGATACAAAATAGGGTTAAGGACGGGTCGATAAACTCGTGCAGGTCGTCTTCTGTTGGCGAATTGAAACGTGCTGGTGAACTCACAGTTCCACCGATCGGAACACTCAAAAACCGGACCAGGGCGCTCATTTTGGTACAAAGCCGGAAATTGCGCAACTAGGCGGGTTGTTGCGGGTCACTGCGATCGACCGCGGTTGACTCGTGTTTCTTGCGGAGGTAGCATCTGGTGCGAAATG
>DATMCM010000546.1:0-9352 GCA_035558335.1 Blastocatellia bacterium | reverse complement strand
CTCAATATGTCGCAGGTGTTGATACCCGGCGGAACAGGCGTAGACGAGCACTATTGCCGCCGCTGGCTTGCGATAAGGATACTCGATCAACTCAAGGTCAGGCGCACTAACGACAGGGCGAGCGATGAGCCCATAGTCGATGCTCAGCTTTCCCGCTTCGTTGAAAGCGATGCGCGCTACTTGAGTATTGCGATGGCGCGGCGTCTTACGCTGAACCCATCGGCCACGTCTTCGGTGTCGCTCGGCTTCCGTTGCGACGAGGATTTCGAACGCGTCGTCAAGTTCGCAAAAGACAAACGAATTACCCGTCTGGATATCGACGGCACCTGCGAGCGATGCAGGCTCACACCCGAAGAATGCCGAGAGCGCGCGGCCCCTCCGCTGGTGCTCCAGCTTCAACACGCGCGCGACGAGATCGAGAGCGAGCTTGCTTCGTTGTAGCGTAAGCCATCACATATTGCCGACGACGGCTGCTTGCCCTTGCAACCTGTTCGAGAGAGAATGAACCCGCAAACTAGGCAGCCCCGGCGCAGCTGCTGTTGGAGCCGATTACCACCAGGGAAAGCGGTTTCCAGGCCCCGAAACCCGAGTGCGTGGAATAAACATTGTGAAACGTCCGTCCCTGCTCCTGCTCATAGCATTCATGTTTGTGGTTATGCTGGCGTCGTCCGCGACCGCGAAGGACAAATGGATCAATCTGCGGACGAAGAACTTCAACATCGTCAGCAACGCAAACGAAGACGACGCGCGCCAGCTCGCGTTGAAACTCGAACAGTTTCGCCTGATCATCTCGAACTTGACCAACACGTCGAACGTCGCTCCGATTCCGATCACGGTGCTTCTATTCAAGAGCGACGGCACATTCAAACCATTCAAGCCGCTTCATAACGGAAAGCCGGCTAACGTATCGGGTTTCTTCCAGCAAAGCGAAGACGAGAACGTGATTGCGCTCGACATGAGCGCGAGCGAAGAGTACCCGATGGCGGTTATCTTCCATGAGTACACTCATTTGTTAACCGCCTACACCCCGATAACCTGGCCGTTGTGGCTGAAAGAAGGCCTGGCCGAGTTTTATTCGACGTTTGATGTAAAGAAAAACGAGGTGACTATCGGGAGACCGGTCTCCCGTCACGTGTTTCTGCTTCGAGAAAACAAGTTCGTTCCCTTTCAGACTCTGTTTAGCGTCGGACACAATTCGCCGGTGTACAACGAGCGGGAGAAACAAGGGATCTTCTATGCGGAATCGTGGGCGCTCGCTCACTACCTGATGTTTGGCAACAAGCACGCACGCCAACTTCAGCTCACTCAGTTTCTCTTCCTGCTCGGGCGCGGCGCAAACGTTGATCAGGCATTTACCGAAGCGTTCAAGTGCGACTTTGCGATAATGGAGAAGGAATTGCGGCGCTACATCGGAAACGATACTTACCCCGGAATGATTTACACAATGAAGTCGACCGAGGGCGAAAAGGAAGTGTCGGTTCGGCCGTTGTCGGACGCCGAAGTCCAATACAATCTCGGAAACCTGCTGATGCGCATCCAACGGCTCGACGAGGCGGAGACCTACTTCAATCAGGCAGTAACTCTTGATGGCGGGCTGGCGGGACCTCACGAGGGGCGCGGTCTGATAGCTATGCGTCGTGGCAAATTCCAGGAGGCCAAAGAGCACTTCAAACGGGCGACGTCGCTGGGTTCGCAGAACCACCTCGTCCACTACTATTATGCCGAATCGATCGAGCGCGAGTTGAGAGGGGGCCGCGACGGCCTCTCGCTCATCCAGACTGACCTTGCCCGGACGATGATCGACGAGCTGAAGGCCTCCATCAGGTTGATGCCCGGGTTCGCGCCTGCTTACAACTTGCTCGGATTTGTGTACCTCGTCTCGGGCGAGAAGATCAGCGACGGTGTGGAAGTGATGAAGACCGCGCTACGACTCGAGCCGCAGAACAAACGCTTTGCGATTACGCTCGCGGAGCTTCAACTGCGTGTGCAGGACTACGCTGGCGCGAAGAAAACGCTCGAGCCGCTTGTCGCTTCCGACGATGACTCTGGAGTAAAGGCGCACGCTCAATCGATCATGAGCATGATCGACAGTTCCTCGCGCCGCGATACGAGCGCGAGCTCACTCGCGCCCCCCGAACCTCCGGCCGAGGCAGGGACGCGGCCGCGACTGAAGCGGAAGAGTGAAGGAAAACTCGATGAACCGGTAGCCGCAACCGACAAACCGGATCGAGCAGTCTCGTCTCTGCCGCCAACTCTTAAGCTAAATGGAACTGAAGTCATCGCCGGCACTCTGGAGGCCATCGAATGCGGCGCAGGCATGGTGCTCGCGGTCAAGGCTGGCGATGAATTGCTGCGCTTTATAGTCACCGACCCCCCGAACCTTCAATTCCTGACACAGGACCCGAATCTCTCTCCGAACATCGGATGCGGGCCGATCAACCTCGCAGCCTACATTCATTACACGCCGATCAGCGGCGGCAAGTTCGCCGGTAACGCCGTGGCAGTTGAGTTCCGCAAGTAAGGCATCTACGTCAGTGCGCCGTTAGCGTCGGCCCATCGATCGATACCCGAACCCATCTACGAGCGAACCCAAAGGGAGCCATTGTCCGACCTGGCTTCAACGTCGTCCGTAGAGCTTGACGATTGGCCTGCGCTTCCAATTCGCTTTTTGATACCAGAGCTCTACGCTGCGAATATCACGGCGGTCACCTGGAAGGTCGATGACGCGCGTCCGGCCGCCTGATGGGACTCTGTAGCGAACCGGAACGTCGTAGTTGCCGCCATTCTCGAAATGGACTACCACACGGATGAAATCAATGGCTCCATCCTGGACCTCCATTTGAATTGCCCTAAAGGTCCCGTCCGCCTTTACCGAAATCTTGTCATGATCCGAGTTGCCGTCTACGTGTGCTTGTCCGAGGTATTCCCATCTGCCGCCTCCGTACCTCTGTGGGCTGGCGGCGAGAACCAAATCAGAGACCATTAGCAATGCGGTCAGCACCAGAATCGAGCGTTTGAACATTGTGCGTTTGTTCATCTCCATAACTCCTTTGTGTTCGAGTGAGCTAATCACAAAGATCAGACATTCAATCCGTTAAAATACTCATCAGCGGCATACCCTGGCTCGCGCGGTCATTATCCGACTGGTGAGGCTGTCAAAACAACCGGAAGAAGAACGGCGAGGGTTTAGTTGGTAGACTTCCAGATCCAGTTCCCGGCTTTGTCAATGTTGCCAAGCCCGTTGATCATCTTAGCGCGGCAAGTGCTCGGAAACAGCGAAAGCTGTTGAAAAAGCAGCACCTTTGGGTTATAAGCAAGGGACCGGATTAGATGATTATGCGTAGATATCAAATCCTCACTCTAGCTCTGTTCCTTTGTCTGGGTGCTGTCGCGCCGCGATCGCTTGTCTCTGCACGCAAGCACCGTCTGGATCCCGCCGCTTATGCGCCCGGCGAAGTCATCATCAAGCTCAAGGAGGGCGCGCCTGCGTTAAGTTCGCCCGATCAAGCATCGCGGATCGCGCACGTTCAGACCCTCGCAAATGAATACCATCAATTGGTGAGTGACCGCGCGCCTGAGGCGCTTTTTTCCAGCGTCGCAAGCGGCAAGGTTGCTGGAATCATCGCGGGCCGCGGGCTGGATCGGATATTCGTGCTCAAGTTTGATCCCGGCGCCGATCTGGATTCAATAATCGGCAAGCTGAAATCGCGCGGCGACGTCGAGTACGCGGAATTGAACTATCGAATCAAGCCTGCCATCCTCCTGCCTAACGACGTCGACTTCTCGAGTCAGTGGTCGCTGTTGAACGAGGGTCAGGTCGTAGGCGACTTCGCCGGGACGCCCAACGCCGACATCAAGGCTTACGCCGCGTGGGATACTACTACGGGCAGCTCGAACGTCATCGTGGCCGTCAGCGATACCGGCGTGGACATATCTCATCCCGATCTGGCGAACAACATTTACACCAATCCCGGCGAGATACCAGGCAACGGCATCGATGACGATATGAACGGTTTTGTGGACGACGTTCACGGGTACAACGTTGCTGAGGGGAGTGCTAACGTCAGCGACATCGTCGGACATGGAACCCTGATGGCGGGACTCATCGGGGCTGAGATCAACAATGGAATTGGCATCGCTGGGATCTCACAGTCAAAGATCCTGCCCGTTCGCTTTTACAGAAAGACCGGGAAGGACCCCGGAGACTTCGAAGCGACGGTAGCTGATGCAGCGCGATCGCTCCTTTACGCGATCCAGGCCGGTGCTTCGATAATCAACGCCAGTTGGAGGACGTTCTTAACGCCTGATGAAGTGCCGGAAGAGTTCGCCCTCGCGCTTAAGGAAGCGGTCAGCGCAACAAACGACGCGGGCGTGTTGCTCGTCTGTATAGCCGGCAACGAGGGCTTCAACCTTGATTACAGCAAGATCTATCCGGCGGCTTACCACTTTCCGAACCAGATTGTCGTAGGTGCGTCGGACTACAACGACGAAATGTGGCATCCGGCTTATACGTTTGAGATAACCTCGGGTTTCGGGAAGAATACCGTTGATCTCGCCGCGCCCGGCGTCGGGATCCTTTCAACCGCCGCTCGAGGAAACTGCGGTCTCTGCAAAACGTCTAACGATCCTACTGACTGGTACGAGAGGGCCGATGGGACCTCGGTTTCCGCCGCCCTTGTCTCGGGAGTGGCGGCTCTGGTCAAGTCGAATTACCCGAATGATAACGCGATCCTCTTAAAGCACAGAATTCTCGCGGGCGTGGATGTGCTGAACTCGCTAAACGACAGGCTAACCGGAGAACGCCTTCTGATAACGGGCGGGCGCCTAAATGCCTACGGAGCGCTCCATGCTTCAATAACTATAAGCCAGCCCGCACTCTCGGCGATAAAGTACAAAGGCGGCGGCGAAAAGCTTTATCTGTACGGCGCCGGTTTCGAGAAGGGCGCAACGGCTGTCGTCGGAACCGCCGGCTACCCTGCCAGGCCAAAGGGCGAAAAGTTCCTCGCACGCGTGCCCAAGTCCGCATTTCCATCGGGCGTCTCGGTCAACATCAAGCTTCGAAATCCTGATGGCGGAGAGACGCAGCCCATCGCGTTCACCAGGTAACAAGAGAATGGTTCCAGAAGCCAGCCCCGGACCCCCCACTGGCGCGCTCGCACTAGAGCGGAAGCTCAAGATGTATGAGGCGCGTGAGGCGCTCCTCAGCCGTATCGGCTCAGAGACTTTTTCGGTCATAAACCTCGATCACTTTCTTCAAGCCACCGTCACCGAGGTGGGCAAGATGATGGAAGTCGATCGCTGCGACGTGATGACACTCACGTCCGAAGGCTTGCTGCGCATCACCCACGAGTACCGCGCCGAAACCGACAGCGACGAGTTGCCCTCGCTGTTAGGCGCTGAAGTGCGAGCCGATATCGACCGCTTGCAGGAGGGCATGGACCTGTACAGCCCACACGTCATCGATGACACCGCTTCCTCGGAACTTCCTCCGGGGGTGCTCAAGCTCGTGGAAAGGCTTGGCAGCAAATCGGTATTGATCGTGCCCGTGACTTTCAACCTCCAACTGCTCGGGATGATCGGGCTTCACCATTGTCGGCGCTCCTACCACTGGAAGGAAGAGGAAGTGAGCTTCGTCAAGAATCTGGCGCAGCAGATAGCGATTGGCTATCGGTATACTCACATCTATACAGAGAAAGAGCGAGAAGCGCGCATCACCAAGGCCCTGCTCGAGATTGCTAACGATATCAACACAGGGTCTGACTTCACGGAAGTGACCGAGCGAATACTCGACCGATCACTCGACTTGCTTCGCACTCAGGCCGCGTGTCTGGCGATACTGGACGCGAACAATAGCGAGATCCACTTCAGCAACTTGCGAACCGCTGCGGGGAGCGATTCCGACATCCTCAAGCGTCCATCATTAAAGTTCCCGATCCTCGAACTGCTGCCCAAAACGGTCGGGCGCGGCCAGATGCTCAAGATACTCGGCGCGGGCCAGCACGAATACGCGCGGGCTTTTTTGACCGATGTCTTCTCCGCGGGCGCCGCGATTATCGTGCCGATTGTGATCGATGACAAGATCTTCGGCGCCCTGATCGTGCTCTGGTCCGAGCCTCAGCAGGGTTTCGCCAACGATGTGACGGCGCTTGCGCTGGGCATCGCGGATCAGCTTGCCATTGCGATTTCGAAAGCCCGCCTCTCGGCAGAAGTCCTGAGGTTAAGACGGGAACTTGAGCACGCCCAGAGCGAGCATAGCGATATTGGCTTTGTAGGTAAGAGCGACAACATCATGCGCTGCTTGAAGACCGCTACCTATGTCGCCGATAGCTATACGACCGTCTTGCTCCAGGGCGAATCGGGCACAGGCAAAGAGATGCTTGCCGATCTTATTCAGTCTCGGTCCTCACGCGCCGCAGGCTCGTACATCAAGATCAACTGCGGGGCAATCCCCGAGACGCTGCTCGAGTCAGAGTTGTTTGGACATGAGAAAGGCGCGTTCACCGACGCCCGCGCACGGCGCATTGGCAAATTTGAAGAAGCTGACGGCGGCACCTTGTTTCTGGATGAAGTAGGAGAGATGTCTCTTTCGGCACAGGTGCGCCTGCTTCGCGTCTTGCAGAACGGTGAGATCACTCGAGTGGGCGGCAATGACGTGATCAAGACCGACGTGCGAGTGATCGCGGCGTCGAACGCGGACCTGGAAAAGGCTGTGCGCGAGGGCCGGTTCAGGCAGGACTTGTTTTACCGGCTCAATGTCTACCCGATTAAGCTCCCGCCGCTTCGAGAGCGTCACGAGGACATTCCGCTGCTGGCGACTCACTTTCTGGAGATTTACAAAAAGCGGTCGAACAAGAACATCACCGGCATCAATCGAAAGGCGCTCACCTGGCTTCGGCGCTACGACTGGCCGGGGAACGTTCGCGAGCTCGAGAACGCGATGGAGCGCGCGGTGATCGTCGCTCAGGGTCGGATGATCGGGCTTGAAGATCTGCCTCACGCGGTGCGCGGCGCCGAAACCAGCAAGAGCATTGAGCTTGAAGTGGGCTCGACTATCGACGAAGCTGAGAAGCGCATGATCATGCAAACGCTGGCGTATACCCGGGGTGACCGCTCTCGCGCCGCGCAGATCCTTGGCATCGGAAGAAAGACGCTCTATCGAAAACTGCAGAAATATCGCCCCGAAGACGACCAGTAGGTCTGGCTCGCGGGTTTGATGGGTTGTCATAGAGCAACCCATACCCGACTGAATTGCTAACTTGATCACACAAGAAGGAGAAGATGATGAAGAGAATCCTCGGCTTAACTTTCATATTAACGGTTGTGGCTTTCTCGATTGCAGCCGCGCGCCCGCGCGCCTTTCAGGGCGCGAGTGTCGTCGGTAGCTGGGACGTTACAATCGATTCACCGCAAGGCCAGCGCACCGTTGTGATGGTCATTAAGAAAGACGGTGAGAAGCTCAGCGGCGCGATGAAGTCCCAAGCCGGTGAGCGCCCGCTGGATAGCGTTGCGCTCAAGGGCGACGAGATCACTTTTGTGATGACCCGCCAGGTCCAGGGTCAGGACATGGTGATTACCTACAAAGGCAAGGTCGCGAAGGACTCGATGAAGGGTGATGCGGACTTTGGCGGCTTGGCAACCGGTACCTGGACGGCCGTTCCGCACAAGGAAGAGGCGGCAGCAACGTCAGGCGGCGCCGGACCTTCACCAGCAGCCCAGAGCTCGGGGGCTACAAACATCAGCGGAGCATGGGACGTCACGGTTGAAACCTCCGGCGGATCGGGGAGTCCAAGCTTCACCTTCAAGCAAGATGGTGAGAAGCTGACCGGCAACTACAAGGGTCAGTTTGGAGAAGCTCCGCTCACCGGAACCGTCAAAGGCGACGACGTGAAGTTCACGATCAACATCAGTGCACAGGGCCAGAGCATGACAGTGACTTACACCGGTAAGATCACCGGGAAGGACAGCATGAAGGGTACCGTATCGCTCGGCGAGCTTGGCGAAGGCACGTGGAGCGGGAAGAGGAAGTAAGGTCACGAGTACCAGCAAGCACCTGTCCAGGCATTTGCCGAATCATTTGCGTTGCATCAGTTCCTGTTCGATCAAAGGGCCAGCTCTACATGTGAGAGTTGGCCCTTTCCTTGGAGCAGTATCCGATAGCAGGTCAAGATTCAAGATCACCAACCCCGACGACAGCGGATTGGTCCCAGGACGACGTCAGTGAGTCGCGGATGGATGCGTCTACTCCTTAACTGAGCCAAGCGACGAGAGCTCTCTAGTGCCCTGATGCTCAACTATCGTCTCGGCCATGTTAGCCGCGTCGGCGGCGGCCGGAGCCTGGCGCAATGCGGATCCGAGCTCTTCAGCTATCGCACCTCCGCGCAGCGATTTCTTTCCACCAGACGCCGCCGCCCGTGCCGCCTGATTCGCGTTTGTTTCTGCGTTGTAAGGAGCGCGCTGTCGAACCGCTATCGAGTATTCCTCATTTGCCGCTTCGAGTTCGCCTATCGAGTACAACACTCGACCCAAATCCTGGTGCGCCTCGGGGTAGTAACCGCCACGTTGTTCGATGGCCGTGCGATAGGCTTTCACAGCCGCTTCCGGGTTCCGGCTCCGCACCCGATCCAGCCCTATGTGATAGAAAGCTTCGGGGTAGATCCCACCCGACTGCTTGACCGCCGTCTGATAGGCGTCCAGCGCGGACTCCGAATCACCCTGCCGCGACAGCAGCAGCCCCATGTGGAAATATGCTTCGGCAAATACGCCGCCCTGTTGCTCGATGGCTTTTTTCAGCTCGGCCATCGCTTCGGTCTGTTGACCCGCGCGCGTGAGTGCGCGCCCCAACTCATAGTGCGCTCGCGGGAACAGATCACGCTGAGCGATGGCGGTGCGGAACTCGCCGATCGCCGGATCGCTTTCACCCAGATCGTAAAGCACTCGGCCCAAATCGAGATGAGCCTCCGGGTATGCAGGCGCGGACGCGGAGGCACGGAGCCGGGTGGTCGTCTTGTCGGCTGACACCTTTTCAGTCGCAGCCGCCGATGACGCCAACTCTTCAGTCTTCATTTCAGTAGTGAAGCGTGTCTTCGGCGTGTCTCCCTCGCGTTGTTTGATTGCGGTTACAAACTCTATGCGCGCCCGGTCGAGCGTGCCGATCTCGTAGAGCGCACGGCCGAGGTTCCGATGCGCTTCGGCGTCGTTCCCTCCTCGCAGCTCGAGCGCAGTCTCAAACTCGCGAATCGCCTCCTCGAGCTGTCCACGTCCATGCAGGATCAACCCGAGATCGTGGTGAGCGTCGCCGCCGGTGTCGCCCTGACTGATCGCTCGCTTGATCGACTCGGCCGCGCGGTCCAGA
>DATMCM010000545.1:0-9476 GCA_035558335.1 Blastocatellia bacterium | reverse complement strand
CGGTCGCCGATCCTTCTGAATAGTGGTGCACCGCCAGGTCCCACTGCGAAACGCTCGCGAAGTGGTCCGCGCACTTTCGATGTAGTAGCTTGACTTCGTCGCCCCCAATTTCGTTTGCGATCCAACGCCTCAGAAAGCTGCGAAACAGCGGGTGTAGACGATATTCTTCGTCGCTGTCCGACGCGTAGATGTGGGTGACAAAGACGTTTCTCCTGGCAAGGGTGCGAAGCTTGTTTCGGTAGTCCGCCGCGCCGAAGATCGACTCGCACACCTCCGGCGAAATGCGCTCGAACATCGACAAACGCGCAAGCGTTAACCGCATCTCGGGGGGCTCGCCCTCGAGGACTTCTGCCGCGAAGTAATCGAATATGTCGATCTCCGATTGTTGAAACGCGCTCGCCGCTTCCGCCCTTCCGATTAGCGTCGGATCGTGGTCGCTCACCCGCTCGATCGACTGCTGGATCAATTGCAGTCCGGTGATCCATCCCTCGGTCTTTTCGTAGAACTGGGTGATCAGGTCTGCTGGAAGCGCGCGCTGAAATGTCTCTACGAAGAGCTCGTTGACCTCCTCCGGCATGAACAACAGATCCTGTCGATCGATGATCCCAACCAGGCCCTTGCTTCTGAGCCGGCTTACCGACAGGTTCGGCATCGTTCGGGTCAGCAAAATGATGTGCAAGACATCGGGTAGATACTGAACCAATCGGTCCACCGCCCTCCCAATCGCAGTGGAGTTGTCGGCGTGATGAAAGTCATCCATCACGAGTATGGTTTTTTGTTCGATCTGTTCGGTGACTTCGTTTACGAAAACATCCGCAAGCTGATCAGCCTGCGAGGAAAGGTCTTCGGTTTCTCGGATGAAGCTCAACACCGCCTGGCCGAAATCGGGATAGAGGCGTCTCAGCCCGTACACCAGGTAACCGAAGAAGATGCCGAGATCCTCGTCGGACGGATCAATCTGGTACCAGACAAAAGGTATCCGGCAGGAGGGAACAAAATCGGCAACGAGAGTCGTTTTTCCGCAGCCCGCGTTAGCGCAGACTATCGTCGCCGGACCATCGAGGTACGACTTCATTCGAGCCACAAGCCGCGGGCGCGCCAACACCTGCCTGCCAAGTCGGGGCGGCAGTAGTTTGGTCTTCAAATACGACTGCGGCAACATAAGTGGATCAGCGACTCGGCGGTTCACCTGTATGGGCGTCCCTCCGTCGCTTTGAGGTCCTTTCGAGATCGAAGAGGGGCGCCCGCGAAGGGACGCGCGTACAGGTTATCAAAGCTAGCTTACCGCTTGAAGTATATCTCTTCGATGTTCCAGGTAGCCCGAGGAGGCAAAGGCGAGGGATGAACGTTGCCTAATTTGTTCTTGTAAGCGATTGCCTCCTGTTCGGCCACCAGATCTATCTGCGGCAGCTCATCGGACCAGATTCTCTGAATCTCCGCGAAGAGCCGGCGTCGCTCCTGCTGATCGGGGGAAGCTTCGATCTCGTGTAGCGCCTGGTCAACTCTGGCCTCCCAGGGAGTGGAGGGAGAAGGCTGCTTCGGAAAACAGACATGCTGCAGGCCTGAACTCAGCAGGATGCTCTTGTAGTTGGTTGGGCCGGTAGGGACCGCAGCCCGCCAGCCGAGAAGGACGGCATCGAAGTCGAACGAGGACTGAATCGCATTGCTGACAAGACTGAAGGCAAGAGGCGTTGAATTCGCCTTGATCCCAACTTCCCTCAGGCTTTGGGCCACAAAGGCCGCCGTCTGCACTCGCTGTGAGTTCTCGCTATTTGTGATGATTGTTATTTCAACGGTGTGCCCGTCAGCGTCCTCCAGGAATGAATCGCCGTTCCGGTCTGTGAGTCCAATCCGAGCCAGCATCTCTCTCGCCCGGGCCGGAGCGTAGGGATAAGTCATCACGTCTTCCGAGTGCCAATCCTTGTCGCCCGGCGAAACGAACGAATACATCGGTGCGCCCCGGCCACTGAAGACAGTGTTAGCGAGACCTTGACGATCGATGCCATAAGAGATCGCCTGGCGAAACTCCTTGCTCCGAAACAGCCGTTGCTTCCACGGTTCGAGGAAGGGCCTGGACGTGTTTGGGTTCACGCCGGTGTTCTGGTTGAACGCGAGCCACGTTGTATTCAGCGAAACACCAGTGTCCGTAACTGTAACCTCGGTACCCTCCAACTTCTTCACTGCCGAGTAGTCCTCGGCTCGCACTCGAGGGGTGAGTATGTCCAGCTCGCCGGCTTCGAACCTCAACGGAATCGTGTTTTGATCTTTCAGGATCACGAACACAACGCGATCGAGGTACGGCATACGCTGCCCTTTCTTATCCACCTTCCAAAAGTAAGGATTTCGTTCGAGCACAATTCTTTGACCCGCAACATGCTCCTTGATGCGAAAGCTTCCGAGCGAAACGACATCTTCGGGGTTGGCGCCGAGTTGCATTACGTAATTGAATCTCCCGGCGAGCCACTCCTGTTCCCATTTGTGCCTGGGTATCAGCCAGAGATTGAAGACCTGATCGAGAAAGCCGCCGTTTGGCTTATGAAGTTTGAACCGGACCGTGTGATCGTCGAGTTTTTCCAGCTCGGGGTAAACGGCATTTCCGTTGTTCTCGGTCCCTTCAACAAATACGTCGCGGATTGGAGAGGCGACTCGCGGGTCACGAATGACGTCGTAGGTGAACAACACATCGTCCGCAGTAAACGGTTGCCCGTCCGACCACCGAACACCCCGCCTGAGAAAGAAAGTCCATTCTCTGACGTCGGGGGAGCTCTCCCAACGAGTGCAGAGGCCGGCATCGTAACCCGGCGGGTCGTCGCCGTTGCGATAGTCGACGAGGCAACGGAAAACATGGCCCCACAGAATGTCATTCGAAGCTGACTCGGCCGCGAGTATGACATTGAACGTCTTCATGTCATTTGCTGTCGCTAGAGTAAGAGTGCCGCCGTACGAACCCGGCTCGCCGTTATAAACATAAGCGTCTTCCGGAGGATCTCCTTCGAACAGAGGGTCAGGGACACCTGTAGTCCCAGGGGGTACTGGACGGGAACAGGCAGCCAATCCGAGCAGTAAGGCCAGCGCAACGGCAGCGACACAGCCCTTCATTGTTCTCCTCCGGCCAACAATAAAAGCCTATAGAGAAAAGGGAGATACACTCGTTGCTCACAGGCGTTGTGAGCGAAACAGGAGCCAACAGGCGGTATCCTACTACAACATTAGCTCGGTACCCAAAACCTGTTGCTGTTACTGATCGACGCGCCGAAGAAAGGCGTGGGTTTGACTGAAACTGCGACCGTGAAGCGATTGGCTCTTCAGCTGGTAGCGAGAAGCCTGTTCAACTCTTTGACCTGCTCGGATGCGATATGCCTATCTACCTGCGCTACCAAACAAGCGTCGACGATTGAACTGTACACACCTTGGAGATTCCGCTCCGCCTCGTTCACCGGGGCGATGCGCACATTTAGTTGCAGGGCGTTCAACTCCGCAGGAACTCCGAGAGCGCGTCCATCGAGCGGCGAAAGCTTGAAGTAAAGCACGCCGCAAAACGAAAGCGCACCTGTGCTCTCGACGACTGGTAGATCGGTCCGAGCAGAGATCTCGGCGGGTAAGGTCTTGCGCGGTGGAGCGGTTCCTATTCCGCCTTGGGAGCTGATAAGCGTGGCTTGGACGTTGTCGAGGCTATGGCGAGAGATTCGGGCAATAGGCCGTCCGTCGATTACGGTCAAACTCCCGGCGAGCTGGAGTTTTCGCCCAACCACTGCGGCCTTCGCTGGAACAAAAGTGAACTCGTAACTCACGCCACCGACATCAAACTTGCCGGCGAAATTTCGTCCGCGCATCACCGCCGCGATCGAGTGCAACTTCGGCGCTTTCGCCACGGCTCTTCCCGCGCGTTTCTGTACTATTCCGAACATCGCTCCCTCAATTCAGTTTCTCAATCCTCAGTGGCTGCTCAAGCCCAATTCTCTGCGTTTGTCTCAGCGTCTCGGCGTCTTTGCGGTTAGCGAGAATTCAAGTCTGTGACTAACCGCGGAGACGCCGAGACGCTGAGACAAACGCAGAGAAACATTAGTGTCTCCTCACAAATCGCCTGCTTTGTATCGATCGCCGATGTAGTCGCAAGCCCGCATCGTCAACGCCAGGATCGTCAGAGTAGGGTTCTGATTTGCGCTCGTGACAAAAGCCGCTCCGTCGATGACGAACAGGTTCTTCACATCCCAGCTCTGGTTAAACTTGTTCAAGACTGAGGTCTTCCGATCGGTTCCCATTCGAGCCGTGCCAAGCTCGTGAATGATTCGGCCGGGCGCGCTCATTCTCGTCCCCATCGAAACGACTTCGGCGCCCGCAGCTTTCATGATCTCCTGCATCGTCTCGATCGAGTCGCGAGCCATCTCGCGCTCATTGTCCGAGTACTGGCAATGAATCTTCAGCACCGGGATGCCCCACGCGTCGACAACTCCGTCCGGATCGATCTCGGCGTAGTTCTCGAAGCGCGCCAGCATCTCGGCTCGCACCGTCATGCTCACCGGCGTCGAGTAGTAGTGACGCACTCGCTTTTTGAACTCCGAGCCAAACCCCGGAGTGAGCTGTGCATTCTTTGCAAACGCCGGGAACTCGCGCGAGCCCGAGCCGCACTCGAACCCGTAGCCGCGAACAAATCGCTGATGCTTTGTGTCCTTGTCGATGTTTCGAAACCGCGGCACCAGCAGCCCCGACGTCTTGCCGTCTTCATTGACCGGATCGCGATCCGCAAGCACGTTGAAATAGCCGCTGATAAAGATCCCGCCAAAGTGGTCCATCAAGTAGTGACCAAGCTTACCGGAGGAGTTACCCAAGCCGTTCGGATGCTGTCGCGACTTCGAATTCAACATTATGCGAGTCGACTCGAGCGTCGAAGCCCCAAGGATTATCACCTTCGCAAACTCTTCGCGCTCCTGGCGGGTCACCCGGTCGACAAGCGCGACGCCTTTCGCCTTGCCGGTGTTGGGATCGACGATGATATGACGCACAATCGAGTTCGTCCGCAGCGTCATTCGTCCCGTAGCTTCGGCAACCGGCAAGGTTGAAGAAAGCGAGTTGAACATCGCGCCGACGTCGCACCCGTCTCCGCAGTTGCCGCAGTAGTGACACCGCGCGCGTTTCTTCATCCAGGGTTTTGGCGGCGCGGTCAGCATCGCGACTCGCATCGGGATCCCGTGACGGCCGGTCTTCTGCGCGCCGCGTCGAAGCATCTGCTCGCCGCAGTTCAGCTTCATCGGCGGCAGGAAGTTCCCATCCGGCAGATTCGGCAGTCCGTCTCGCGAGCCGCTGACTCCGATAAACTCCTCGGCCTTCTCGTAATATGGCGCAAGCTCTTCGTAGCCGATCGGCCAGTCGTCGCCGAAGCCGTCGTGGGTCGCGGCTTTGAAATCGAGATTCGAGAGGCGGTAAGACATCCGCCCCCAATGAAGCGTCTTGCCGCCGACGATGCGCGCGCGCACCCAGAGGAAAGGCTTGCCCGGCTCGGTCGTGTAAGGGTGTTCGGTGTCTTTGACGTAGAACTGGCGGCTGAACTCGCCGGCGGTCGCTTGCATCCACTGATCCTGATCCTTCCAACCCGGTGCGCCGAAGCCCCGATACATCGATTCGTAAGGCCAGCGGTGCGAGCTGAGGTCGCGTTCGGGATTCACGGGCGGGCCGGCTTCGAGGACGAGCACCTCCATGCCGCGCTCGGTCAATTCTTTGGCGGCCATGCCTCCGGAGGCGCCCGACCCGATGATTATTGCGTCGTAGATCTTCTGCTGCGCCACTGCCCCTCCGCACATGCAACGCAAGCGGGCGGCTTGCGCTACTTCGAACGCGCGGAAGCTATCACAGCGTCAACAGCGAAGCAAGATGGCCACTTGTCACTCACTCGGGTTGTGGGTATGATGCGACCCGATGCGGCGGGGGCTAAGCAAAATGGCCGTATTCGCTCGCAGACCAAACCTATCGTCACCCGAGGGATAAATGAGGCAACGTCTAACTCGAAGAGACTTTGGCAAGAGCGTGATCGCAGGAGCCGCTGGGCTTTCACTAAACCGCGCTATCCAGGGAAAGCCCGCGGACAAACTGAAACCGTCGGTGTTCGGCGGCATTCAGGTGGGGGTGCAGAGCTACACGTTTCGGACCTTCAGCGTCGACAAGATGATCGAAGCGATGGTCTCGATCGGCTTGAGCAGCGTCGAGCTTTGGGACGGGCACCTAAATCCGATGAAGGCTTCGGAAGCCGATTTCAAGGCAACGAAGCGGAAGTTCGACGACGCCGGAATCAAGGTCAACGCCTACTGCGTGAACTTCCCGGTCACCGCGACCGACGAGCATCTGGATCGCGGGTTCAACGGCGCCTTGCTCCTGGGGACTAACGTGATGACTGCGTCGGTCAGGAAATCGATTGTGCCCAAGCTCGATCAGTGGTGTCAGAAGTACAAGATCAAGCTCGGTCTTCACAACCACTGGTTCGGAGACAAGTGGTTCAAGGGCGACCGCAAGCTGGAGTTTGAGACGCCGGAGGACTTCGCGAACGCATTGAAGAGCGCTTCGAAGTACTTGAGCATCAATCTGGACATCGGGCACTTCTTTGCGGCGGGATATGATCCGGTGGCATACATACGCGAGCATCACGACCGCATTGTGAGCTTGCACATAAAGGACCGCGACAAAGATGCCGAGCATACGCAGCACAAGTTCGGTGAAGGCGCGACCCCGATTGTGGAAACCATGAAGCTGATCATGAAGCTCAAGTTTCCGTATGCGGCGAACATCGAATACGAGCCTGAGCCGGAGAATCCGACGCCCGCAGTTCGCGAAGCGTTTGAGTATTTGAAGCGCGCGCTTTCGTAAGAGTTCGTAATCCCGCCTTCATCAGGCGGAAGTTTGTAGGATCAGGTTAACGCAAGCAGGGGCATACAAGCTTCCGGTTGAAGGCTGGACTACGAACAGAGCGTACAAGAAGCCATGCTAAGTCGCAGGGACTTTCTCAGGCAGGCAAGCGCGTCGGCGGTTTTCGCAGCCGCGCCGATGTTCGTCAGACTGCCGGCGCAAACAAAACCCAACCCGGTCAAGCTCTCGGTTTGCATCGACATGATCCTGACCGAGATCCCGTTTTTGGACCGAATGGATCGAATCAAGCAACTCGGCTACCCGGCTTTCGAGTTCTGGGAGTGGAAGAACAAGGATCTCGATGCGATCCTTCGCAAGAAGAATGAACTTGGTCTGGAGATCGCAACGATCATGGGCTCGGGCTGGAAGCACATGAATTCCGACGATGCTCGCAAGACTTTCGTGGCTGAAATTCAAGCTTCACTCGCAACAGCAAGACGTCTGGGAGTGAAGACGCTTATCGTGACCACCGGGTTTGAAGACAAGCACCTGCCTCGCGCCGAACAGCATGCGAATTACGTCACAGCTTTGAAGGCTGCCGCTCCGTTTGCCGAGCAGGCGCAGGTGACGCTGGTGCTCGAGCCGCTCAACATCAAGGTCGACCACCCTGGCTATTACTTGCAGACCGCGAAAGAGGGTTTCGAGATCATCGATGAGGTCGGGAGCCCCGCGCTCAAGATGCTCTTCGACATCTATCACCACCAGATTATGGAAGGGAACGTGATCGCGGACATCACAAAGAACATCGCCCAGATCGCGCACTTTCACGTTGCCGACGTGCCCGGCCGGCATGAGCCTGGATCGGGGGAAATAAACTATGCCAACGTGTTCCGTGCGATAGCCGCTTCGGGGTACAAGGGGTTCGTGGGGCTGGAGTACAAGCCTTCGCGAGCTACTGATGAGACGCTTCGAGAAGTCTTGAAGATGAGCCTCGTCTAAGACAGCGTGATTTTGTCGATAAATGCGGCCCGGAAGGTTGAACGTCAGGACATACGCACAGCGGGTCGAAGGAAGACACCTCGTCAACGACTCATCGGGCAGATCCATGATAAGAAGCCTGCTTACTCTTTTACGCCCGAGCGATATGAGCTTGGAAATCTACACAGACCGAATTGGCGAAAGCGGTCGGGAGATCATTCGTCAGGCTTACAAGGACGCCACGTCACTCAACCACCACTTGCTTGCGCCCGACCATGTGCTGAAAGCGTATGCCTCGATTGAACGCCCGAAGTTCGACGAGTTGATGAAGAGACTGAACCTGGAGGGACATGTCGTCCTACAAGCGCTGTCAGCCAAACTCGACGAAGGCTATCCAGCGGCGGAGGCAATGAAGATCTCGGACACGTTCCGCGCGATGCTGACTAATGCGCTCAAACATTCGCGCGAGAACGGACGCGCCAGAATAGAAGCGATTGACCTTCTGGCCGGGCTCTTTGCTGACGCAGGGAACTTTCCAGCGTCAATGTTTGAGCGGTTGGGAGTTGATCACCAGACGGTCATCAAGCAGATTCGTGATCTTGATACCGGTCCATAGCGATGGTTGTGGCAGACAGTTATCAATGGCTAAAGAAGAAATCTACGACGCAATAGTAGTCGGCTCCGGAGCGACCGGCGGGTGGGCGGCGAAGGAGCTAACGGAAAAAGGCATGCGAGTGATCGTGCTCGAAGCCGGGCGCAAGCTCGACCCCAACAAAGACTTCAACGAGCACACCTGGCCTTACGAAGTGAAGTACCGCGGCACGCTCGACAGTCGCGAAGTCTTCCGAGCTCGCCAGCCGGTTCAGTCCAGGTGCTACGCCTGTAACGAGTACGGCCATCAATTCTTTGTAGACGACATTGACAATCCCTACACGACGCCCGATCGCAAGCAGTTCGACTGGATTCGCGGCCGCCAGGTGGGAGGGCGCACGATCACCTGGGGACGGCAGACTTATCGGCTTTCGGATTACGAGTTGAAGGCCGCGAGCCGCGACGGCTTCGGAGAAGACTGGCCGATCAGCTATGCTGAACTCGCGCCCTACTACGACCAGGTCGAAGAGTTCATCGGCGTGAGCGGCTCTTACGAGGGAGTCGCGAATCTTCCGGATGGAAAGTTCCTCCCTCCGATGAAGATGACCTGCGGCGAGTGGCTTCTCAAGAAGAGCGTCGAGCGAAAGTGGAAAGATCGGCGAGTGATGATCGGTCGCGCGGCGATCCTGACTCAGCGTCACAACGGGCGCGCGGCGTGTCACTGGTGCGGCCACTGCGATCGCGGCTGCACAACTTCGTCTTATTTCAGCAGTCCCGGCTCGACGCTTCCGGCTGCGGCTAAGACGGGCAGGCTTACGCTGCGAACAAACGCGGTTGCAAGTCATGTCATCGTCGACACCAAAACCGGGAAAGCCAAAGGCGTCGCATGCATCGATCAGCTGACAAAACAGGTTTTCGAGGTGTTGGGCAACGTCGTGATATTGTGCGCTTCGACGATCGAATCGACCCGGCTGTTGATGAACAGCGCGACTCGCCAGCATCCGGCGGGGTTGGGCAATTCATCCGGCGTGTTGGGCCACTATTTGATGGATCACATCTTTCAGATAGCGGTG
>DATMCM010000544.1:0-7671 GCA_035558335.1 Blastocatellia bacterium | reverse complement strand
GTCGAGCTTTACCGCACCGGAGTCTTGACGAAGGTCGATGACATCCTGAACCTGACCGAGTTTTCACTGAAGGCCGGCGAGAGTTCGACGCTCGACTTGCTGGATGCGCTTCGAACCCGGCGTGAAACGCTGGCCTCTTATTACCAGACCCTATTTGACTACCAGTCGTCGCTGCTCGATCTGGAGCTTGCGACCGCCACGCCTCTTCAAAAGTAACGTGCGCGAAAGGATGGCGTATATGTTTGTTCAAAACAAAATGAAGGCTTTGGTGCTCGCGCCGATTCTCGCGATGACGTTTCTCAATGCGTGCAAAAAGGCGCCGGACACGCGCCTAAGCGCTACCGCGGGGCAGGTGAATGCGAACGCGAACTCGGAATCTTCACAAACACGTGCGATAGAAACCGAAGTCGTCGCGCCGCAGCTTATCGCCGGGGCTATTCACGCGACCGGAAAGATACTCGTTTCGGAAGACCGAGTGGCGGCGATCGGTCCGGTTCACGAAGGCAGGCTTTTGCGTCTGTACGCTGGACAGGGCAGCGTGGTCAGGAAGGGGCAAAAGCTTGCCGATCTTCAATCGGCGGATATCGACGAAGCCGAAGCGGACTTTCTGAAAGCCCAAGCAGATTATGAAAACGCGCGTCGCACCTCGGAGGCTGAAGTTAAGCTCGCCCAGCAGACCTACGATCGTACGAAAATGCTTTACGAGAAAACCATCGCCCCGGGCAAAGCGCTTCAGTCTGCTGAGCACGATCTTCAAGTCGCCAAAGCGACCGCGGAAAGCTCAATCGCTTCGACAAAAGCCGCGCTCGCATCGGCGCGCCACCATCTGTTGATACTCGGCTTGACCGAGTCGGACATGAATTCGCTGGCAACCAAATCCGACTATGCCGCGGTGTTTTCTCTCACCTCTCCGATTTCGGGAACGGTTGTCGAACGTAACGCAACCGTCGGCGCGACTGTGGGCTCGGACGCAAGCGTCTTCAAGATAGTCGATACATCCAGCGTTTGGATCGATGCGAACGTGTTTGAAAAAGACCTGTCGCGCGTGAAGCTCGGACAGCAGGTCAATGTTTCGGTCACCGCGTTTCCGAATTCGATCTTCACCGGTAAAGTGATTTTTGTTTCGACGGTTGTAGACCCCGACACTCGAAGCGTCAAAGTTCGGACGGAGGTGCCAAACCGCGACGCCAGGCTGAAACCCGACATGTTCGCCAATGTTGAAATCATTACCGATGTGAATCGGACTTCCATTTCGATTCCTCAATCGGCGCTGTTGAACGACGGCGGGCAATCGGTCGTGTTCGTTGCGGCCGGCGGCGGCTTCGAAAAACGCACGGTGTTGCCCGGGATCCAAAGCGACGATCGAGTAGAAATCATCAGCGGGCTAAAAGCCGGCGACAAGGTCGTGATCAAGGGTAACTATCTGTTGCTTGAGGAGAGCAAACCCGAACAATAGGGACGGGGCACCAGTAGCCATAGCCCGATTATGACTGATAATTTCATTGCCTTCTTTTACCGTGAGCGATTGGTTGTTGCTGTCGTTTCGATGCTCATTGTGGCCGGCGGAGTTTTGGCGCTTGGAAGGTTGAACGTCGACGCCTTCCCGGACGTGACCCCGGTGCAAGTTGAAATCGACACCGATTCTCAGGGACTGGCGCCTGATGAGGTCGAGCAGCTAATAACCTTTCCGATCGAAAATGTGATGAACGGGCTTTCGGGTGTGGTGCGAGTGCTGTCGACTTCCAAGTTCGGTTTGTCGGTTGTTACGGTCTATTTTCGCGACGACATCGATATATACTTCGCCCGCCAACAGGTCTTCGAACAGCTTTCGCTCGCAAAGGACCGAATCCCAGCCGGATTCGAGCCGACGATGGGACCCATCACCACCGGAACCGGCCAGATCTATCTTTACGAAGTCGTCGGTCGCGGCAAGAGCAATCAGGAACTGCGAACCATTCAGGACTGGATCGTCAAACTGCAACTGCGTACTGTATCGGGCGTCGCTGATGTCCTTAGCTTTGGAGGAGACGTTAAGCAGTATCAGGTTACCGTCGATCAGCAAGCGCTGGTTAATTACAACATTCCACTCAAGCAGCTCTTTTCAACTATTCAGGCGAACAATCAAAACACCGGAGCGAACTTTATAGAACACGGCGACGACCAGTACATCGTTCGCGGATTGGGATTAGTGAAAAACGTTGAGGACATCAAGAACATCGTGCTTGATTCTCGAAACGGAACTCCTATCCGGGTGAGCGATGTCGCCAGAGTCGAGATTGGAAACGAGATACGCCAGGGCGCGGTCACGCAAGACGGCCGGGGCGAAGTCGTGACCGGCATCGTCCTGAAGCGAATCAATGAAAACACCAAGCAAGTAATCGCGCGGATCAAGGAAAAGGTAACCGAGATCAACAAAGCTCTGCCCGAGGGCGTCTCCGTTGTCGATTATTACGATCAATCGGAGCTTGTCGATAACAGCATCCACACGGTGGTGGAATCCTTAATCGAAGGCGAGGCGTTGGTGTTGTTGATCCTTTTGTTGCTGCTGGGCGACTTTCGCAGCTCGCTCATAACCGCTGCCGCGATTCCTTTTTGCATGCTTGTCGCGTTCATATTGATGTGGTACTCGGGGTTGTCGGCGAATCTTACCTCGCTTGGCGGGCTCGCAATAAGCATCGGGATGATGGTCGATGCGACGGTGGTGATGGTCGAAAACATTTATCGCCACCTGGAAGAACACAGCGAACGCTCCATGCAGGAAGCGATACTGGTCGCCGCCCAGGAAATTGGCCGGCCGATGTTCTTTGCAATTCTGATTATCATCGCCGTCTTCCTGCCGGTCTTCACTCTCCAGGGCATCGAAGGCAAGCTCTTCAAGCCTCTCGCGTACGCCGTCACCTTCTCGATGATCGGATCGATGTTGATGGCGCTATGCATAGCTCCGATGCTCTGCGCATTGTGGCTGCGGCTCAAGAAAGGGAAGCCCCGAACAAATCCGATCATCGGATTCTTTAAAGGGATTTACGTGCCGGTGCTCAAGTGGACCATCGATCACCGATACGTAACGGTCTTCGCCGCGGCGGCACTGATTGCCTGGAGCATTGCCGAAGGCTTCATACTTGGCAGCGAATTCCTGCCAACGATAGATGAGGGGAACATGCTTGTGCGCGCGACGATGCCTGCGAGCATTTCGCTTTCGCGCGCCATTGAAGTTTCTTCCCAGATTGAGAAAACCCTGCGAGAGTTCCCCGAAGTCCAGACCGTCGTCGCCAAGATCGGGCGCGCAGAACTGGGCGGGGATCCGGAGAGCGTCAGCAACGATGAGCTGTACGTTCGCTTGAAACGCAAGGAGGAGTGGACGACCGCGGGAACCAAAGATGAATTAGTCGATGCGATGCGCCAGAAAGTCGAGGGTTTCCCCGGCGTCAAGTTCAACTTTTCACAGGTTATTCAAACGCGCAACGACGAGCTCATATCGGGGATCAACGCGCAGATCGCCGTCAAGGTGTTTGGCGAAGACCAGGACACCCTCCGCAAGGTGTCCGAAGGGATTCGCGAAGCGATTTCGAAGGTTCGCGGAGTCGAGGATCTCGCGATCGAACAGGTTGCCGGCGAAGAGCACCTGGAAATCGTGCTCGATCGCGACAAGCTCGCTCGCTACGGTCTGAACATCGAAGACGTGCTCGAGGTCGCTAAGATTGCAATCGGAGGAGACGAAGCGACAGATGTCCTCGAAGGCCAGCGCCGGTTTGCGATATTCGTCCGCCTAAACGAAAGCTTCCGTAATCAGGTCGAGAAACTTAACGATATTTTGGTCGCCGCGCCGGTAGGCGGGCGAATTCCGCTGGGACAGTTGGCGACGCTTCGACTCTCGACCGGCGACTCGGTGATAAGCCGCGAAAACTCTCTTCGCCGAGTGGTGGTGATGTGCAACGTCAAAGGACGGGACATCGGCAGCTTCGTTCACGACGCGCAAGCCGTCGTCGCAAGCGACGTCCAGACTCCTCCCGGATACTTCATCACCTGGGGCGGGCAGTTCGAGAACGAGCAGCAGGCAGTTCGAAGGCTGTTGATTGCGATACCCATCTCCCTGCTTCTGGTGTTTGTGCTGATATATGCGTGCTTCAATTCGCTGCGTAACACGCTGACAATCATCTTCAACATCCCCATCGCGCTTGTCGGAAGTACGACGTTCCTGCTGATCTCGGGGTTCCCGCTGAGCGTGCCGGCGATAGTCGGATTCATTGCCGTCTTCGGCATCGCAGTGCAAAACGGGATGGTGATGGTCTCTTACATTAACAAGCTGCGCAATGTGGGCATGGGTCTGCACGACGCCGTTATTACTGGTGCAAGCGTTCGTCTGCGCGCCGAGCTGTTGAGCTCGCTGATAGGCAGCATAAGCCTCATACCGTTTATTGTCTCTTCGGGGACCGGAGCTGAAATCGAAAAGCCCCTGGCGATCGTGGTTGTCGGTGGACTCGTGACACGCCCGATCAAGATCGTGATTCTACCAATGGTATACGAGTGGGTAGAGCGCCGCGCCGCCCGAAGAGCTGACACCACCACTGAATAAGATCGAGTAGTTAAACTCCGATCCCCGGTCACAAGGTGGTGCCCTGATCAAAAATACAGCGTAGTCTCGGCGGCTTTAGCAAGTTTTTCGGCGCTTACTAACCGCTGAGACACAGTTGCTACGCAGTGAAAGCTCAAGCAAGCTCAGCAAGAGCGGCCCAACGATCAATGTCTCGCTCCAGCTGTTGATTGAGCGATTGGAGCTCGGTGAAGGCCGCCTCAACTGCGACGAAATCGCTCGACGAGGCCGCGAGCGCGCGCTCAAGCTCGCCTTTTCGCGCTTCGGTTTGTTCGATTCTAGTTTCCAATTCGTCAAACTCGCGCCGCTCCTTAAAAGACAACTTGCGCGTTCCTGCGGATGTCTTTTTTGACGACGCGGGTCTGGAGCTGCTCGAGCGTGCGTCAATGGTTTCAGACGGCTCCAGCTGGCGTGCTTCCAGAAAAGCGGTGTAGTTGCCGGGATGTTCCTTGATTCTGCCGTGTCCTTCGAAGCGAAAGATGCTTTCCACCGTGCGATCCAGAAAATAGCGGTCGTGGCTGACTACAACCAGGCAGCCCGCAAACGAGTCGAGATACTCTTCCAGCCGCACGAGCGTCTGAATGTCGAGATCGTTAGTCGGCTCGTCCAGAATCAGGAGATTCGGCGCGCTCATCAACACCCTGAGCAAGTAGAGACGACGTTGCTCGCCTCCGGACAGCCGCGAGATCAGGTCGTATTGCATTGAAGGTGGAAAGAGAAACTTTTCGAGCATCTGGCTCGCTGTGATGACTTGGCCATCCGCTGTCTCGATTCTCTCAGCGGTCTCGCGCACATAATCAATCACGCGCTGGCCGCCCTCCAACTCGCGGTTGTCTTGATCGTAGTAACCGATTACGACCGTCTGCCCGGTGTCGACTCGCCCCGCGTCCGGTTCGATACGCCGGGCGATTATGTCGAGCAGAGTTGTCTTTCCCGAACCGCTCGGGCCGATGATGCCAATTCGATCGTTGCGCTTCAGGGTGTAGCTGAATCCTTCGATCAGCGTCTTGTGATCATAAGACTTCGTTATGCCGTCGAGTTCGAGTATCTTCTTGCCCATACGGCTGAAACCCATCGCGATGTCCAGGTCGGAGTTGGCTGACCGGGCTGGTTGCTTTTGAAGTTCTTCGACTCGTTTTACGCGAGCCTTTTGTTTTGTGCTGCGGGCTTTTGCGCCGCGCCTGAGCCATGCGAGCTCGCGCCTTAGCAACGCTTCGTGCCTGTCGTCGGCAACCGACTGTTGAGCCTCTTGCTCCTCCTTCTTTTCCAGATAGTAGGCGTAGTTGCCTTCGAAGCTTCGCACGCGCCCTCGATCTATTTCGAGGATGCGGTTGGTGACGCGATCGAGAAAGTAGCGGTCGTGAGTCACCAGAAGAAGCGCGCCGGAATAACGCGCAAGATATGTTTCAAACCAGTCGATAGTATCGGCATCCAGGTGGTTGGTCGGCTCGTCCAGAATTAACAAGTCGGGACGTGAGACCAGAGCGCGAGCGAGTGCGACTCGCTTTCGCTCGCCCCCGGAGAGCAAGCCCATCCGCGCTCCGGTATTGCTGATGCCAAGTTGGCTCAGAACGGTCTGCGCGTTTGTTTCCAGGTTCCATCCCCCGGCCGCTTCGAGTTGATGTGCCAGCATGGCAACTCGTTCGAGTATTCGCTCATCGCCCGGCTGGAGGGATAAATCGTGGCAGGCTATTTCGTAGTCTCTCAACAACCGCATCGCTTCGTTGCTGGCTTCGAAGACGACATCAAGCACCGTCTGCTCGGGGTCAAACTGGGGGTTCTGCGGCAAATAAGCCACTGCGCGTTCATTGGCGATGATCGCGCGGCCTTTGTTGGGTTGCTCGAGTGCGGCGATTATTCGCAGAAGCGTGGACTTGCCTGAGCCGTTCAATCCTATGAGCCCGACCTTGTCGTCATCGTCGAGGCCGAACGTCACGCCTTCAAACAGACACCTGGGCCCATAACTAATGCCGATGTCTTCGAGAGATATGATAGTCATTTGCTAGGCTGGCGATTCCAGTAAGGCTTCTCACGGGAGCTTGGATTCCTTATCCACTGAGTCAAAGACTTCCTGCACTCTCCCGACCTCTCCACTGGCGAGCCGCACTTTGATCCCGTGCCGGTGGAAGGAAGAATTGGTGAGGATGTCCGTCACAATGCCTCGCGTCAGCCTGCCCGAACCTTGATCCCTCTTCAATACGACATCCACCTCGGCTCCAGCTCGAACGTTTTGTCGGTGTTGACCGTTCATAGGAACCTCAAAGGTAATTATTCACGGCGAATCTCCGCGTGTCAGTCGTAAAAGTAGGAGCGTCACAATTCTTGCGAAAGCGACGAGCCCGATTCATCGGGCTTGCTCGCAGGGCAAATAGGCCAGTCCTTTAGGGCTGGTGATGGGGCGCGACCAACCGCCGCAGCGCGCTCTAGCAATGTTCCGAAGCGGAAAGCTTTGGCGGTTAACGCATTTGCAGGCCGTTGAGACGGACTCAACGATAACCGCAGCGACCGTGAACCAGCCGTAAACGGCTGGCCTATTTGCCTTCGGAAGCCGCGTGAACGCGGCTGGAAGCGGCCGCGCCGGCTCCAGCTTCCGTGCACAAATCCTGACACGCACTCGTTAAACCTCGACCCAAACCTTTCCTACCAGTCCTCTTTTTCGAACCGCATCCCGGTTTGCTCAGCTGTCCAGGCGATATCCGCCATGCCGGCTGGGTTGCCGCACGTGAGGACCACCGTGTGCGATGGGGCGATTCTCTTCTGCAACGTCGCGAGCGTCCGCGAGCGCGGCAGTTCCGGAACGACGGCATTCGGCTCGAGCGGTGGGAAGCCGAAGATGTGGCGAAACAGATTGTTGGCACGGCCGATACCGATCTGCGCGTCGGCGCGATCCCTCTCAGTTGGGCGGCTCACCGAAGGGACGTATACGAAGTCGAACTTGTTCGAGGCCTCGATCTCCAGTAGCTCCTGGTGATAGGCGAGCTCTTCAAAGGTACGATTGGCGCACAGAAGCGTGTATTGCGCAGGGGCGTCGCGCCGCGCTTCGAAGTGAAGCTGTTTGACCATCGAGACAAACGGCGCGA
>DATMCM010000543.1:0-5823 GCA_035558335.1 Blastocatellia bacterium | reverse complement strand
AACCATATCTCCCCGGGCGAGATTCGCGACGTGATCAGTGTCCTGCCCGAGGAAATCCGCATGCTGTGGCTCCCGCTCCCAGGAGCGAGTGCGGCCGGGTGAAGCCCGTTAAGTAATCGGTAAACGGCGTGTCGATCGCAGGGTGTGTTTCAAGCTGTACACACGCATAGAGAATCTATTAGACGGCCACGCGCTGAAGCGCTGGTTATTCTCGCTAGCGCGAATTTCCTAAGAGCAGTTGAGTGCACGCCTCCCAAAAAGCAGCGATGCAATGACACCACCCGCCAAAATCAGCGCTACAGCACCGAGCGTGAAAAACACAGTGGTCGGTCCCTCAACGAGAACGTCTTTCAACAGCAGCTTCGTCCCGATCAGCACCAGAAGCACCCCAAGGGAGATTCTCAGATAACGAAACCGGTCGACGGCTCCGGCCAGTGCGAAGTAGAGCGAACGCAGGCCGAGCAACGCCATAATATTGCTCGCGAATACCAAGAACGGATCGCGCGTGATGGAAAAAATCGCCGGGATGGAATCCAGGGCAAAAACCAGATCGGAGGCCTCGATCATGATCAATGCCAGCGCAAGCGGCGTGAGAAGCAGTTGCGCCTTTCGCCGCACGACAAGTCGCTCACCTGCGAATTCCGGCAAGACAGGAAAGAATCGTCTTGTCCATGTAGTAATCGGATTCTTTTCGAGGTCCGGAGGGTGCCCGACCAGCCCCATCCTGACCCCGCTCATGATTAGAACCACGCCGAACAGGTAGAGAATCCAGTCGACGCGCTCGATCAACGCGGTGCCGGCAAGGATCATCGCGGCGCGCATGATCACTGCACCGAGGATTCCCCAATACAATACGCGATGCTGATATGCTGTCGGAATGCGGAAGTACGAAAAAATCAAGGCAATGAAAAAGAGATTGTCTAAGCCGAGCGATTTTTCGATCAGATAACCTGTGAGGAACAAAATCGCGGCTGTGCGTCCGTCTGGCTCACCCCCGGCGAGATCGAGCCCGAACCAATGATGCTCATAGGCGAAGAAGATGAGGACATTGAAGGCAAGCGCGACGCCGATCCACACCCCGCTTAATTTCAGCGCTTCCTTGAACGCTATTGTGCGAGTCTTCCGGTGGAATATCCCCAGATCCAACGCCACCAGGAAGAATATGAAAAGCATGAATGCCGCCCACAACCACATCGAACCCTCCAGATCCGAAGTTCCTAAGTGCTGGTCTCGCGCCTTCTTTTTCGCGCTCGACCTGCCGCTCTTACTGGTTCCGCTGCGTCCCGCATTGACGGAGGCCAAATCGGGAAACAAATACCTTTGCACTTTGAGGATGAGCCCACCGACCGCCTCCAGGCCGTGCTCTCGAATAGACCCACCGGTAGGTGGCGCTCCACCGACCGGCATGAGCGGCTGCCATTCAAACACGGCGCCGGCCAAGTCGGGGCTTTGCTGGCTTTCCGTCCTTGATTTCCTTCAGACTACGGCCGGTAAGAACGGAGCGATCGAAACGAACGCTCTCGATATCCCACGACGGATCAGCGTATTCGTCGCGACTTTTTATGAGCAACCAGTGATCTCTTCGGCTAGAATTCATAGATCGTCTTGCGATTTGGATCAGCGTGAACCCGCCGCGCAGTTTCTCGCCCTGCAAACCAATTTGGATCTTGCCGCGAGCCAGCTGTTCCTCTGGCGGCTGATTTTCCAGTGGCTCATACTTTCCCGAGTCCCAGACCATCACCGTTCCTGCTCCGTATCGGCCGGGTGGAATCACGCCCTCGAACCTCGCATATTCGAGCGGATGGTCCTCCGTCCTTACGGCCAAGCGCTTGTCCGCAGGGTTCATCGAAGGGCCTTTGGGTACTGCCCAGGACGCCAAGACCCCATTTACGGCCAGCCGGAAATCATAGTGAAGCCGGGTGGCATCGTGTTTTTGAACGACAAAGATGCGTCTGCGGCTACTTCGCCGCACTTGCCCGACTGGTTCGGGCGTCTCTGTAAAAGCTCTTTTGCTTCGATATGCTGTGAGCGACATTGTTGTGCCTCCGACTATTTTGGAGTTTCGTCGGCGGGATTGAGGATTTCACCTCATCGCACATCAGCCCTCACGCACGACATCTTCCGGCCGCTTGTCATCCCGCAGGCCAAGGAATCGAGGGTGTCGGAGCTTGCCTCCCGCCGTCCACTCGGTGAATCCGATTTGAGCGACGAGCTTCGGTCTCACCCAATGCACGCCGCGTCGCGGCAGCCCGTCCTCGGCAAAGGGGGAAACCGGCGTCTTCAGCCGTGCAAGCTTCTCGCCCAGACGCCGCAACAGGTCGTGGTCGAACCCTGTCCCGACCTTGCCGGCATATACGAGCTTTCGCCCGCGATAGAAACCTAGCAGCAATGCTCCGAACCCGGTCCGACACCCTCGTGGATCGGTGTAACCGCCGATGACGAACTCCTGCTCTTGCTTGCACTTGAATTTGAGCCAATCGCGCGTGCGTCTGGACACGTATACGCTGTCCCCATTTTTTGCGATGACACCTTCCCATCCCTTCTGGCACGCTCCTCGATAGTAGGCCTCGCCTTCAGTCTTGATGTGCTCCGTGAACCGCAAGGAGCCCTGGAAGTCGAAGGCATTGCGAAGTACTTCCTTTCGGTACCGGAGCGGAACCTGGCGGATGTCATAGCGGTCCAGATAGAGCAAGTCGAAAAGATAGAACCACACCGGCACCTTGCGAATCAGATCGGCCGGCGGGTGCGCCACCTGCATGCGCGCTTGCAGCTTTGCGAAGCTGGTGATGTCGCCGTCGAAGGTGACAATCTCGCCATCCGCGATGAAAGAAGTGGCTTGCTGCTGATAAATCGCTTCGACCACCTCGGGATATTTCGCGTTCAGCCGAATTCGATTCCGCGAAAAGAGATCCAAATCGCGACCACGGCGAAAAGCGAGGCAGCGCTCCCCGTCCCATTTCGGCTCAAATAACCATCCCTGTCGCGAGAAGACTTCATCCGTGAGCGTCGCCGACATGGGCGCAACCCATTTCGGCTGTGCGCCCTTTCGAGGCCGGGCCTTGGCGTCAGCCGGCAGTCTGCCGAGCAAGTTGCGCCCGAACATGGAATCTCTCCTGCCAACCGACGCGCCGAGGCAAGCCAAAGCCCGCACATCAGTGCGGGTCGGCCTCCAAAAAACAGCCACCAGCCAACATTTTTTCGCCTCACCAGAAAGGATCCAATCGTCTAAAGCGACGAACATGCTTTCTGATCCTCGGATTGCGATCAGCAAGAACCCGCTCGTGCCAACCTAGCACGATCCCTCCCGCACGATTGATCGCGCGAACATCCTGATTTGTTGCTTCGCTAATTTGATCAACGAGGTCGTGGGCGACACGGACGTCATTTGCATAGCCGAGATCGTCCTGCAATGACTTCAAGCACTTTACGAACGTTCGAATTCGGTCCTTGTCAAAAAGGCTTCCCAAAAATTCGACGATGTAGTGCAAATTCTTCAGCGCAATACGCAACCTGTGCCGCTGAGTTGCCGTCAACTCTTCGAACTTCTTGCTACGCATCCGAGCCTTGCGATGATGCCGCTCGATCAGGTCGGGGGCAACATCGACGATAGGGGCTAAAAGCACGACCGCGTGCTCTGATATTTGCTGTTCACGCCATCCACGCGCTACAAACCATCGCAACAATCGCAACATCGATTCAGTGTATCTTTCGGACATGATCGTCTGTTTAGCATGGTCAAGCGCTGCACGCCGCCGGCGCTCCGTGGCGTCGATGAGGCGTTCGAAGTCGAGGCCGGCCGGCAACGCGTGGGTGATCGGGCGGACCAGGCAGGCGGCAAAAATATCCAAATTGCGCACCGGCGCCAGGGTGTGAGCGAGCGATCTCAACTCCTCCGAAGCCCAGTGGTAATGCTTTTTCTGCAGCGGCCGCTTCAAAGCCAAAAGCGCGGAGCGAAGACGCCGAATGGTGACTCGCATTTGATGGATGCCTTCAGGCTCACCCGCCAGCGCAGCCTGTTCGTTGCTCAGAAGATGGGTAAGGCAGCGTCGCCCGTTGCGCTCCAGCGCGGCCTCGACGCTCATGGCAGGATCGAGCGCGACGGGTCCCACACGGACTGCCTGCGGCCTTAGCCCGTCGGTTCCAAGCAGTCGATAACCTCGCTCGGCCTTGCTGCGCACCTCAATGCGGATTGGCGCAGTTTCGAGCAATTGCAGCGCCACGTCGAAGAGCACCCGCGGATCGCCATTGTTGAGCTCAAGCTCGATTTCGCTGATCGGCGCGACGGCATCGCCGTTGGAAGCGCGGATCTCGCCCTCGTCAATGGCCGCCTCGATCCGAGCGGATGGACCCGGGCTGATTGCGATAACCGTTCGCGTGACCGTCGTCGTGAAGACTGGACGCAACTCGCCATCGCGGTCCGTATCGGGCAGCCACTTGCCAGTCTTCGGTGCATCAAGAACCGGCCGCTTGCTCGGGATTTGGTCTTCCCACTCCTTCCTCTCCAACACGTCCGCCTGAGTGGGATTTTCGGCCTTGACAGTCTGTACGAACTCCCGGCCCTGCTTGCGCACCCGAAACGATAACCGCTCTCGGTGGAGCGCAAGCGTAGGTGTGTCGTAGTACGTGCTGACGAGCATCAACCGGACCTCCGACTTCACGGTGGGCATCGCCAGGAGCACGCGCCTCAACTTTTCCAATTTCGCTGGTGGTGCGGCGAGCTTGAGTTCGAACTCGGTAGAGATGAGACGTCTCCCCTAGTGACAGCAGAAAATGTCCTCCACCCTGTTGGCGCATTTACGCTCTACGATCGGCGAATGGCGTTCTATGGTATCGGCACGCGGCCAGAACGTGACACCAGTAATCCCACCGCTTCATCCCTCGTTGGTATCTCCGGTGAGGGCGCGGACCTCCATCCAGTCAGTATCGCAAAAAAGCAGCGCTAGGTTTCGATGATCACTTTAAGCGCCTGCGTACTGGCCGCTTTTCCGAACGTGTCGTAAGCTTCCAGAATGCGGTCAAGCGGAAAATGGTGAGTAACCAGAAGCTTGGGATTGACCTTCCGAGACTGGACCGTCTTGAGCAGCATGGGCGTGCTGAAAGTATCCACCAATCGGGTGGTAATGGTTATGTTGTGTGACCAAAGTCGCTCTAAATGGAGGTCCACTTTCGATCCATGCACGCCGATGTTGGCAATGGTTCCCCTGCTGCAACTATATTTTCGCAAAGCCCGAACGTAGCTGGTATGCCGACCGCCTCGATTGCAGTATCAACGCCTCGCCCTGCAGTCAGCTGCATGACCGCTTCTGCTGCTTTGCCGTCACTACTGCTCACAGTCGCTGTAGCGCCGAAGCGCTTCGATACCGCGAGACGATTGTCGTCAACGTCGACCATTATGATGTCAGACGGCGAAAAGAACTGTGCCGTAAGCAGAGCCGCGAGTCCGACCGATCCTGCTCCCACAATTGCAACAGTTGCTCCCGGCTGAATTTTGCCGTTGAGCACGCCGCACTCAAAGCCTGTCGGCAGGATGTCGCTCAACATGACCAGCGCTTCCTCGTCGGCATCGTCTGCGACTCGATAGAGACTCGTGTCAGCGTAGGGAATACGCACATACTCGGCTTGTGTCCCGTCGATGGTGTTGCCAAGAATCCATCCACCGTTGACACAATGCGAGTACATCCCCTTTCGGCAATACTCGCACTTCCCACAAGCGCTGATGCACGAAATCAGGACCCGTTCTCCTGGTTTGAATGTCACGACTCCTGGACCAACGGCTTCAATGAAACCTACGCCCTCGTGACCGAGCACGCGAGCTGGCCGGCA
>DATMCM010000542.1:0-5172 GCA_035558335.1 Blastocatellia bacterium | reverse complement strand
AATTCCAGATACCGGCCGGGTTTGCGCCTACTACTGCGATTGCGCTTGGCTATGTGACCGACCTGAAAGACGCATCGGACGGTGCGCAAGGAGTAGACGTTGGCACGGCCCGCCCGTTGGAGAGCTTTGTGTTCACCGGAAGCTGGGGGCGACCTGCCCCGCTGCTTAACGAACCTCCACAAACGCAAGCGGTAGCGAATCTGGGTGCCTCGAAAAGAGGCCGATATCCGTGGCAGTTGCAGAAGGGATGCTAAGAGGAGGGAGTGTAATGTGCGCGGCACGAATCAAGCGATTAATTCTTGGGCTCTTCGTCGCTTCGGCGCTCACGGTGCCGGGCTTCGCGCAAACGGCGACGACGGCCCAGCAGTCATCGTCCGTAGCGGTAGCGGGCCAGAAGCTGAATAACAAGCCGGTGATGTTGGATCGGGCTGCCGACAGCTCCACGGTTCGCGACGAGCGAAATCGAGCGCTTAGCCTGATCGACATCGAGATGCTGAACCGAGCCGAGAGTCGCTCGGATGCTTTGCGAGCTCAACTCCTTGAGCTTCAGTTCAAAGAAATCGAGCTCCAGGCTGCCCTTGACGACTTGGATTACCAACTGACACCGGAGAGCATCCAGCAGGCGTTGGTGTTCATCGGTTCGGTGCGTCCGATGGACGAGTTGCGCGCCGAGTTGCGCGCCAGGCTCGAGAGCAGGAAGAGCAGAATCAATGAGCAGTTGGAACTGCTTGTCTCGAGCCAGGCAAGGCTCGAGGATGCCCTCCGTGATGCCGACGCCGATTGCGCGCGCCTCCGCGAGCGGCTGGGGCTCCCTCGCTGGAGCGACGGCTGCCAGGAAAACGATGAAACAACTCCGGGCGACCGGGATTCTTCACCGCCCGATTCTCAGCGTTGATCACCGATCTGATGGCAGCGGAAAGTGAGGAAGGATGAGGGCCCTATTGAAACACAAGATAGCAATCGGCGCGGCAATCGGCTTGATCGTGGTCGTCCTGTTGGTTGTCCTCGGTCGATCTAAGGCAAAGGGGACCGCTCAAGCCGCCGTACAACCTCCGGAAGTGGAGGTGGTACAGGTTACGCAGAAGGACGTCCCGATTTACAGCGAATGGATCGGCACTCTGGATGGCATGGTGAACGCGGAGATCAAGGCACAGGTGACCGGATACTTGCTGAGCAAGAATTACGTTGAAGGTGGTTTCGTGAGAAAGGGCCAGTTGCTGTTTGAGATTGACCCTAGACCTCTTCAGGCCGCGCTCGATCAGGCGAAGGGAGATCTGGCAAAGGCTCAGGGCCAGGTCGCGCAAGCTACTTCACAACTCGTCCAGTCACAGGCGCAACTCGCTCAAACCGAGGCAAACCAGGGCAAGACTCAGATGGATGTCGACCGCTTCACTTCGTTGGCAAAAGAGGGAGTGATCGCTCAACAGGACTTTGACAACGCCGTGCAGGCGAACCTTGCCGCGAAGGCTCTGGTCAAAGCAGCCGCTGCGGGGGTCGAGTCTGCGAAGTCAGCAATAGTTGCCGCGAGATCGGCAGTCGAGTCGAGCAGAGCAGCCGTCAGCACGGCCGAGCTTAATCTTGGATTTACCAGGATAACCTCTCCAATTGACGGCATTGCCGGCATCGCCCAGGCCCAGGTTGGCAACCTTATCCAACCTGTCAACCCTAACAGCGGCCCGCTTGCGACGGTCTCCTCGCTCGATCCCATAAAGGTCTACTTCACGCTTAGCGAACAGGAGTACCTCAAGTTTACGAAGCTCAACCCGACTCAACTTCAAAGGGACGCTGCGAACCAGAAACTGCAACTGAATCTGGTTCTGGCCGATGGAACAATTTATCCCCACGAGGGGAAGTTCTTCGTTGCGGACCGCGGAGTCGATGAGAAAACTGGCTCGATCAGGCTCGGAGGGATTTTTCCGAACCCGGGAAATCTCCTCCGTCCGGGACAGTATGGCAAGGTTAGGTCGGTGACGCGGATCCAGGTCGGTGCGTTGCTGGTACCCCAGCGCGCGGTTACCGAACTTCAAGGAAGCTATCAGATCGCCGTCGTGGGCCCGGACAACAAGATCGATATTCGTACGGTTAAATTGGGAGAGCGTGTGGGTTCGATGTCGATCGTCGACGAGGGATTGAAGCCTGGCGAGAGCGTGGTCGTCGAGGGAATGCAAAGAATCAAACCCGGGTTAGCCGTGAATCCTAAGCCCATTCCGTCGACCGAGGACTAACAACAACGACGCAGAACGAGAATCGAGCATCGCAAATTGAAGTCTTGAGATTCTCAGACCGCAGTTTTCAGTTCACATCTGCGAGACTTGACGATTCGTGAAGCTACTCGATCGCCGTAGCAAAAGGACTGATTCATGATATCCAGCTTTTTCATTAAGCGTCCGATAGTCGCGATGGTGATCGCGATCATCACCGTCCTGGCCGGGCTGATCGCGATGCGAGGATTGCCGCTCGCCCAGTTTCCTCAGATCGTTCCGCCCCAGATCATCACATCGACGACTTACACCGGAGCAGATGCGATTACGATCGAGCAGTCGGTCTCGACTCCGCTCGAACAGCAGATGAACGGCGTGGACAACATGCTGTACATGCAGTCCACCAACGCAAATGACGGCACCGAGAGTTTGACTGTGACATTCGACGTAGACACCGACGCCAACACCGACCAGGTAAACGTCCAAAACAGGGTGGCGCAAGCGCAGCCAAACCTTCCAAGCGACGTCAATCAGTTTGGCATCAGCCTGCGCAAGTCTACCGGTCTTCCGATGCTGGTGATCTCCCTGTTTTCGCCGAACAAGACTTATGACTCACTATTTCTGGCGAACTACGCCAACATAAACATCAACGACGTTCTCTATCGCGTTCCCGGCGTCGGCGAGGTCAGGCTTTTCGGGGCAAGCGATTATGCAATGCGCATCTGGGTCAAGCCGGATCTCCTGGCAAAACTTGGGCTGGGAGTTCCCGACCTGGCTCGTGCGGTTCAGAAGCAGAGTACTGTTAACCCTTCGGGCCAGGTGGGAGCCGAGCCCGCGCCGCAGGGAAAGGAGATGACCTATACCGTTAGGGCGCAGGGGCGGCTTCAGACTCCGGAGGAATTTGGCCAGATCGTCGTGCGTTCGAATCCAGACGGCTCAACCGTCCGGATGAAGGACGTGGCCCGCATCGAACTCGGGGCTCTCAACTACCAGCAGAGGGCGCGAGTTAACGGCCAGCCCGGTTGCATCATTGCGATCTTTCAGACCCCCGGTTCGAACTCGCTGGCGGTCGGCGAAGGCGTGAAACAGACGATGGCCGGGCTGAAGAGCCGCTTTCCCAGCGACCTGGATTACGCGATAACGCTCGATACCACGCTGCCGGTCTCCGAGGGAATCCGTGAAATCGTAAAGACATTATTTGCGGCGATGTTATTGGTGATCCTGGTCGTCTTTCTCTTTCTCCAGAACTGGCGAGCGACGCTGATCCCGATGATCGCGGTCCCGGTCTCGCTGATCGGAACCTTCGCTATCTTTCCGCTTCTCGGGTTCTCGATCAACACGCTGTCGCTTTTCGGGCTGGTGCTGGCGATCGGACTAGTCGTCGACGATGCGATAGTCGTGGTGGAGGCAGTCGAGCACCACATCGAAGAGGGCATGAGTCCGCGCGATGCAACACTCCAGGCAATGAAGGAGGTGTCCGGGCCGGTCATCGGCATTGCTCTCATCCTGGTCTCGGTGTTTATTCCAGTCGCATTCATGAGCGGTATTCAGGGACGCTTGAACAAACAGTTCGCGGTTACGATTGCGATCTCGGTCCTTATTTCGGCGTTCAACGCGTTAACGCTTTCGCCGGCTCTTTCAGCGCTTCTTCTCCGGCCGAGGAGGGAATCCAAAGGCGTGCTCGCTCGATTCTTTGGGGTGTTCAACCGGGGCTTTGCAAAAGCAACCCACGGCTATGTCAACTGGAGCCATGGTCTGATTCGCAAAGCCGTAGTGGCCATGTTGATCCTCGGAGGCTTCGCCGGTCTGGATGCGGTCCTCGGAAGATCGCTTCCATCGAGCTTCCTCCCGGAAGAGGACTATGGCTACTTGTTCTTGAACGTGCAACTGCCGGCGGCCGCCTCGCTTGAGAGGACCGACCAGGTATTGCAGAAGGTTGAAGCGATTCTCGCAAAAACGGACGGTGTGCAATATTACAACACCATTGGCGGATTCAGTCTCCTGACACGCATTTCCGCCAGCTACCAGGGCTTCTTCTTCGTAGCTTTGAAGCCATGGGATGAACGTAAGACTGACGAGCTCCAAGCGCGGGCAATTACAACTACGTTGAATAAAGCGATGGGAGCCGAGGTGACAGAAGCAACCGCTTTTGCCTTCAGTCCGCCTTCGATACCCGGTCTTGGCAACTCGGGCGGATTCTCATTCTGGATTCAGGATAGGAGCGGCGGAACGATCGACTTCCTGGATCAGAATCTGCAGAGGTTTCTAGAGGCGTGCCGGAAACGTCCGGAACTCGCGGGAGTGAGCTCTCCGTTCTCTGCTTCAGTGCCGCAGATTTATGCGGACGTGGATCGCGACAAGGTGTTGAAGCAAGGCGTTGCAGTCGAGGACGTCTATCAGACGATGCAGGCTTTTCTCGGAGGATTGTATTTGAATCAGTTCAACCGGTTTGGCCGGCAATGGCGGGTGTTCCTTCAGGCTGAAGGGGAAGAGCGCCTGAGCGACCAGGACATCGGGCGCTTTTTCGTCCGGAACAATGACGGCAACATGGTGCCGCTTTCAGCGCTCACTGCGACCCGAAGAATTTCTGGCCCCGAGTACACAAATCGCTTCAATCTTTATCGGGCGGCGCAGGTCCTCGGGACCGCGGCGCCGGGGTACAGTTCGGGACAGGCGATGGCGGCCCTCGAAGAAGTGGCGAAGCAAGTGCTTCCGCGCGAAATCGGTTATGACTGGGCGGATTTGTCCTATCAGGAAAAGAAGGCATCTGGCACGGTCGGCACCGTGTTCGGCCTCTCGCTTGTGTTTGTCTTCTTAATCCTCGCGGCTCTTTATGAAAGCTGGTCGCTTCCGTTCTCTGTCTTACTGACCGTTCCTATTGCCATATTCGGCGCATTTCTCGGCCTAATCATGCGCGGGTACGATCTTGACGTTTACGCGCAGATCGGTTTGATCGTGCTGATTGGTCTGG
>DATMCM010000541.1:0-9187 GCA_035558335.1 Blastocatellia bacterium | reverse complement strand
CGGCACTCACCCGACTCACGGTTGATGGCGGCAGCATCCTTGACCCGGTTACCGGAGGCGCAGCGCAGAACTTCTCGACCGAGTCTATTCAAGAATTTCAAATATCGACGTTCAGCTTTGACCTCTCGACGGGAATCACATCGGTCGGCGCGGTCAATATCATTTCGCGAACCGGTACTAACGCTTTTCACGGGAACGCATTCCTCTTCTACCGCGACCACAGCATCGCGGCCCTTCCAACCTTCGGCCGTCCGAACGCGACGTTCGACCCTTTCTTCAGGCGGTACCAGTGGGGAGGATCAGTTGGAGGACCGATCAAGAAGGACAAGGCGTTCTTCTTCTTCAACTACGAGAAGCTGAACCAGAAATCGGCGGAGTCCGCCTTTATAACCGGCGCTCCCGTGCTGGCACAGTTTAACTCCAGCACGACCTCGCCGTACGATGGCTACCTGCTCAACCTCCGGGGCGACTTCAAGATCAACGACAAAAACAACGTGTTCGGCCGCTTCAGCCGTGACGACAACAGCGCCTTCGCGCCGAACGGCACCAACCGGCTGCCTTCGAACTGGAGAGCGAATACCAACAAAGACAACAACCTTCAGGGCGGATTAACGACCGTGTTGAACCAAAACATGGTTAACGATGTGCGCTTCAACTATCAGCGCATAAACAACACCAGCGATATACCGTCTGACAGTGACTGTCCGGCGAGCAATCCCGGCTGCATCGGCGTGCGCGGGGTTCAGATTCAGGTGAACAACAGCAACCTGGTTATTGGGAACGAGACCAACGCGCCTCAAAATCGCATTTTGGATCGTTACCAGACGACTGACAACTTCACCTGGGCGAAGGGTTCTCACCGCTTCAGGTTTGGCGCGGAGTGGGAACACAACTACGGGAAGGGAAGCTGGGACTTCTTTGATCCGGCGTTGATCGTGTTGCACGATCCGCGCGACATCGAGGCTACCAACGCAGGCTTGTTTGCGGCGGCTGGGGCCCCGGGGATCCCTCCGGCGATCACGGCTCTGATCAGGGCAAACCTCTTTATTCCGATTCCCGCGTCTCTCCAGACAAACTCGACCTTACCGATCACGATCGATGACCTCCTGGGTCTTTCGTTTATCGCGGGCGTGGCAGGCGTGGGCGATAAGGTTCAGCCGCCCTCTTTCCACCAGGGTATCGCCAGACAGGGCAACCGGTACCGCTTCTATGGACAAGATTCTTGGCTGGTCAAACCCGGATTTACATTTTCATACGGCCTCTCGTACCAGTACGAGACCAATCTTGGCAATTCCGACCTCGACCACCCGGCGATTCTCGTTCCGCTGGTCGGCACACTCGGCCCCTCAAAGAAGGATAAGAACAACTTTGCACCTTCGGCGGGGTTTGCGTGGGACGTCAAGAACGATGGCAAGACGGTGATTCGCGGCGGGGCCGGAATCTACTACGATACGATTCTGTTTGTGACGCGGCTTCTCGAGCGACCGCTGCTTGGCCCTGCGGGCGACGGCCGATTATCGATACCAACCGCGTTCTTTGTTAACACCAACGTCTTTCCCAGGCTGCCACCATTGCCGGGACCGCTGGCGGCATTCAATGCTTACAGCGCAGCGATCAATCCGGCCATCGGCCAAGGGCTGGACATACGCAACAACCTCACACTCGCAGGCGTGACAAGCACGTTGCCGAGCAAATTTACAGGCGCGAATCTGCTGTCTGCGTTAGGCATCCAGGTTCCTGCGCTGCAGAACACGCTGAATCAAGGCGCGGTGAACGGCTTCAGCAGCATCCAGTTCGTCAAGTCGTCTCAGCTTCCTGGGACCTTGCTGGATCCGGAACTGGTTGTGCCGTACTCCGAGCAGTTCACGATCGGTTTTCAGCGACAGTTGCCTTACAACATGACCATCTCGGCCGACTTCGTGCAACGCAATCGCGTTCACAATACTCAAGGACTGGCGGCGGCGATCGACTACAATCACTTCCTCCGAAGCGCTGCCCGTGGCGGGCCGGTTCTTCCGAAGTGCTCGCTCACCCAGGCCGGCGATCCAACCGCAATTTGCGCAAATGGCCCGATCTTTATCATCAATAGCGTTGACCGAAACCGGTACAGAGCATTGCTCGTTAAAGTGGACAAGCGGTTCTCGAACCGATATCAGTTCACCGCCTCGTACGCGTTATCGAGCCTGACTGGTTACTTCCTGAAAGGTGGCACGCCGGAAGACGCCGATCACTGGTTTGCGAGCAACGGGCCGCTTGCCGCCGATGCCACACATCGGTTCACGTTCAGCGGTCTGGTCAACCTTCCGTGGGGTTTCCAGGCATCGCTGATAGCGGTGTACGCAAGCACCGCTCCGTTCAACGCTCGGGTTGGGGGCACAGTGGACCTCGATGGCGACGGTCAGGGTGGTGACACTCTGCCGGGACTCAAGATCAACGATCTGGGCCGCGGCACGGGCAAAGACGAACTCTTCAGGCTGGTCAACGACTTCAACACGAACGTAGCCAAACCGAGCAACGGCAGTATCAGACCGCTGATCCTGCCGACTAAGTTCGACTTTGGCGACAACTTCCAGTCTGAAGATATTCGTATTCAGAAGACGTTCAAGTTCAAAGAGCGATACCAGGTCGACGCTATCGTCGAGGTCTTCAACGTCTTCAACATAGCGAACCTTGGCGGCTTCAGCCCGACGCTGGATAGCACGTCGTTCGATCCGACGACGGGTGCCATCGTCCCGAAAGCAAGCTTCAACTTCGGGCAGCCGACGCTGAGGCTGGGCCAGGGCGGATTCGGAACCGGCGCGCCCCGAGCTTACCAATTCGCGGGTCGGTTCACTTTCTAACCAGCCCGAAAGAGCGGCGAGTGACTCATAGGGTCACTCGCCAAATCCTTCTAACTGACTGGCGAGTGATCAGTGGCAAGTGACGAGCGAGAAGCTCAGAGCACCCGCCACCGATTGCTCGCCTCTCTTTTTGTAACAGAAGGCCCGAGATGAAGTACGGGAGGACCAATACCATGCCAAGCTTGAAGTCAGCCTTCTTCGACCGCAGTTCCAGAATCCGAACCCCGAATTCGTTTTGTTATCGTATCTTCGAGCAAGGGCGCCTTCGAATTCTCGTTTTCCTGGCAATCGCCGCCTTGGGCGCGTTTGCTTGCGTCATCAACGCCCAACAGCCGGCGCCTGTTCGATCGAACAAGGTCGAGCAGATGGTCGCGATGCGCGACGGCGTCAAGCTGGCCACGACGATCTATCTGCCGGAAGGCAACGGCCCCTGGCCGGTCGTTCTGATACGCACGCCTTACGGCAAAAGCACTCAGGCGATAGGAAACGAGAAATGGACCGGCAACGGCTTTGCGCTCGCTGTCCAGGACTGCCGCGGAACCTTTCAGAGCGAAGGCGAATACCGGCCGTTCATGACGGATCATCTGGACGGCTTCGACACCGTCGAATGGGCGGGCAAGCAGACCTGGTGTAACGGCAAGGTCGGCATGTTCGGCGCCTCGGCGATGGGGATCACCTCCAATCTCGCGGCGATGATGAATCCGCCGCACCTCGTGGCCACATTCGTGATGGTAGCTCGATCGAGTATTTATTATCAGTCGGCGTTTATGGGGGGCGTCTTTCGCAAGGAGCTGAACGAACCCTGGCTCAAACGTCAGAAGGCCGAATGGGTGATCGCCGAAACGCTGGCGCACAACGTCTACGACGGATTCTTTGACATCGCCGAAATGCCCAAGCACTGGCCGAAGTTCCAGGTCCCGGTTTACAACTACGGCGGCTGGTACGACATCTTCGCCCAAGGCAACATCGATAACTTCGTGGGTCTGCAGTCGCAGGGCGGAGGTCCTGCTGCGGGGAATCAAAAACTGATCATGGGACCCTGGGGCCATGGCAAGGTTGAAGAGGTAACCTATCCCGCAAATTCAGCGGTCAACGCGGTCGATGAAGCGCTGAGGTGGTTCGACTACTGGCTTAAGGGCAAGGACAACGGGATCATGGATGAGCCGCCGGTTCGCTACTACACGATGGGCGACGTCACCGACCCGAAGTCGCCCGGCAATGAATGGCGCACCGCGATCTCCTGGCCGGTGCCCTCCAAACCGACTCCCTACTTTCTGAATGCCGGCGGCGCGCTGACAGAAAAAATACCAGCGCAGACCGAGAGCGCTGACTCATACAAATACGACCCAAAGAACCCGGTGCCGACGATCGGTGGCGCTAACCTCAGCATTAAGAAAGGCCCGATGGACCAGCGCGCTGTAGGCGAGCGGAAAGACATCCTGAAGTATGTCACCCCCGTGCTCGTTTCGCCGGTCGAGATCACCGGCCGAATCACCCTCGAGTTGTGGGCGGAAAGCGATTGCCCGGACACCGACTGGATGGCCAAGCTTGTGGATGTCTACCCGGACGGAACGGAGCGGCTTGTGCTGGATTCGGCATTCAGAGCGCGCTTCAGGGATGGCTTCGATCGCGAAGTGTTCATGAAGAAGGGGGAGGTCTACAACTTCACGCTGGACTTGTGGTCTACGAGTTTGATCTTCAACAAGGGTCATCGGATCGCGATTCACGTGACCAGCTCGAACGACCCGCGCTACGACCCGAACCCAAACACCGGCAAAGCGATGAGGGCGGACGGCGAGACGCGAGTCGCTACGAACACGATCCATCACGATCGCGCTCATCCATCTCGCGTATTGCTTCCGGTCGTCCCGTCGTACAACGGCAAGCGCCCGTAGACGACTTTTGCGTCTTTGCGTTCCTTTGCGTCTTTGCGTGAAATCAGTGACCGAAAATGAAATCGCTCATCACATCGTCGACGTGGCATTCAAGATTCACACTCGACTCGGACCTGGAATCTTTGAATCGATCTATGAGTCAATCCTCGAGAGCGAACTAAGGAAGCGCGGGCTCAGCGTAGAGCGCCAAAAGGGAATACCAGTCGGGTTTCACGCAAAAAGGGTTTCACGCAAAAGACGCAAAGAACCGCAAAGACGCGCATAGAGTTGCTCTGGACGTCCAGCGCCTTTGCGTTTCTTTGCGTCTTTGCGTGAAACTTACCTGGCGACTGAGAAAAACATTGGTTCGATTCGATGCTACAAACCGGCGAGCAAGCTCCTCGATTCTTTCTCGAACACCTCAATGGCGAACCACTCAGCTTCGAAAGCGAACGGGGGCCGACGCTGCTGGTCTTCTTCGAGACTGACTGCCCGACTTGCCGGCTGACCATCCCGTATCTAAACAAGCTTGCAACACAAGCTGGAAGCTCAAGCATCATCGGAATCTCCCAGGACAACAAAGCCGCCACCCGCGAGCTAGTCGAACACCTGCCCATCCTGTTTCCGGTGGTGCTGGATCGAGACCTTAGCGTGTCGAGTGCCTACGATCCGGTCGCCGTGCCGTCGTTGTTCCTGGTAGCCGGCGGCAAGGTGCTTGCCACTGAGATCGGGTTCGATAAGGCTTCGCTGAACAAAATGGCGAACATCATCTGCGACGCCGCGGGTCTGGCCCCGATAACGATCGCTTCCGAGTTTGATGGCGCGCCGCAGTCGAAGCCTGGGTGCACCTCTCGTCATCTCGAGCCGGCGACCGATGGAGAAATCGCGCTGGCGGCTAACGCTTATGCCAGGCGCGGCTCGAGGGCTTCACGCATCACGCTCGACGATTCAGTGGATCCCTTCGAGTTTTGCGCCTCCTTCGGCGATCCGCTTCCGGTGATTCCCCCGACGGTCGAACGTGTCGAGCGAATGCTGTCGGCGACGTCGCTTGCGCCTGACGAAGTCGTGGCGCTGATTCCGCCGAACTATGGAGCGGCTACGGTCGAGAAGATCGCCGCCAACGCGGTGATGGCCGGCTGCGAGCCCGCGATGATGCGGGTGCTGATTACTCTTATCCGGGCGGTGTGCGACGAGCGGTTCAACATTCATGGGGTACAGGCTACGACTCACTTCGCAGCGCCGCTGGTGATCGTGAACGGGCCCCTCAGACGCGAGCTCGGTTTTGCATCCGGGAGTAACGTCTTCAGCAATGTTGCCCGAGCCAACAGCACGCTTGGTCGAGCGCTTCAATTGATCCTGACAAACCTTGGGGGTGCGCGTCCTGGCGAGATCGATATGTCCACTCTCGGCAACTCCGGCAAGTTTTCTTATTGCATCGCCGAGAACGAAGAAGCGAATCCGTGGGAACCGCTCCACGTCGAATTGGGATTCCAGCGCAGTGAAAGCACCGTCACTCTATTTGCCGCCGAGCCTCCGCGTGGCGTAAGCGAGCATAACGCGCGAGACGCTCGCGGTGTGCTCAAAGCGATCAGCAGAGCGCTTGCGACATCGTGGTCGTATCGGCTCTGCGCGGGCATCGAGGCTCTCGTGGTGCTTTGCCCGGAGCACGTGAAGACTATCGTTCGCGACGGCTTCACCAAACAAAACGCGCGCGACTACTTGTTTGACAATACCGGCATCCCCATCAAGCATTTTGAAGACGGCGAAGGCGAGGGAACTCAACAGGTGCGCCTGTACAAGCAAGCTGTGATCGACGGCGAGCAGTGCTATTTGAAGTTTCAGAACCCGACGGCTATCAAAATCGTTGTTGCCGGGGGCGCCGCGGGCAAGTTCTCAGCCGTCGTTAGCAGTTGGGCTGCGGGTCCGCGCGGCAGCCAGATGGTGACGTACCCCATTGCGGAGTTTTAGTGTCTTTGCGTCTTGGCGACTTTGCGTGAGAGGGGTTTCTCGCAGAGCGCCAATACAACGAGGCCAAGGCGCAAAGAAGGAGCAACAGCTATATGCCAACAATTCTAGTGAACCCGCTTGATGAAACGGTGCGCTTTCAAGGTACACCGGCGGCGAGACTGGACACGCTTGAAGGCAAGACGATCGGCTTGCTCGACATCAGCAAGCCCGGTGGCGGCATATTCCTCGATCATATCGAACGGTTACTGAGAGAGCATCACGGCGTCTCTCAAGTTGTTCGCGTCGCGAAGCCCACCTTTACCAAGCCGGCTCCAGCTTCGGTTATAGACCAACTGATCGCCGCGCGTTGCGATGCGGTGATCGAGGCGCTCGCCGATTGAGGGTCCTGCACAACGTGCAGTTTGCACGACTCGACAAAGCTTGAAAGCCTCGGTGTGCCGGCAGTGCCGGTCGCTACCGATGTGTTCATCACCGCGGCGCGGGCGCAAGCAAGCGCATTGGGTCGCGCGGACTTAGACGCGGTTTACGTCGCGCATCCGATTCAGGATCAGACCAAAGAAGAAATCGAGCAAAAAGCGGAAGCAGCAATTGCAGAGCTTGTCCTACGGCTGGTTTCGTCATCGGCCAGCTAAGACTCAGTCTGATCCCTTCATCTCATTCGCATTGACGCGCCCCGCGTCCCAGTGGTATTTAGTCTTCAATATGAAAAGGTTTTGAATCCAACCTAGCTCTCCGAACGCCGCACTGCTCAGTCGCATGGCGGCGGCTGGAATGACGCAACGGCTGATCGCCCCGAAGGCGAGTGCCTTACTGCGCAGACGTCGGCCAGTCTCTACTACTCACATCCGCAATCACGATTTCGAAAGGCTGTCGTATGGAAGAAACAACAACTCCCCGCGCAGTCGATGCCGCACCCGTTCCCGGCCAGGTGATCGCCGGCGGCGGGCCAACGCGATGGACCGGGGTTCTTCGCGAAGCTGTGTTGGGCTCGCAACAGGATTTCACTGAAGGGCCGATCGGTCGCGCCATCTTTTTGCTCGCGGTTCCGATGGTCCTCGAGATGGCGATGGAATCGCTGTTCGGAATCATCAACGCCTTTTGGGTCGCTCGTTTTCTCGGCGCCGAAGCCACCGCGGCGGTGGGGCTGACCGAATCAATGCTCACCCTCGTGTTCGCGGTGGCTATGGGGCTGAGCATGGCAACGACGGCGACGGTTGCGCGCCGGTTCGGCGAGAAGGACCGCGCCGGCGCGTCGGTAGCTGCAGTTCAGGCAATCATACTTGGCGTAGTCGTGTCGGTGCCCGTCGGCGTTGTTGGTATCGTCTATTCACCGACGCTGCTTCGAGTGATGGGCGCCTCCGATGCGGTGATCGCCTCGGGATCGGGCTACGCGAGGATCATCCTCGGCGGCAACCTCGTGATCATGCTTCTGTTCCTGATGAACGCGGTCTTTCGCGGAGCTGGTGATGCGTCGATCGCGATGCGGGTTCTGTGGCTGGCGAACATCGTAAACATCGTGCTGGATCCGTGTTTGATTCTCGGCCTCGGTCCGTTTCCCAGGCTTGGCATCACAGGCTCGGCGATTGCGACCACGATAGGGCGCGGGATCGGTGTGATCTTTCAGATGTGGGTATTACTGGGCGGGCATCGGCGCGTTCAAGTCGGTTGGGCACAGCTTCGAGTCGATTTGCCGGTGATGTTACGGATGGTGCGCATATCATTGGGCGGAATGTTTCAGTTCCTGGTGGCAACCGCGAGCTGGCTCGGGCTGGTGAGGATCGTGGCGGTCTTTGGCGATGCGGCGCTCGCTGGATACACGGTGGCGATCAGAATAGTCGTCTTTGCGATTCTGCCGTCGTGGGGCATGAGCAATGCTGCTGCTACGCTGGTCGGGCAGAACCTTGGGGCGAACAAACCGGAGCGCGCCGAGCGTTCGGTGTGGGTGACCGGATTTGCAAACATGTGTTTTCTTGGCCTGGTCACGATCGTGTTCGTTGCCTTCGCCGAACATTTAATCGGCATCTTCACCACAGACCCCGAAGTGGTGCCTTACGGCGTAGCGTGCTTACGGTTCATAAGCTATGGATACATATTCTACGCGTATGGGATGGTGATGGTGCAGGCGTTCAACGGCGCCGGTGACACGTTCACGCCGACCGTAATCAATCTTTGTTGTTACTGGCTGTTTCAGATTCCGCTTGCTTACACTCTTGCGCTGCCGTTCAAGCTTGGAGCGAAGGGAGTCTTCATGGCGATCACCGTGGCTGAGTCTTTGATCGCAGTAGTCGGTATGCTGGCGTTCAGACGCGGCAAGTGGAAAACGAGGAAGGTCTGACTACAGTGTAGGGGCGTCGCTCCGTTGCGCCCCTCGCTACGCGAGTCGCGCGATACCTTTCGACGGTGGTGTCCTAATTTCAGTTCTCAGCGCGGTCTCTGCGTCTCGGCGCCTTATAGGTTAGCAGGGTTTCGATGCTATCTAACCGCGGAGACGCTGAGCCGCAGAGG
>DATMCM010000540.1:0-5473 GCA_035558335.1 Blastocatellia bacterium | reverse complement strand
TTATTGTCAAGCTGTACCCGCTTACACGAAAGATCGCGACCGGGTCGCGGGCGGCCGTGAACGCGGCTCGCAACCGCGCCGGAGACCCGTGCGATCCGTCACCAGCTTCAGCCCTTCGCACTCAATGGCTGTTGCCGGTGGTAACCAGGTGGTGGGTTGCCCGATTGCTAAGGTCGACATCCATCGGTTGCTGACTGTCAGACGAGCGTCTGGCAAGAGAACAAAAGAACCAGGCTTTGAAGTGTTTGATTGCTTTTTTGCGTCTAACTGTTTGTGGGCGTCGTCTAGGAGGGGAGACTATGCGACCCGATCTCAAGACGAGATTACTGATAGCATCTGTGTTCGTCCTGCCGATTGCATCGCCAGCCCAGACAACAACCTCAACGCCCTTTCAGCAAGCGTCCGTTCCCGCCCTTCGCCCGGTGAGGGCCTTCGTCGTTGATGACAGGCTTTCGGTCCTCCGGCGGGAGCCCAATATGAAGTCACCAGTAGTCCACCGGCTTCGCATTGGACGGCCTGTTTACATCGTAGGTTCAAGCAAGGCGATAACAGGCGAGCCGAAGTTCTACCGAGTCGCGGTGACAAGACGAACGCGAGGTTGGATTCACAATGCGGCGGTTGCGATCCCGGGCCGTGCCGGTGAAGACAAGCGATTGTTAAAGCTCGCCGAAAGTGCCAGCGACGGCTTCGATCGAATCTCACTGGGCTTGCTGTTTGGCGAGAGATTCAGAAGCTCGCCTCTCGCGCCGAACGCCTTGCTTGTAGTGGCAGGCGAAGCCGAGCGTTTCGCCCCGATATTGAGTCAGCGCGCGGCCAAACGCGCTGCAACGGTTGACCCGAAGACTCCTAACGCCAGTTCCCGTGACTATTATCTCAACGATGTCGCCCTGGACCGCTTTAGTAAGTTGGGGATCGCCTTTGACTTTGACCAGGCCGCCGGTCAGTACATCTACGACGGGGCTGCCTACAGGGTAATCATCAAGCGCTTTCCTGCGAGCGAGGCCGCGAAGATTGCGCGCGAACGACTCGATCTCGTGCAGCGACGACTCGCTGGCCGCGAATAGGCTGCGACTCGCTGGTTGAGGTGTGTTCCCGGCTTCTTGCAAATCGTGAGCGTTTCGGCTTAGATAATTGTTCCAGAGAATCTGAACCGCACTTTGCAACATGTAGCCTTGTTAACGACGGAGGAAAGAGAACATGCCAAGAGGAACCTGCCCCGAGTGCGACGCTGAAGTGCAGGTCGACGAAGACAGCGACAAGGGCGATGTCGTCGAGTGCTCGGACTGCGGCACCCAATTGGAAGTCGTTGGCCTCGACCCGATTGAACTCGACGTGGCTGTGGAAGAAGAAGAGGAAGACTGGACGGAATAGCCGTCATAACGCGCGACTATTTCGGAATGAAAACAGAAGCCACCCTCAGAGGTGGCTTCTAATGTTTTCGGAAGAGCCTCCGCGCCTGTAACCCATCTCGCTTAGCGCGGAAGCCGCTCCGGCAAGTTCGCGATCGCGTAGGCCAGCACCGCAACCACCGCCGCATTCTCGGCAAGCTCCCGCGGCACGATCTTGTCCAACGTATCCGCCGCGGTGTGATGATAGTTGAAATAGAAGCGAGCGTCTTGAATGGGCGCGAAGGTTGGTACGCCCGCTTTATCCAGAGGAGAGATGTCCGCTCCCTCTGAGTTCGCGCTCTGCCGCGTAACGCCGGCTCCCGAAGCTTGAAGAATCGGAGACAAGGGCGCCAGCAGCGAAATTGCTTTTGAACTCGCGTGACCGGAGAATCCCACCGGATGACCAGCGCCCAGATCGGTCTCGATCGCCGCGACGTGATTCGGAATTTCAGCCGCGTGATCCGTCGCGTAGGTCAGCCCGCCGACCAAGCCGTTCTCTTCATTCATCCAAGCGACCACGCGGATCGTTCGTCTCGGACGAAGCCCTAACTGTTTGCACAAGTGAGCGACCTCCATCGCGACCGCAACTCCAGCTCCGTCGTCGATCGCTCCGGTGCCGAGGTCCCACGAATCCAGGTGGCCCGAAACGATAATGATCTGCTCGGGATGCTCGCTTCCCTTGAGGTCGGCGATTACGTTGTAGCTCGGCTCGTCCGGCAGAGTCTCAGGAGTAAGAGTCAAATGCATTCGCACCCTCCCCTGCGCGACTAGATAAGCGAGCAGGTCGGCGTCTTCTGCGGTCACCGCCGCTGCCGGGATCTTCGGCGCGTCATCCGCGTATCGCAGCGCGCCCGTATGCGGCAGCCGATACTCCGCGCCGCCCACCGAGCGAACAAGCGAAGCCAGCGCGCCAAGCCTGGCTGCTTCGCTTGCACCGGCGCCGCGATAAATGACAGCCTGCCCGTAAGCGTCGCCCGCCCACCCTTGCTCCGCGAGTTGTTTGTCGAACTTCACGTTGAATAGAACTATCTTCTCATTCAGGCCGGCGCGTCCGAGAGATCGAAGCTGGTCGAAGCTCTCGACCACCACTACCTCCGCCGTGATTCCCGTGGGCGGAGTCGCAGTGCTCCCACCAAGCGCGGTGAGCACGACCTTCTGCACGGTCTTCGGCGCCTGGCCCTTGAATTCAGTCAGTTCGCCGGTCTCAACTCCTCGCACCCAGTGCGGAACCATCAGCTTCTCGAGCTGAACGTCGAGTCCAAGCCGCCGCATTTCAGCAGCAACATACTCGACAGCTTGCGCAGCTTGCGGCGACCCGCTCAGCCGCGGACCGATGTTGTTGCAGAGATGCGCGACCTGCAGATAAGCGTAGTCGCTGGAGAGCGCCGCTTGCTGCAGACGCTTCAGCTCCGACGTCAACTGGGCCGAAAACTGTTCCACTCGCCCATCGGTTTGTCTCCCAGCCGCTGTCGGGGCAGCGATGAATGGTGAAAGCAGAATTGCAATGAACGTTGCAAAGCCTTTGTGAGTTTTCATTGAGGTCGATTATACGGAACGAAGTTGGGCTTCGATAGTTGATGCAGGCCAACAAAAAAAGCGGCCGCTTCGAAGGCGGCCGCCTGGTCGATTCGCATATGCTTGTCGAACTCATTCCATCGACAATGACACGAACGAGAGCTGGCCCTCGCGCTCGATTTGCATCCCAATTTCCTGCACGCCCTTGAGCGAGGCCATCGCCCTTACGAGATCCTGCCGGTTAGTGATGGGAAGCCGGTTGATCCGATGAATCACGTCGCCAGCTTGAAGACCTGCGTCGGCGGCCGGACTGTCGGGCTGTACGCTCTGAATAACGACGCCTGTCGCGACCTTGAGCTTGAGCTGCCGAGCAATCTCCGGCGTCACGTTTGAAGTCGAGACGCCCAGCTTGCCAGAGTCCTCCCCTTCGCCCTTCTCTTCAGGTTCTGCGACTCCTGTTTGGGCCGGCCGCTCACCCAGGTGTACCGCAGCGGTCTGAACCCTGCCGTCGCGCACGTACTTAAGCTGCGCAATCTTGCCGACTGCCGAGTCCGCCACATACTCGGTAAGCTGTTTGGGGTTCTTAACCGGCTTGCCGTCGAACTCGACTATCACGTCGCCACTACGAAGGCCCGCCTTAGCAGCCGGGCTGTCTTCTTTGGCGAAGTCGCTGACGATCGCGCCTTCGGTGCCGTCAAAGCCGACGGAGTTCGCCAGGGCGGGTGAAACAGGCTGCAGCCTGACTCCGAGATAGCCGCGCGTTACCCTTCCGCTCTTCACGAGCTGCGCGTAAACCTTGGTCGCAAGGCTCGACGGTATCGCGAAGCCGACTCCCGAACTCGTCCCGCTTTGGGAGAATATCAGCGTGTTGATTCCAACAACCTCGCCCTCCATGTTGACCAGCGGTCCGCCTGAGTTGCCGGGGTTGATCGAGGCGTCCGTCTGGATGTAATTCGTAAACTGGCCCGCGCTCCCGCCAAGATCGCGGCCTGTTGCGGAGACTATTCCGGCGGTCATCGTTTGAGCGAGTCCGAACGGGCTGCCAAGCGCAATCACCCATTCGCCTTGCTCGAGTTTGTCAGAATCGGCGAGATGCGCCACCGGTAGATTTGCCGCTTCGATCTTGATTACCGCGAGATCGGTGTCAGGATCAGTGCCCACGCGCTTCGCCTTGAACTCGCGGCCATCGGCAAGCTTAACGTTGATCTGCTCGGCCTCCGCCGCTACGTGGTTGTTGGTTAGAATGTAGCCATCGGCGCTTATGATCACGCCGGAGCCGGTCCCACGCTGGCGGCGGGGCAGGCCCTCGAAACCCGGGAAGCCGGGAATCTGCGGAAAGCCCTCGGGCATTCGAATCGATGCTCGCTTGGTCTTCTCGACCACGTCAATGTTCACAACCGCGGGCTTGACTTGCTTGGCTACGTTAATAAAAGTGCGCGATAGATCGGACGGCGAAGGCAACTGCTGCTGCTGAGCTGAGGCCTTTCGCTGAACCTCAAAGCCCAAACCCGACGCCACCGCCAAAGCCAATCCTAATATCATCAGCCGGGTCACCCGCCATCCATCTTTCCTTAGATTCGTTTCCATCTGCTCAACCTCCAATTGAATCGTCTCCACGCTCCCTCTATAGACTAAGACTGCGGCGAATGACAAGAGAGAGCACCTTGTCACCCACCGCACATTCTACTCAAACGAATACCATCTTCAAGAGCAATTAAACGCACGTTGCGAGCCGTGGGTTCATTTTTCACAGACTCGCCCGTCGTTTAGCTTCCGCTTGCGACCCGCAGGTTGTTCGTCACCGAAAACACTCCCGGTACACCTTGCGCCGCCATGTAAGCGAGTTGACTGTCCATTTTATTGGACACTACTCCCTCGAGGGTGATATGTCCTCGATTGACTACGATGTGAATCGACGGATTTGTGCCCATCGCATAGCGATAGAGGCTCCCGCTCCGAAAGACCGCGCGATAAGCCCGAACACGGATCGAGTCGTCAAAACCGGAAACCGGCAACACCTCGATGTTGTTGATTACCCGGTCGACGCCTTCGATCTTCGCTACCCGGCGCTCGGCATCCTTACGAGTCGTAGGCCGCACTACCTGACCATACAGCGTCACGGTGTCACCTTTTAGTTCGTAGGCTAGATTGTCGAAAACGCCGTAGTACGGGAGAGTTACCAGCTCCTTGCGGATCTTGTTCATTGTTTGGGCATCGCCGCTCCCGGATGGCGAGCTTGTTGGCGCTGCAAATGCGACGGTAGCCGTCACCGCTACCGCGATTGCAACCATCATGAGTTTAGATTTGACTGTATTCATTTTTTGCTTTTCCTCCCTAGTCAGTCCCATTCCATTCTGAGTCTGTTTGCCACTGGTTTCGCTCCAGCTGTTACGTTTGATGCTTCAGCAGCGATCTTGGATGGCCGACTCGCGTCCTGAACTGAAGTCGCCGGTTGAGGCCCGACCGTTTCAGCTCCGAGAGCTGAGGAAATGGTCTTCAGCGCGGCCAGTATTTCATCCCGATCGCCTTGGCTCAAGTGGCTAAAAGCATTCGAAAACACCTCATTACGA
>DATMCM010000539.1:0-2961 GCA_035558335.1 Blastocatellia bacterium | reverse complement strand
AAATACGCGCCTGCCGTTCAGGTCCAAATCGGTGATTGAAAGCTTAGGCATACAGGACTGAGGACTGAGGACTGAGGACCGAGGGGGCCTAACCTTCGAGTGGCCCACTCAGTCCTTAGTCCCAGTCCTGTCTCTTAGATTCCTCGCTCGACCAGGTACTTGATCAAGTCGACCACACGAGACGAGTATCCCCACTCGTTGTCGTACCACGAAAGCAATTTGACCATGTTGCCTCCGATAACGCTCGTGTAAGGCGCATCAAGGATCGATGAATGGGGGTTCTTTCTGAAATCGATCGACACCAGCGGCTCCTCCGAATATTGCAGAATCCCCCGCATCGGTCCGTCCGCCGCCTTCTTCATTGCAGCGTTAACTTCTTCCTTAGTCACATTCTTAGCGACCTCGGCTACCAAATCGACTATCGAGACGTTTGGAGTCGGAACACGAAGCGACATCCCATCGAGCTTGCCCTTCAAGTCCGGCAACACCAGCCCGATCGCTTTCGCGGCCCCGGTAGTTGTCGGGATGATTGAAAGCGCGGCACCGCGGGCTCTCCGTAAGTCCTTATGCGGAAGGTCAAGCAGTTGCTGATCGTTGGTGTAAGAATGGATCGTGTTCATCAATCCTTTGCGGATCGTAAAGCTGTCGTGCAGTACTTTGGCAATCGGAGCAAGACAGTTGGTCGTGCACGAAGCGTTCGAAACGATGTGATGCTGCTTTGGATTGTAAGCCTTCTCGTTCACGCCCAACACGATCGTGATATCTTCGTCCTTGGCTGGCGCGGATATGATGACCTTCTTGACGGAGTCGTGCAGGTGCTTTGCCGCATTGGCCCGATCGGTGAAAAGCCCGGTTGATTCCACAACTATTTCCGCTCCGACTGAGGCCCAGTCAATCTTGCCGGGATCGCGTTCTGAGAAAACGCGAAACTCTTCGTCATCGACGTTGATGCTGGTGTCAGAAGCCTTAATACTTGCGTCCAGGTTCCCCAGCACTGAGTCATACTTGAGCAGGTGCGCAAGCGTCTTTGTATCGGTTATGTCGTTTACCGCGACGAAGTCGATCTCACCGCGGCCCAACGCCGCTCTGAAGATGTTGCGACCGATCCGCCCAAACCCGTTAATACCAACTTTGATTGCCATGTTCATCCTCCAGTAAGAATAGCCCGGACTGCATGTCAGCTTCAGAGCCGGGAAATGAACTGCCGAACTTATCGGAAGGAAGTGAATACTGTCAAGAAACAGCTTTCGTCGGTAACGTCCTAATTTCGAATGTTTCCTCTGCGTTTCAGCGTCTCCGCGGTTAGATAGCCTCGAAACCATGCTAACCGCGGAGGCGCCGAGACGGAGAGACCGCGCTGAGAACTGAAATTAGGATACTACCCTTTCGTCAAAATCAGCGCCTTAAGCTTGCTGATTATCGCAGCCCTATCGATACCATAGGCCGCGAGCAATTCTTCCGGCTTACCCGACCTCGGCATTTCGCTTACACCCAGGCGATGAACGCGAATACCGGCGGGCGAAACCGCGGCCGCAACTGCGTCACCGATCCCTCCGTCAATCGAATGATCCTCGACGGTGATGATCAGGCCCTCGGTTCCTTTACCCGCCGCGATCAGCACCGAGGCATCGATCGGTTTGATAGAAAACAGATCGATGATCCTCACGTTGATTCCTTCCGCCTTGAGCTGATCATAAGCTGCAAGCGCCTCAAACAGCGTCACCCCGCTGCCGACGATCGTAGCTTTGTCTTCGCTGCTTTGGCGGATGACTTTTGCGTGGCCCAACTCGAACTTGTCATCTTTGGAATAGATGACCGGCGTCTTGGGCCTGCTCGTTCGGATGTAAACGATTCCCCTGTTCGCCGCAGCAATTCGAACCGCGTGCTCGGTTGCAATGGCGTCTGACGGGTAGAGCACCATCGATCCCTCTATCGCCCGCATCATCGCCAGGTCTTCAAGCGCCATCTGGGATGGGCCGTCCTCTCCGATCGAAACACCAGCGTGCGAGCCGCAGAGTTTCAAGTTGGCCCTCGAAACCGCCGCCATCCGAATCTGATCGTATGCCCGGGTAAGGAAACACGCGAACGTCGACGCGAACGGTATCTTGCCCATCGCTCCGAGAGCGACCGCGGCGCTCACCATGTTCTGTTCCGCAATAAAGCACTCGAAGAACCGGTCCGGATGAGCCTTCAGAAGTTTCTCGGAGAACGTCGAGTTCTTCGTGTCTCCATCGAGGCCTACAACCAGCGGGTCCGTATCCCCAAGCCGGGCGAGCGCTTCGCCGTAGGCCTCGCGGGTTGCAACCTGCTGGCCCGCAGCATATTGACTAGCGGGCGGATCAATTGAAGCTGCGGTAAAGAAGCCAGCCTGTGCTCGCCCTTCCGGCGACCCGATCTCGAGGGCTGCAATCGGGCCGTTAGCTGATTCAAGCTCCTGAATCGCACGTTCCATCTCCTCGCCCTTCTTGAACGCTTTGCCGTGCCAGCCGTCCTTGTCTTCGACGAATGAAACGCCTTTCCCTTTCTTCGTCGCAGCAACGATTACCGAAGGCTTGTCCTTCACGAGCATCGCTTCGTCGAGCGCCGCTATTATCTCCGGCATGTGATGACCGTCGATACTGACCGCGTGCCAGCCAAACGCCTCGAAACGCCGGCGGTACACTTCGGTGTCGTGACCGTACATCGTTCGCTGGCTTTGTCCCAGGGCGTTTACGTCCACGATGCCGATCAGATTGTCGAGCTGATAGTAAGAAGCTATCTCCGCTGACTCCCAGATCGATCCCTCAGCGACTTCGCCGTCCCCCATCAACACGAAGATTTTGTTGTTCACTTTGTCGAGGTATCGGGAGTTCAGCCCCATCCCTACTCCAAACGCCAGTCCCTGACCCAGTGAACCCGTTGCCACTTCGACCCAGGGCAGTCGAGGAGTTGGATGGCCTTCAAGCTCGCTCGTAAACTGTC
>DATMCM010000538.1:0-3703 GCA_035558335.1 Blastocatellia bacterium | reverse complement strand
AGCCGCTGTCTTCTGTGCAGCCTTATCTGGTGTCATAGGCGAGGCGGTCGGAACCGTCGCAGCTCGTTGCGGACCGTTTGGATTGGGCGCTCCCTCAACCGAGCTTCGCTGCGGTGCGTAGGACCCCTCTGTCCTTACGATGCGAGGTGTGATGAAGAACAGAATCTCGCTCGTATCTCGTCGCGTTTGGCGGCGCTTGAACAACTCACCAATGATCGGAATCCTCGATATACCGGCCGTGCGATTGATGGTATGACCTTCGCTGTCTATGTTTATGCCGCCCATCACGGTTGTGCCGCCGTCCGAAACGCGAACTATCGATTCTGCCGACTGGGTGTCTATGCCAGGCGTACCGTTGTTGAACTGGCCAGCGAGCGAGAAGTTGACGTTGTTGTTCTCAGCAACAACGTGCATCAGGACTTCGCCGGTTTCCTCTATTATCTGCGGAGTGATCTCGAGCCGCAGCGCCGCAGTCACGAAGGTTGTGGTTACAGTGTTGTTGGACACGGTCTGCACCGGGATCTGAACTCCGTTGACGATCTCCGCGGTCTTATTATCTGTAGCCGTCACGCGAGGGCTTGCGATAGTCCGTATCTGTCCCTTGGTTTCAGAAGCAGTTATCGCCAGCGACAGAATGCCCGTGCCAATGACTCCGGTGGTTAGGGCCAGCACGGAGTTAGGGTTCGAGGCTCTCAGAGAGTTGCCGACGAGGCCGCCGATCACTTTCCCGATAGTTGAGCCTGCGCCACCGCTCGCCCCGGTTGTTCCCCCGCTAATTCCGGTCCCTGAGTTCCAGGGTGGTACCCCGTCAGGCGAGGTTGAAAGGAAGCCAGCCTGTTTGTTCGGGTCGGACGACTTGGCACCTCCGGCCAATTCCGAGCCGATGTCTCGGAGGAAGTTTCGGTTTGCCAGAACTATCCGCGCTTCGATTTCGACCTGCGGTTCGGGCCGGTCGAGTCTCTGGATCATGTCCTCGATGACTGCCGTATACTCGGGAAGGTCTGTGACCACCAGGCTGTTAGTGCGTGCGTCCATTTCGATGCGGCCCCGTGAGCTCAGTCGAGTGTTGACAATCGAAAGCAGTGAGCCCTGACCTGTGCCTGTTCCGCTTCCTGCGCCTCCGGCCCCGCCGCCCCCGCTGGGGCCTGACCCCGTGCCGCCCAGCCGGCCCATGGCGCGGGCGTACTTCAAGTGAATGATCTTGGTGACCAGCGGGATCTGCTTCGCCTGTTCTTCTGCGAGCTGGCGGCGCTGCTCTTCCTCTTCCTTAACCGCAGCGAGCGTGGCGATTCTAATCATTCGGCCGTTGCTTTCGCAGACCGCTCCCAGCCGGTTCGCCCTCAGCACTGATTCCATTACCTGGTTCCAGGGCACGTCGGTCATTCTGATGTCGACCGGCACCGAGGAGACTGATTTATCAAGTATGAAGTTCACGCCGTACTGCTGCGAGATGAATCTGAGCATATCACGCAGGTCGACACCGGCTCGCAGGTCGAAACTAACCAATCCGCCGACATACGTCGGATCGCAGAAGGCCATCTCAGGCCGTGCCTTCGAGGACGTCTGGTTTGCAGCGCCGGCTACACCCGGGCGCAGAACGTCCATGGCGCTTCTATTTACAGGAGCGGGGCCTGTCTGCAAGACAGTCTCCTTGACGCCGCTGGGTGCTTTTGGCTGCGCGGGGAGTGGCAGGTTCATGTTGGGCTGAGGAGTCACTCGCGGTGGAGTCTGACCTCCGCCGCCCGGTCGGTTTGCCTGAGCGATGAGGTTGGAGGTAGTGGACACCTCCTTCGGTGAGTCGGCGGGGTTAGTCTCGGCCTTGTTTTCAATTCGCTCGCCCGCGACCTTGACCTCCGGCTTGATCGCTGCCGCATCCTTCGCAACACTGGCGGTGGCCTGAGCCTTCACATCGGCTGCGGGTTTCAAGCTTTCATTTTTGGACGTGCTCCCGCTGCCGATTGTGATGATCAGCGTCTCGCCTGAACGGTCGACGCGATATGGAACTTTCGATTTGGTGTCGAGCACTACGCGAACGATATTCGGGCTTGGCTGTCCCACGCGCATCCGAGCGACGGCGGAGCTGCCGACGACGATCGTTTTGTTGCCGAAGGCGCTCCGCACGCCGGTTATGTCAACGACAACGCGGCACGGATTTGCAAGTACGAAGTCTTTGAACTGAGCCGCACCGTCTGCTTCAACAAATATGCGAACGATGCCGTCGGCTGCCTCGGAACGAACATCCCTGATCAGGCGAGCCGGCTTTAGCGTTTCAGGTTTCGCCACAACCTTCTCGGTCGTCGTGGGTTGAGGATTTGTCGCTCGCGAGGTCACGGGAGCGGGATAAACAGTCACGCCGGCGCCTTCAGGTTTCTTTTCGGCGACGAGGTGAACGTCTCGCGCAACGCCGTCCTTGGCATTCGAGTTTTTCAGTAGTTTCGCCTGCGTGAGCGATGCTTGCTCATTGGGAGACAATTCCAGAATGAGGATGTTGCCGGAAACCGTCGAACGGTCGTGCGCGCTGGCCTTTACACTGACCTCGATCCGAGTAGTGCCGCCTACGCCCTTTCCGTCGCCAAAGCGGGTTCCGAGCTTGGACTGGCGCACCTCGATCGAGTCAACAAGGTCGCTCCCGACCGCATACTGAGGCGCGAGGCCCGAGGCTTCGCCGCCCGGTAGATCGACAACAATCAGCCGGTCCGATGGTCGGTAGACAGTGTAGAGGGGAGGCGCGCTCGATTCGATCGAGATGCGCGTCAGCGCTCCTACGGTCTCATGTTTGAGCGACACCAGAGTGTACGCCTGGGCCGGAGTTGTGGTCTTTGCTCTAGCGCTCTTTCCTGCGACCGCGCTTACATTGCTTACCAGCGCGAGCACCACAATTGATACAACAAGCCTCCTAGCGATCATAGCTTTTGTCTCCCCTCTCAATTTTGAAGCTTAAACGGACGCGACTGGAGGGCTCTTAGTTGATAAATCAGGCCGTCCGCTTCCAAACCCGTTGAATACGATCAATTCTTCTGGCTGGCGGTCGGCGCCTTAACCACCGTTCGCTCTTGCGGGGACAGTTTGCCGTTGACTTCCAGATAAGAAACCTCGCGAAATAGCACCTTCGCGCCATCCATTGCGTCGCCTTCGATTCGAACCACTTCGCCGTTGTAGACCCGTGCTCCGTTTCTAATAAAGAACATCGAGCCAGTAGGCGCCGCGCGCACGAATGCGCCGAAGCCGCGGTCGTCGCGAAATACGCCGGTAACATTCAGCTCGCTGACGAGGTACTGCGACACTGCGTCAGGTTCGGATAAATCGCGCGATCGCGCTTGATCGACCTTTTGTTTGAACTCAGCTCGGCGCACTTCAAGACCCGGGAACCCTTGCATCCGCGCCGAAGTTTTGGCGTTCTTGGCTTGTTTCGGCTTGACCGCCTTCTTAAACGGGTCGCGATAGCTTGGACGATAGGGCCTGATCGAATCAGCGGTGGGACCCAGATACTCCTTCCCGCTCTTGACGGGTTGAGCCTGCGAAGTGCCCTCGGCCTGCTGAACCGCTTTCTCGACGGCCGCCTTGTCTTGAGCAGCTTTCTCGACTGTGGATTTATCTTGAGCCGCGCTGCTGACTGCGATCGCAATGATGAGCGTTACTGATCCTGCGAGTAGTGTTCTTGCTTTCATCGGACGACTCCGCTATTTCCCCTTGCCTGCAGCTG
>DATMCM010000537.1:0-9867 GCA_035558335.1 Blastocatellia bacterium | reverse complement strand
GCAGAACAAGCGCTAGTGAGCGCCCGCGAAAGCATGCCGCGCGGGGAGTCGGCTGCCGACGGGGTTTACGCTGAGACCGAGAGCAGAGTGAGTGTCAGCCCGTGAGCCGATTGCGTCGTCCCGCGGGGCACCGGTGTACTTATCGGCACGCATGCGAGTGTGAATCATGAAATCAACAGTTCTGACTCTTATACTTGTCCTCTCTTTTGTATCGGACGCAGGAGCGCAGAAGCGCAAGACGCCGGCTGCAAAGAAAAAGCCGGTTTCGCAGAAGTCGAGCCCGCCCGTGGAAACGAGCGCCCCCCGCATAATCGGCTCGACGGTGTTCGTCGAGACTAAGAACGGCGATCGAATATCGGGCGAGTTGTTGGACTTGAAGGCTGACAGCATTCGGCTCAGGTCTGACAATGTCGAATCGACAATCTCGCTGGACACGATTGCACAGCTAGCGTTCGGAGATCCGGTTGATGTCCGTCCACGAGTGACTCAATCACAGGCTCGCGCCGATTTCCTGCGAGACGCCAACGTGATGCTTGGTCAGTTCACTGCGCTGATTTCGTCCTTGAAGTCAGGCGGCGACTACAACGAGTACGGGCGCCAGCTCGGCGAGGTGCGGCGCTCAGCAGAACGGTTTATCGCTAAGTACAGCTCAGGCGACAACTCCAGCGAAGCGCGAGTGCTGTCTCTGATGGCGGGTGCAATGACCGACTACACGTGGGCGCGAACGATATGGACGTTAAAGTTTGGGCGCTCGAGTGACGGAACGGCCATCGAGAGCGATTCTCCGGTGCTCGCGGACGCGGTGGCGCTGTATCCCGACGTGCGAGCGGTTGCTGCAACCGGTGAAAAGCTCTCGATCGACAAGGTTATTGGCGGATTGTGGAGAAAGGCGGCCGATAACATCGAGCGCGCTCGTTCGCTGTGCGCGCCGGCGCGTTGATCCTGGGCTCGCTATATCTGCGTCGCTTCAGTCCCTCGCGCTGATCCAATATCTGGACCCGGTAAGGCAGCGTGGTAGACGTCCCGCGGGGGACTGTCTTTCATTTGAAATGGCAAATCAATGACCGGCACCCCGGGAGGGTGCGGGACAATACTGGGCACGTAACCGGTGGCGGCGCCTCGCTTGCCCACCGGCTAAATTACCTCGCCGCTCCGCGGAGCTTTGCGTCCAGCTCTGAGCCATCTCTCAAATTGACCCACTTGCCTCAACTTGCAGTTGCTTTCTGAACCCACGCTGGCTAACATAGCCGCCGAGAACCCCTCCTCAATGATACTGCGTTAGCGGCTTAGACTTGGTGACTAATAATAAAGAACAGGAAGAATTGCCCAACCCATTAGAGGACTTGATCGAATGGTCATCATCCTTGTCATCCTTGCATTGGTCTTTGTGTGCGCGCTCGGTCTGCACGCTTATAAGCAGCTTCAGATCCGGCGAGCGCAGCGAATGAGTCAGAACGAGTACAACACAGCGGTCAAAGTGTGGGAGTATGCCCGCCTGGTGGGCGAGCATATCGGTGAATCGGTACGTCAAGGTAAAGGCGTGCTGGACTTCACAAGGATAACCGTCCCGCACAGCCCGGGCTACCGCGTCTCGATCGAATTGATCGGCACTTACTTTCGAGTCTATGCGGTTCCGAACAGGTACAATCGCACTGGTAGACTTTCGTTTGTAACCGACACCACGTTGAGTGTCAGGGCGGCGGACCGGCAAGGCAATCCAGCCAGCGCGGACGATGCGGAATACGAGGGGGACACGATCGACTGACCAGCCCGGATGGAGCGCGAATGCCTGCAAATAATCGGCGAGACCTCAAATCAGTGACCGATGTCGCAACGGTGTTTCAGGCCATGCCTGCGTTCTTTCGCAAGCGAAAAGCGCACCGGCAACTAAGCTACTACTTCTTGATTGGCGAGCGCGAGTGGACAGTCCTGGTTGGTCCCGAGACGTGCGAGGTGAAACAAGGCAAGGCGGTCCCCGAGCCCGACTGCTTCCTTGAAACGACCGAAGCGATTTTTTTAGGCACCTTGCGCGGCGACCACTTGCCGTCGATGATGGACTTGATGCATGGCAAGGTTAAGACGAATCGGCCCGACCTGCTCCTCCAGTTCAAGAAAATATTCACGGACGATTGAGACGATGCGGCGGGGGCATTGTGAAGAGTCGGCGTGGACGGCTCCGGGCTGACCCGCAACGGTGAATGGCAACCGGCCGTCCCTGGAAAGAACATGATAGTTAGCTTTCATCTTCGATGATTTTAGCCTGATGAGGCGCTTCGGGCCCAGGATTACGTCCGGTCGCGCGAGGTTTAGCCCCACTCTTCCGGTCCCAATTCGATTCGCGATATGAGATTCAGGACTGTTGAAAACAAGGCTCGCCTCGCGATGGTGGCGGTCGTTCTGGGGCTGCTGTTGATCGTAGGTGTGAGCGTCGGTTTGTATCTTCAAGTACGAGGCGAGCTGGCTTCCTCGCCCATCGCATTCCTGCTCGGTTATTTGCTTCTCGCGCCGCTGCTTGGCCTCGCGCTGGTCTTTGCCCTGGCCCGGTGGCTGGTCAAGCCTTATCGCCGCATGGTCGAAGCCGCTCGCGGCAGCCCGGTTCTTGCATCATCAGCAAAGAGCGAGAGCGAGTTTGTTGTAGAGACTTTTCAAGCTCTAGTCGAGCGGCTGCAGACAAAAGAGAGAGAACTGGAACAGCTTCACGCGTTGGAGCGGAACCGCGCCGAACGCTCCGAACGGTTCAGCGAGCGGTTAGTCGCAAACATTCCCAGCGGGCTGGTGACGATCGATTCGAGCGGACTCGTCACGGCGGTCAACGCTCACGCCGCTGGGATAGTCAGCGGTCCGCAAGACAACGCCGGCGCTGAAAGGCGAATCGACACTGGTGAGCTGACGTCGCCATCAGTCGACTACCGCGAGTTCTTCCGGGGCGCACCGCGAATGAGCGAGATGATTGGCGAATGCCTCGAGCTCGGAACTGCGTTTCGAAGGGGCGAAGTGGAGATCGTGCTCTCCGGAGCCGGTTTGCGACGGTTGGGGGTAAGCATCACACCGATCACCGACTCATCTCAGCAAGTGGAAGGCGCGCTTTGCCTGATGACCGATATAACCGAAGTCGTAGACCTTCGCGAGCGAATGAAGCTCCAGGAGAACCTCGCGAATTTGGGCGAGATGGCAGCCGGACTCGCGCATGAGTTCAAGAATTCGCTTGCGACTATATACGGTTACGTCCAATTGCTCGATGTTCAATCAAATCCGGAGTCGCCCGAAGCTGACCGTCGCGTCACGCTCGAGGCGACGCTCACCGAGGTTCGGCTGTTGAGCAGGCTGGTGACTGACTTTTTGAACTTCGCGCGGCCTCAGCAATTGAACCTTGCGCGCATCAACCTGGGCGAGATCGTCAACAAGGCGGCCGCGGAGCTGAAGGCTCAGCTCGACGAAAGCGGTACGACATTGCAAATCCGCGGCGAGTTCGCCGATCTGACCGCCGATGAGAGCATGTTGGGCCGCGTGTTCGTGAACCTGTTGCGCAACGCAGCCGAAGCGATTGACTCACAGGCAACGCCCAAGTCGATAACCGTCGAGGGTACAATCGACGACCGGACCGGCGGCCGCTACGCACATGTGCGAGTGAGCGACACGGGCAGCGGTATCTCAGCCGAAGACCTGCCCCGGATATTCATCCCGTTTTTCACCACCAAGTCGCGTGGCTACGGTATTGGGCTCGCGCTTGTTCAGAAAATTATGGTGGCCCACGGCGGCGCCGTCACGGTTGAGCGTAGCGACGCGTCCGGCACCGTATTCCATTGTCGCCTGCCTTTGACTCCGCCCGTTCGCGACCAGGAAAAGGAATAGCCGTTCTTGTTCACAAGAGAGCATGGGTAACCTCAGCGGGGGCAAGCCCACCTTCCTAACCTGATAATGTTCCGGATGAGTTCAGATGCTCCGAACATTATCAGGTCGGGAAGATGGGGTTGCCCCCGCGGCGTTTCCGCAGCGGACTATTGGACGCGCAATTCGCTCAGATGTACGGGCACCCCGCGCCGTACTTGTTCCTTCTTTGCTGCTACAATCACACCGCACGACTTTCGGGGGTCAGCATTGAAGATCGGCGTCATCTCGGACACTCACGGCTTATTCGATGAATCAATCGTGCCGATTTTCGACGGTGTGGACTTGATCATTCACGCGGGCGACATCGGCAAGCTCGAGATCATCTCGCGGCTTGAAGAGATCGCGCCGGTTATCGCCGTCGAAGGGAACAACGATTCGTTCGGACGCTTCCCTGTCGAGCGAGTCGAGGAGTTATGCGGACACCGCGTTCTGGTGCGGCACATCTTTGGCGAGCTCCATCAGATTCGCGAGGCCGACAAACGGATGCTGGAAGAAGTTGCACCAAGCGTAGTAGTGTTCGGGCACTCGCACCGAACGTATCGGCACATGCTCGGCAGGGCGATGCTGTTCAATCCGGGAAGCGCAGGTCCGCGGCGTTTCTCGCTGCCTCGTACGCTCGGGCTACTGTCTCTGGAACGCGAAAAGGCGGAGGCGCACATCGTCGATCTCGACGGATCGAAGTGAGGCAGCAATGCCAGGCAATCCCGATACCTCGAATTCAGAAGCGCTTGCAAGAGCGTCATCGAACGCGCTTTCGCAGCCCGCGTCGCGTGCTCCGATAGACCAGCACCTCGACCGGATCGCGCTATTGATGGACAGGGCGATCCGAATCCCGGGGACCGATTGGCGATTCGGGCTCGACCCGATCATCGGGTTTTTCGTTCCGGTGCTTGGAGATGCGGTAGGCGCAATCGTGTCCGCGTACATCGTCTTCGTGTCCGTGCGTTATGGCCTGCCCAAGATTGTGATTGCGAGGATGGTCTTCAACATCGCAGCTGACTTTATCGTGGGCAGCATTCCGTTCTTGGGCGACGCCGCCGATTTTGTGTGGAAGGTCAATACGCGCAATCTTCGGTTGTTGAATAAGTATGCTTCGGGTGAGGGCCGCTCGTTCTGGAGCGACTGGGCGTGGCTGTTTATCCTGCTGGGCGCGTTGCTGTTCCTCGTCGTCGGGAGCCTAGTGTTCGTTTACTACGCACTTAAGGCGGCAGGCATCGGGTGGATCTAGCAACCTTGTCCAGTGCATTCCTGATCAGACAGTTCAGTATCCCTGACGCTGATTTCTTAAAAGGCCACGAAATCCGTGCAAATCCTCGAACCCGTCTCATCTGTGGTCTATGCGTTCGGAAATCCGTTTACTGCGCCGCATAGACCACTGATGTCACTGATCGGACGGATCTGCGCGGATAACATCTACCGGATCGAAGTGTCTGTTACACCCATCGCCTCAACAACTACACCTCGACGACCACCGGAATAATCATCGGGCGTCGGCCGGTGCGCTTTTGAATGAAACGCTTCAGCGCCAGCCGAATTTTCTCTTTGATGACCGCGTAGTCAATCCGCTCTTCGAGACTTGCAGTTGTCACGGTTTCTTCGACGATTCGCTTCAACTCGGCGATCGTGTCGTCGGCCTCTTCTTCCGGTATGAAGCCTCTGGTGACGACTTCGATTTCTGATTCAAGCTCTCCTGAGGTTGGGTTGATGACCACGATCGGCAAGACCACCCCGTCGTACGAGAGGTGTTTGCGGTCGCGAACGACCATGTCTTTTACTTCACCATAGGAGCCGTCGATCAAAGTGCGGCCGACCCGCTCGGTCGCGATCAGCTCGGCGCGCGACTCGTCCAGCTCCAGCACGTCTCCATTCTCGAACACGATGATGTTGCGGGGCTCGACGATTCCAAGCGTCTCGGCCCATTCCTTGTGCCGGTAAAGCTGCCGATGATCGCCGTGAATCGGCACCAGAAACTTCGGCCTGGTGGCTTCGATGAGGATCTTCAAATCTTCCTGGCTTCCGTGGCCGGAGACATGCACCCTCGCCAGCGAGTTGTCGATCACTCGAGCGCCGCGTTTGTAGCAATGTGACATAAGCCGCGAAATCGCCGGCTCGTTTCCCGGGATCTGCCGAGCGGAGAGCACGACCAGATCGCCCTCGCCCACCGACAGGTTCTTATGCTGATCGGTCGCAAGCTTGGTCATCGCCGACATCGGGTCGCCCTGACAACCTGCGACAAGGAGCAACAATCGATCGTCGTCCATTTGGCGGGCTTCGTTAGGACTGATGAAGATTCCGTCAGGCACGTCGAGCTGCCGAAGACTGTCGGCCGTCTCAACGTTGCGCAGCATGCTTCTGCCCAGAAGAGAGACTTTTCTTCCGTACTCCCGGGCAAGATCAAGCACGATCTGTATTCGATGAACCGAACTCGTGAAGCAACTTATCACAATACGGCCGGGCGCTTCTTCGAAGATCTTGTCGAGTGCGGGAATAACCGCGCGCTCGGATTGGGTGCGGCCTGGCCGTTCAGCGTTTGTCGAGTCAGCCAGCAACGCCAGCACACCCCGGTCGCCGTACTCATTCAGGCGTTCGAGATCGATCGAAGGACCAACAACCGGCGTGTCGTCGATCTTGAAGTCGCCCGAGTGAATCACCACTCCGACAGGAGTAGTAACGGCGACGGCGGTGCAATTGGTGAGGCTGTGCGAGACGTGAATCCATTCGATCTGGAAGTTCGCAGTCTTAACCTGCTCCCGTGGTTCAACCGGATGTAACTCAGTCGAGTCCTTAAGACCGTGCTCTTCGAGTTTTCGGTCAAGCAATGCAAGCGTGAAATGTGTTCCGTAGACCGGGACGTTGATCTCCTTGAGAAGAAAAGGCACGGCCCCGATGTGGTCTTCGTGGCCATGGGTCAACACGATGGCTGAGAATTCGTCGCGGTATGCGTCAATAAACGAGAAGTCGGGAATGACGATGTCAACTCCCGGAAGATCGGCTTCGGGAAAGCCCATGCCGGCGTCGATGATGATCGCTTCTCTGCCGTAGCGCATGGCCATCATGTTCATTCCGAACAAGCCGACGCCGCCGAGCGGGATTATCTCTAGTTTGCTCTCTAACATATTCAGTTGAACTGATCAGTTTATCGAGGCACTCGGATGACGACTCTCTCGAGGTTGCGACCTGCGGCTCGGTGGTCTGATCGTTGATCAGCGATTATAGCAGCAGACTCGGATCGCAGCTAAGAGCTTTCGCGCTGGTATTGATGCAAGCGCTTGTTGCGAAGACTTCGCCACCAAGGTACTAAGACTCGAAGGAGCACAAATCCTGCCTTTGTGGAGCCTGGCGACTTGGTGTCTTTGTGGCAAGACAGCACCGCAACCTACAACACAGATTTGCACCACCACCTCCGCGAGGTCGTAAGCCATCAATCGGGCGGCCCTACAAGTAAAGCGCGTCGGCAAGCGCGGCGAACTCCGCGAGCGACAAGGTCTCCGCTCGTCGCTTTGGCTCGACTTTCGCCGCTCGCAAGGCGTCCTCCAGAAGAGACGTGAAGTTCATCTGCGAAGTAGCGGCCTTCAAGTTGTTGAGAATCGTTTTTCGCCGCTGCGCAAAACACGCGCGAACGACGGCAAAGAATCGCGCTTCATCGTGCACACTCACCCACGGCTGCTCACGAAACGTGAGACGCACGACCGCCGAATCGACTTTGGGAGCCGGCTTGAAAGCTGCCGGCGAAACATCGAACAACTTCGACGCCTCGCAATGATATTGCACGACTATCGATAGGTAGCCGTAATCGCGAGTCCCTGGCCCGCTTGTGATCCTCTCGACTACTTCTTTTTGCAGCATCAGCGTCATATCGAAAATGGTCCGACGCTGAGCCAGAAGCTTCTCGATGATGGCGGTCGAAATGTAGTAAGGAAGGTTTGCGACCACTCGTACGCGCGGGGCTGCGGAATTGGCGCTGTTCTGCTCGAATTCCGCCCTGGCGCGGCCAACCAACTCCGCCCAATCGATCGTCAGCGCATCGTCCTGAACCACCGAGATTTTCTCAAACTGTACAAGCGCGGCCTTGAGCTCGTCGGCGAGCCGGCGGTCGAGTTCGACCGCGATCACCCGCCCCGCGCGCTCGGCAAGCAAACCGGTCAACGCGCCAGTCCCCGGTCCGATCTCGATGATGATGTCAGACTGACGAGGCGCAACCGAGTCGATTATTCGGTGCGCGACCCGGCGGTCGATAAGGAAATTCTGTCCGAGGCTTTTCTTCGCCTTGATCAATGTTGTTACGCGACCCCGCTCAGTGACGGGTAGCCGGTCAGCTCGGTAAAGCTTCCGGACTCGGTGACGCTTACATCTTCAACGTCGAACTCGATATCTCCGAATGCCCATCGTGTGGCGAAGCCTTGTTCGTGAGTCGATCCAGGAATGGCAAGGGTTATCTTGTCGAACTCTTCAAAGTTCTCTGGATCGCTCGAGTCGAAAATCCCTGGAAGTATCAGAACGCTTGTCACCTGCAATCGAGTCAGCGTTGCCAGCAACGAGCCGAACAGAGACCGCGGCGCACCGTGTGCCACGCCTTCTTCCAGTCTCAGAACCTTCCCGGTTGCCCCGGCTCCGGGCTCAGTCTCGACCGTCACAATCGAGACCTCGCCCTTGATACGTTTTTGTAAAGCGTCGATCAGGGAAGGCTCGGAGGTACTTGCCGCGACAACCAGCTTGCGATGGCGCTCGCGCCGGAGTGCCTCGTCTACAACGAGCTTGTTGAGTTCGGGCCGGCTGCCGATCATTACCCCATCGTACTCTTTCGTTACTCGAAGGAATTCATTTGAAGGGGTCCAGTAGTTCAGGCATTCGGATGGATCCGCAGGGTACTCGATGACGCCATGCACAAACGGCGTCCCGGTGGTGATGAACTTAAAATAGCTCTCGTTGATTTTAAGCGCGCGATCTTCCAGCAGCCCGACTTCAACTTCGATTCCCGCTCGCCGGAGCTGGTCGATGCCTCGTCCGGCGACTCGCACGTCCGGATCCTTGATGGCAATGACCCCGCGCGCGATCTTCGCTTCTATAAGCGCGTCAGTACAAGGCGACGTGCGCCCGTGATGACAGCACGGCTCGAGGCTGCAATACAAAGTTGCCCCGCGTGCAAGCTCGCCAGCCGCCTCGATCGCATAGGACTCGGCGTGCTTCAGGCGGTCGTACCGGTGATAGCCTTCTCCAACGACGCGGCCATCTTTCACCAGCACTGCACCGACCATCGGATTAGGACTGACAAGGCCGGCGCCACGCCGCGCCAGATCGAGCGCGCGTTTCATCAGGATTGTGTCTGTGTCCAGCATTTATAGTGCGTCCAAAAGGAGCCCAGCCGCAGCAAACGCGCCAAAGATATGAGGTCAAGTGTGTTCGAGCCTTCCGCAGTGGCTAACGCTATTCATGTCTTGTAGTGAGTCCCGCGCGGGACTTCGTATCCTTCAAGCACGATGTTCTCGATCTTGAGCGACGCCGATGCGGTGAACCTGAGGCCGTGATCTTCTCCCAATAAAAGCTTCGCGTTACCGGCCGCCGCGATCATAGCCGCATTGTCGGTTGTAAGCAGCGGGCTTGGATAATAGACCGGCGCACCGAAGTCCTCCGCCTTTACGCTCGCTCGGAGCGCGCTGTTGCAGGCTACGCCGCCCGCGAGAATGATCGTCCTCGGATGATGTCGCACAGCTGCTTTTCTCAGCCGAGCGAGCAATGATCTGATCACCTTGTCCTGGAAGCTTGCTACCAGATCAACGATCTGCTGACCTGGCTCGCTTCCCTTCTCTACCGGCTCGATCTGGTTTTCCCGTACGTAGCGAAGAACCGCGGTCTTGAGTCCGCTAAAACTAAAGTCCAAATTGTAAGAATCCATCCTGGGCAAAGTGAACACGAGATCGGCTGCGCGCGGATTCCCGGCCGGCGCGAGTCGATCGATCACCGGACCTCCGGGATAAC
>DATMCM010000536.1:0-5924 GCA_035558335.1 Blastocatellia bacterium | reverse complement strand
CTCCTCGCCCAACCCGGCGGTCTGCCCGAGCGCCTCCTGGCAGGCGATCCCGACGCCTTCCTCGATGCCGCGCTGGATCGGATGTCCGGTGGGATCGAAAAGCTCCATCCACTCGCCGTGGCCGCTTATCGCGAAGCGTTTCGGGAGGCTTCGGTGCGTCACGCGATCATCGAAGACTATCGATCAGCCTATGGCATTGATGTCGATCATGACGCAGCTGACCGCGCTGCCGGGCGCAAGATCAAGTGTCCGGTAATGGTGTTGTGGGCAGCGGAACGGCTGGTCGCCAGCGGGATGGAGACCGGCGCGCTGACGGCCGCTGACGTGTGGCGCCGCTGGGCGGATGATGTCCGCGGCTTCAATATTGCCTGCGGTCATCTTCTGCCCGAACAAGCTTCCGATGAGGTGCTCGACGCCGTGATTCCGTTTCTTGAGGCCTTGGTCGGCAAGAGACTGGATGCGCGATCATGACAATCAAGCGGGAAGCCGGCGCGCAGGATTCATCGCGTCGTCGATTTGACCGGCATTCTGCGAGAAAGCCTTCAGCAGTTGGTCGTTCTCAGCTGCAGGCAAGAGCGATGCGACGGACATCCTGGGAAAGTCGCTACTCCAGAAGCCCCGCCCAGAAGGCTGGCCCGCCAATCGGCCAGGCTCATCGTCAGTGTCCGCAAGCTCGATACGAGCGACAAGACGACGGGCAAGGTCCGATACATTGGCCGGGTCTTTGTCGATTTGATTTGGATTGGGACTCATAAAGGGAAAGCGCCCCACCAAGAAGCCATCCTGGTAGTGCGGGCGCTTTGCCACGGGTGGACAGACAGCCTGGAGACGGGCCAGCACGACGTGCTGATCCGCGTCGAAGGTGACCGAGTTGGTGCTGGGTGGCAACGCGGCAACATACAGATAACCGCTGGGCTGTCCGCCCCAAAGCGCAAAGCTTGCAGCTACGCGAAGGCTCGGTGTTATATCGATCAAAGGAGTGGGCCATAGTTCGTAATGCTGCGCGACAGCCCACACAGCCTCTCTGAACATTCTCAACGTGGCTGGGCGCGGCATCGGCAGCCCGTCGCAAGCCGATAGGACGATCGATGATATCGGACCGTTTAGATGGTCCCATATCTCTTGCAGCACAGCTGGATCGTTAGGAATGGAATGCCGCGTGCCGCTGAGCGATGTCCAAATCGGGCGGAAGGCGGTGGGGCGCAAGGGCCAATTGCTTGCCTGTCCGCGAAAGTACAGAGTGTGTCTCTTATTCATGATTGAAAGAAACGAGACGATATCAACCAGCTCTGTGTAGCTTCCAGCGGCAAGAGGGCGATCTGCATCCACCTCGCGGGAGCTTTGCAGCGTGCTTTTTAGGCCTCCCTTGAACATTTTGTCTTGATCGAACCTACGGTAGGTGAATGGGCCGTAGATCGCATCCAGTGGAAACATTGAGCGGTCTCCATTTCGACTTTCCGCGGAGGGGATTTTTCGCCTGCTCCGCAAAAACGAGGTAGCGCGTAGCAAGAATAGGTGGAGCGACTTGTCCGCTTCAAGATATGCGGCCAACGCCTGAGGACAAAAAACCCCCTTGTTCCGTTCCCAGTCAATTCACGTTCTCGCGTTGGGGCGGCTCAGTGCGTAGCGCGTAGGATGGCTGAAGCGACTTGTCCGCCGTAGCTCGCAGAGCGAAGGCGGAAGGCGGAAGCGATACCCATCAATTGCATCTTATGGAGATGATGGATTTTGCCGGCTCAACCGGCCCGCCCCGAGATTGTCACGACCAGCCGGCTATGATGCGGTTGCAGTTCCCGCGCTAACACACGAGTCCGCAATGAAGAAATCGTCGATCGTGGTCATCGCCAGCATCATGCTCGGCGTCCTGTCGGGGCGCACCGCTCTTGCGGCTGACGCCATCATGGGAGTGAACATCAGAGGTTATGGCACGGCGAGTGAACGACAACAGGATGACTTGATCGAACAACTGCACAAGTCTGGTGTAACGACGATCCGTGAATCGCTGCCAACCAATATTGATGAACGATTCACCCGTTTCGTTACCCACGCCTATAAAGCCGGTATCGGTATCGTGGTTATTTTGTATCCCACTCAGGGAGGGACCGGCAAACACACCAGTCCTGTCAACCCGGCGGTGGGACGCAAGTGGCGAGTACCCGCCTTGTCGGATGCCGATCCTGAGGGGTTCCGAAAGTGGTTCACTCCTCAGTTGGCCGCATTGGAGACCGCAGGTATTCGCGTCGCCGCCTTTGAACTTGGAAATGAGTTCAATACGACGGGATACAATGCCGATCTTGCTGCGCCCGGCAGTGGGCGCGTGTTGGGACTGTCCGATCTCGATAATCCCAACGATGCGGAGGCACATACCATCGCCGAGGGGTATCGTGCTTATGTAAGAATTCTGGCCGTGCTCAAGGACATGCGCGATCATTCGCAGCTAAACAGGACAACACCTGTCATTTCGGGTGGACTGGCGAATGTTGGTTCGCCGCAGCCCCGGTCTTTCAACAAGCAATTGACGGTCAGCATCCCGGACACCATCGAGTTCCTGCGGCGAAATGGATCGGACAGACTGGTGGATGGCTATGGGGTGCACGTATATCCGAATGGCGATATACACCAGACGGTCTCAGCCCGCGCTTCGGTTCTGGATTACGACTTTTCCGCATGTCGGAAAAATTCCAAACCTTGCTGGCTCACGGAGTGGGCCTTCAACAATCGAAATCAGTCCTGTCCCATCGATGACGCGACGCGGTTGCAGCTTATGCAAGCCGAGCGACGTGCTTTCAAGCCATTTGTTGAAGAGGGTCGGTTGGCCGCGATCATCTATTACTCCTGGGATGGTGATTTTGTTGGACAGCATGAAAACATGGGCGCGATCTTCAGATGCGGCGCTCTCACCGACGCTGGTAAATTGGCCCTGAGGCCGATGTGATGGAACAACCCCGTCATGCCGCCACCGGTCGTGCATCCGCTTGAAGTGATCGCCAATTCGCCACGAAGTCCGCTTGGCCCGAGAACAGACTTGGCGTGGATGCTGCGTTATGTCGCTGAATAGACCCCGAAGCAGACATTGAACCTTGGCCAGCGTCTGAACCGGCAGATGCCATTTGTCCCTCGCTCAACGTTCGAGGTTGCGGTAGTTTGCACAATGCGCAGGACACCTTCTCGGGGCGGGTCAGATGCGACGGCGCGATTTCATCACGGCACTTGGTGCCGCGGCTACGTGGCCACTCGCGGCCCGAGCGCAGCAACCGGCGAAGATGAAGCGGATTGCGTACGTTAGCCCGGCGGCCAAAGTCAGCGAAATAAGCGTGAGCGGTGGACCGTATTTCCGCGCTTTTTTCGAGGAGCTAAGTCGCCTTGGCTACGTCGAGGGCCAAAACCTCGGGGTGGAACGGTACTCTGGAGAAGGGCAACCCGAACGCTATGCCGAACTGGCCCGCGATGTCGTCAATACGCATCCCGACTTGATTGTAACGTCGACCGCTCGTCTATCGCTGGACTTCAAAATGGCGACGACGACAATTCCGATTGTGACGGTAATGTTCGATCCGATTGCCTCAGGACTTGTGGGAAGCATCGCGCGGCCGGGCGGCAACATCACAGGCGTTACTGTCGCTGGGGGATTCGAAATCACTGGAAAACGTATGGGGCTGCTCGTCGAGGCGATGCCAAAAATGTCCACCGTCGGTTTCCTTGCAACGCGACCGTGGTGGGAAGATAGAAGGGGTGCGGCAGCGCGAGAGGCGGCCAAACAGGCAGGCCTTTCGTTGAAGGCTGCTCTGCCGGGCAGCCCCTTCAACGAGGCAGAGTACCAGCGCGTCTTCAAGTCGATGGAACAAGATCGAGCGGATGCGCTCATGGTATCTGAAGAATCCGAGCACCTAACCAATCGTGCGACGATTGTCGAATTGGCCGCGAAAGCCCGGATTCCCGCAATTTATTCTAACCGCGAATTCGTCGAGGTTGGCGGACTGATGGCTTATGGGAGCGACCTAGCGGACATCAATCGCCGCCTCGCCAACCACGTCGATAAGATTCTTAGAGGTGCTAATCCGGGAGACATCCCGTTTTATCAACCGACCAAATTCGAACTGGTCATCAATCTCAAGACTGCGAAAGCGCTCGGCCTCGAGATGCCAGCGATGCTGCTCGGCCGCGCCGATGAGGTGATCGAGTGATGTCGCTTATGACCCAAAGGCGACTTGAGCCCTATGTGGGTGCCAATCCCTTACCGCGCCTCTTTTGAACTTACTACTATACTCATAGTTGACACGTAACAGGGAACGCGACATTATCTACTATGGATCTAGTAGGAACGATGGGATGGACGTCCAGTTCACGGATCGAGAAATCGACGTCATGGAGGTGCTTTGGGAGCGCGGGCCGTCGCTTGTCGCGGAAGTTCGAGCGGCACTCAGAGACGAACTGGCGTACACCACCGTGCTAACGATCCTACGGACGCTCGAAGGCAAGGGATATGTGAGCCGCGCGCCGGAGGGCCGTGGCCATCGATATTTCGCCGCCGTAAAGCAAACGGCCGCGCAAAAAAGTGCCCTACAGCACCTGACACGCAAGCTCTTCAAGGGATCGGCCGAATTGCTCTTCGTCCATCTGGTTTCGGATCAGAGGCTCAGTGAAAAGCAGATCCTAAACATGCGCAAGCTTCTGGAAAGCAAGTCGGACACGGGGGAGGCTTAAATGTTGTCCTGGATGCTTTATTCCATCGTCGTGAGCTTGCTGATGGGCTTGGCCGCTCTCGCGCTTGAGCGGTCGGCGCAGATTCGACAAAGGCCGGCGCGTTGGCTGTGGGGTACGTGTATGGTTGCTTCTCTCGCGATCCTCTTCATCCCTTCCAAGGTGTCGGTGCAGATCCCGGAAACGACGCATGCCGACCGGGCGACATCTTCCGAAATACTCACGCCCCCGCAAACGACAGCAATCGAAACGCCGCGGTTCACGTTGCCGATCATTGGCATCGATCAACCCCCTTTATCTAACGGAGTGTCCACGCTGCTAGACTGGACCTGGCGTATGACTTCCATGGCTCTCGCCCTGGTTATCCTCGCCAGTGGCGCCCATTTGTCGTGGAGACGACGTCGCTGGGACCGCGGTCATATGGCCGGGACCGCCGTCTACATATCGGAGGATTCCGGTCCCGCCGTTGTCGGGTTTTTACGTCCACATATTGTCGTGCCGCGTTGGCTGACAAAATTATCTCCCGACGAGCAAGAATTGGTAATCGCGCATGAACGGTCCCATCTCGGCGCGTACGACACCCAACTGCTGACAATCGCCGTCTGCCTTCTCGCCTGCATGCCTTGGAACCTAATGCTCTGGTGGCAACTTCGGCGGCTCCGTTTGGCCATTGAAATCGACTGTGATGCCCGGGTCCTGAGCCTCGGCTACCCTGTTGCACGGTATAGCGAGACCCTGATCGCCGTCGGTGAAAGGCAGTCTGCAAGTTACGCCATGACAATGGCCAGGTACGGATCGAAATCATTCCTGGAGCAAAGGATCCACAATATGCTGCGGAAGAAAACCAGACACGCTCGGGTGTCGGCGCTGGCCTTGGCCTGCCTCGGCGTCGGCCTCGCCGTTTGTGCGGCCGACGTCGCTCCCCCTAAGGTCGACTTCGTCGGCAAGACTTCGTACCAGGAAATATCCGTAGATCCCCAATTGCTCCAAGCCAATGGACAGCCGGACGTCCGGGCTTTGCGAAGCCAAGTTCTCCTAATGCAGGCTGTGGGCATCGCCGATAAGCTTACTCAGTTCATTAAGCAGGGTAATCGGGTGAAGAGGTTCGTGACAAAAGGCTGAAGGGCTGAATCTGTTGCATCCACTGAGTCGCAGGTGGAGGACGGTGATGGTTTCCGACGGGACGCGATTGGCAGAGATTGCGGAGACGACGAGTTTTCTTC
>DATMCM010000535.1:0-5669 GCA_035558335.1 Blastocatellia bacterium | reverse complement strand
GTTCCAAGATCGAAAGTTGAAGATGATGCAGCTCTTCAACCCCAGAATCCGCAATCGCTGCGGGTTCGCTTGCTTCGCGAAGGACGAACTGAAACGGTTTCGCTCGAAGACTACGTTCTTGGAGTGCTCTCGATGGAAGCGAGCACCGAAGATGAACTCGAAGCACTCAAGGCTCAAGCGGTGATCAGTAGAACATTCGCGTTGAAGAATCTCGGCCGCCACTCGAGCGAAGGTTACGACCTCTGCTCGAACACTCACTGCCAGCAATACTCGAGCGACCAATCGCGAGTACGCGACCAGATGAGGCGGGCGGTGGAAGAGACGGCCGGCGAGTGCGTGGAAGAGGAGAACGGTGAGCCGATTGACGCTTATTTTCATGCCGCGTGCGGGGGAGCTACCGCGAGTATCGCGTCGCTGTGGGGAGTTAAGGCCCCGAGTTATTTGCGCGGCGTTCGCGACGACTACTGCGCGGCGATGCCGGGACGCGAATGGACCGATGAGATTCCCGCCGCTGAACTGGCCAGAGCTTTAGCCGCCGATCCGCGCACCGACATCGGCCGCCGATTGGATGACGTGTTCGTGACAAAGCGCGATGCAAGCGGCCGAGCCGAGTTGATCACGATCGAAGGCGAGCGGCGCAAACAGATACGCGGTTGGGAGTTCAAGATGATCGTGGGCCGAGCGCTCGGCTGGAACGTGTTAAAGAGTTCGCGATTCGAGGTGACTCGAAGAGGATCAACTTTTGTATTTCAAGGGAGCGGATTCGGTCACGGACTTGGACTTTGTCAGCAAGGTGCTCACGTGATGGCGCGGCGGGGAGTCGGTTACCGGCAGATACTCGAACATTACTTTCCGGGGACAGTCGAGAGGCGAGCCGGAGAGGCGGCGAAAGGGGGAGGGGGCGAATCGGAGAAAGGGGGGATCGGCGAAGGAGCGACAGGGCGACCCGGCGACGTGGAAGGCGAATACGTCTTGCGGCCGGCCGCGCTTTCGGCACGGCCAAATGACCTGCCTCAACTCGCTCTCAAGAGCGAACACTTTCACATCCTCTACTCCGCGGCTGTTCAACGCATCGAAGTAGAATCGGTCCTGCGGACGCTCGAAGCTGCGCACGTTGATATGAGTCGCAGGTTGGAAGCCGCGTCGGTGAAACTCACGTCAGCTACGACTGTTGATGTCGTCGTTTATGGCAGCACTCAGAGCTTTACAGCTGCAACTGGACAACCGTGGTTTGCCGCCGGCGCGACACGCGGGCATCGCATTCAATTGCAGCCGCTGTCGGTCCTGCGTCGTCGTGGCATTCTTACCTCAACCGTGCGCCACGAATACGCGCACGCGGTGATCGAAATAGCAGGCGGCGGACATACGTCGCGATGGCTTGCCGAGGGGTTAGCGACACACTTCGCGGGCGAGGCTGCGATGCTCAAGCGATTCGAAAGCAAGAATCGGCTGTCGCTCGATGAGCTGGAAAGGAACCTCCAGCGGCCGGCTTCTGCGGCTGAGATGCGACGCTTGTACGCCGATGCGGGTCGCGAGGTCCGCGCGCTCATTCAAAAAGACGGCGAGGCGAGCGTCTGGCGCCGAGTGGCAGCTTGGTGAGCGACCGTCTTGCATTTGTTCGTCAGCGCTCCGGTCTATCGATAGGTAACCGCTACGCGGCCCAGGATCCGCCGTCAGTGCTCCGGTCTATCGATAGGTAACCGCTACGCGGCCAGGATCCGCCGTCAACGCTCCGGTCTATCGATAGGTAACCGCTACGCGGCCCAGGATCCGCCTTCAGCGCTCCGGTCTATCGATAGGTAACCGCTACGCGGCCAGGATACGCCGTCAGCGCTCCGGTCTATTGACAGGTAACCGCTACGCGGCCAGGATCCGCCGTCAGTGCTCCGGTCTATCGATAGGTAACCGCTACGCGGCCAGGATCCGCCGTCAGCGCTCCGGTCTATCGATAGGTAACCGCTACGCGGCCAGGATCCGCCGTCAACGCTCCGGTCTATCGATAGAAAGCGCAAAGTTGGGAGCGGCTGGCCGCGTAGCGGTTGCCTATCGATAGAAAGCGCAAAGTTGGGAGCCGCTGGCCGCGTAGCGGTTACCTATCGATAGGACACGCGAGCGATAGGACGCCGAGATCGCGGACGGCTGAATCTGCATGCCGATTCGCCAAACATTGCTGACAGAAGTCGAGAGGTCGAACTCGTTGACTCACCTCAGTCGATTTGATATGACTTGCTAAGAAGCGCTTCGGCGAATCAAGCTCACAACAGGAGACGATATGAGAAACCTCAGCGATAAGGTAGCCATAATCGGCATGGGCTGCACCAAGTTTGGCGAGCACTGGGACAAGAGCGAAGATGACTTGATCGTCGAAGCCGCCTACGAGGCGTTCGAGGACGCCGGCGTCGAACCCGCGCAGATCGAGGCCGCTTGGGTCGGCACGCTCGTCTCGGGGATCTCGGGGCAGTCGCTTTCAAAGCCGCTCAAGCTTCAATACATCCCGATCACCAGGGTCGAGAACATGTGCGCGACCGGCCAGGACGCCCTTCGCAACGCTGCGTTCTCGGTAGCCGCCGGAGCGTACGATTTGGTGCTGGTCGTCGGCTTTGAGAAGCTCAAAGACTCGGGTTATTCGGGGCTGCCCGGCGCGGCTTCGTCGGTGATCGGCGCGGGCAACACCGCCCCCGGAGCGTTCGCGCTCGCGGCCAATCGATACTTCCACCGGTACGGAACCGGCAAAGAAGAGCTTGCGAAGATTTCGGTGAAGAACCACTACAACGGGGCGCGCAACAAGAAGGCTCACTTCCAAAAAGAGATCACGGTCGAGCAGGCAATGAAAGCACCGATGATCGCGTCACCGCTTGGGTTGCTGGATTGCTGTCCGACTACTGATGGCGCGGCGGCGGCGATAATTACGCGCACCGAGCTTGCGCCGAAGTTCAACAAGGACTTCGTGACAATCAAAGCGATGGGGCTCGCGGTGGGACCAGGCACCGGAAGGCTCGATCCGGATTTTGACTTCACAAGTTTTCCCGAGACCAAGGCTGCCGCGAAACAGGTCTACGATCAACTTGGCATAAAGGACCCGCGCAAGGAAGTGAGCATGGCCGAAGTCCACGACTGCTTCTCGATAACCGAGATGATCATCTACGAGGATCTTGGGTTTTCTGAGCCGGGCAAGGCTAAGACCGACATCGACTCGGGAGCATTCACGCTGAAGGGCGACTTGCCGGTGAACACGGACGGCGGGTTGAAGTCGTTCGGCCACCCGATCGGCGCAAGCGGCTTGCGCATGCTTTACGAGATTTATCATCAACTCCAGGGCAAGGCCGGCGAGCGCCAGGTTAAGGATATGAAGCTCGGGCTTGCGCACAATCTGGGCGGGAACCCCGGGTCATTCACCTGCTCAATAATTGGGCTTGGTCACCCGTAGCGTTCTCACCCTGGTACGGCCTCCAAAGCCCATGGCGCGATTAGTCTATGACCACCGCCAGCTCCGGAGGATATGAAGAGCACCGCTTCGGGCGAGTGGTACCCGGCGATGTAGAAACCGTGCGTCGCAAGCTCTGCGACGTTCTCGAGGACTTCAACTATCTCCTCCTCGGCGAGATTCCCATTCAGGTCAAGCGCAATCAGACCAAAAGCCTTTTCAACTCCACCGTTCTTGAATACCACGGCCGGCTCACAATCGGACTGAAGCAAATAAGCGAAGCGTCTACGCTGGCGACCTTCGATTACTCGGTTCCTTACCTGTTTACGAAGGGTGACAAACAAGCATTGGAGCGTGAGGCCGAGGCTCTCATTGCGCTTGCCATCTCCACAGGCAGAACGATCTGCGCCGGCTGTGGCGCGCAAAGTACGGACGCGGTCCGTTTCTGCAGAGTTTGTGGAGCACCAGTCGCCGGAAACAAGCTGCCCGCGGAGCTCGAGGTTATGCGACTCACGGCCAGCGCGAGCGCGGCACATCAGGAACTGGTGTTCGGCAGCGTCATCGCGTTGCTAACGTTGATCATCGGCGCAGGGCTGCTTTTTTCGGGAACACCGATAGCTCTGTGGGCGGGATGGATTGTTTTCCTGATCGGCGACCTACTGGCCGGCCTTTATCTATTTGCTGCGATTCGTCGTCTGCGTGCGACGGTCAATTCCGCTGCACCTTTGCAAGATGAACCGGCGGCTGAAACGACTCGTTCGCTTCATGAGCAACGTGCTGCGCTGCCGCCCGTACCTGCCTCAGTAACCGAGAGAACAACAGGGCTAATGGACGACTCGAAGAGAGTGCAAGCTTCCGTGAATCTTCCTCGAGACACTGACCCCATCCCATAGTCGGAGTGAGTTGATGGTGGGTGGTTCAGAGCATCACTTCAGACGAGTCATAGCCGGCGACTTGGACACGGTCCGCCAACGGCTCTCCGACGTGCTCGAAGACTTCGGTTACATCGTACTTGGTGAAACTCCAATCCAGGCAAAGCGCCCCAGGCAAAAAAACATTTGGGTGGCCATGGTGTTGGACTACGACACCAAACTCACCATAGCCTTAAAGCCCATCAGTCCCGCCTCAACACTGGCTATCTTTGATTACGCCATCGAGCAGTTGTTTACGAAAGGTGAAATGCAGGCCCTCGAGCGCGAAGCGGAAGCAATCATAGCTCTCGCCAACACTACTTCGATCGAAGTGTTCTGTCCTTCATGCGGCGCGGAGAACCCCAGAGCAGGTCGCTTTTGCAGGGCGTGCGGAAAGCCGGGCCCGCGAAACGCACTTCCATCCGAACTCGAGGTGATGCGACTAACGGCGCTCGCCAGCGGAACGCAGATCGAGATAACTCTCGGGTTGATCCTCTGCCTGCTGACTCTTGCCCTTACCCTGCCGATGATTCTGCTGTCCGACAGCGAGAAGGGAGTCAGCTTCGGCTGGCTGCTTCTCGGGTTGGGCGAACTCCTGGGTTTTTATTTCCTGATCCTGGGTATGCGTCGCTTGCACAAGGCGCTCAACCCGACCGCCTCTCCCCAACCAGAAGCGACTTCGGAACAGACCGGAGCCTTGTCGATGCAGGAAAGAGCGGCTTTGCCGTCACCGCCTCCATCGATCGTCGAAGGCACAACCGAACTGATGACTCCTCAAAAGGCGCCGGTGGTTGTCCGTCGGGCCCGGGAGACCGACTCGTTGGAATGAGAATGTTGGCGGCGTCTTAATTTCCATTTCTCCGCGTTTGTCTCCGCGTCTCGGCGGCTCTGCGGTTAGCAGGTTTCAAGACTGTCTAACCGCAGAGACGCTGAGGCGCAAAGGCAACGCAGAGCGGACGCCGAAATCAAGACACTGCCAGAATGTTCCGGCGCTTCTGAGAGCCTTTCGCGGCGTGCTAAGATTGCGACTCCTCAGGAGGCTCCGATGGCTTACCAGCTCAACGAAGAAGAACAACTCATTCTCGCCACCGTCAAGAAGTTCCTCGACAAGGAAGTCTCGCCGGTCGCGTCCGAGCTCGAACACAACAACGAATACCCAACCGAGATCGTCGAAGGAATGAAGCGGCTTGGACTGTTTGGCGCCAACGTGCCCGAAGCTTACGGCGGGTTGGACTTGAGCTACACGGTGTTCGCGATGATCTTCGAAGAGATCTCGCGAGTGTGGATGGGGTTGGCGGGGATACTCGGCACTCATTGCGTTCTGTGTGACGTGC
>DATMCM010000534.1:0-25620 GCA_035558335.1 Blastocatellia bacterium | reverse complement strand
TACCAATACTGGCGGGAATGGAACCGGTTGAGATGACTGCCAACACTGGCGGGGACATGTCACTTTCCTGGGTATAGACTCTTGATTCAGGCAATGATCAATGTGAAGAAAGAGTATTTCTGGAGTTCTTAGCAATGTCTGAAGTCCTTAATAGTCCTGAGGCAACAACATCGTTGCAACCGGCAATCATCAAGGTAGCGATCGTCGAAGACCGGCGCGAGATCCGCGACGCCCTGACGATGCTCATCAACGGCACGGACGGCTTCCGCTGCTGCGGAGCTTATCGCACGATGGAAGAGGCGCTCGATAAGATCAAAGGCGAGGTCGAGGACGTCGTGCTTTCCGACATCGGCCTGCCCGGAATGAGCGGCATCGAAGGCATTCGAATATTGAAACAACGCTACCCGAATCTGCTGTTGCTGATGCTCAGTGTATACGACGATGACGAGCGGATATTCGACGCGTTGTGCGCGGGAGCGTGCGGCTATCTGTTGAAACGAACCAGCCCCGCGCGTTTGATCGAGTGCCTCAAAGAAGCGGTGCAAGGTGGCGCGCCGATGTCGCCGGAAGTGGCGCGCCGGGTGGTGGCTTTGTTTCGCGACATCCGCCCGCCCGAAAGGGCCGATTATCAACTGACGCCGCACGAAACGAGATTGCTGAAGCTGCTTGTCGAAGGCCACAACTATAAAACCGCGGCGGCAGAGCTTGGCGTATCCTTCCATACCATTCACTTCCACGTGCGCAACATCTACGAGAAGCTGCAAGTCCACTCCAAATCCGAGGCGGTGTCAAAAGCGCTTCGCGACCGAATCGTCTAAATAAAAAGCACGCGACAAAAGGCCGAAGGCAGAAGTCTTCTCAGGGAATTCTTCTGCCTTCTGCTTCTTATTTTCGCCTTTCTTTGCTGCCAGTGTTGGCGGTGACACCGGACGCTGATCGCAGTATCTTCGGCGCGTGGTTAGCGAAGTGAACAACAACGCGAACTCAAAACTCAGATTTGAAGGAGAACGGAAATGAAAGAGGGAACAACGATCATGAAACCCAAAGGTAGATTATTGAAAGCGGCCACACTGGGCGTGCTGATGGCAATCACTGCCTTGTCAATCACCAATCCGGCAAAGGCATTCCGTCCGATTTTTATGCAGTTTAACTTCGGTATGGTCGGTATTACCCGCGGCCAAACCGCGCGCCTAAGCATGCTCAACGCGGGTAGAGAGCCGATCAATTTGTCGCTCAATTTTACAGACAGCGCGGGCAGGCTGATTAAACAGTCGTTCGAGACGGTGGAGGGAGGACACGCGATCTTTCTCGACCTGACGCCTGGAACCGTTGACGATGTCGCTGGCCGTTTTCAGATACACGCGTCGATTGAAGCATCCGGTCGCGGAGGCGACGGGAGCCGACAAATCATCCCCACCCTTGAGGTGTTCGACAACGAGACCGGCAGAAGCCATGTCGTTTTGTGCGCCTGCGACGGCTCGGTTTGAACCGTTCGGCCACAAGCGCCCTCCGCCGAGCGCAATAAAGGCGAGGATCGGCGGCTGGGATATGAATGAGAGCGTTCAGCAAGCGGCTTCGACTGCAACTGGGCGCAGGCGATAGCACTCAGTCATATTCGCTCCCCCGCCGAACAAGGAGTGATGAACACGCACAACCGCACAGAAAGGAGAATTGTTATGACACTCGTACGGACTCGATCTGATAACCGAATGTGGATGGTGTTGAGCTTGCTGATTGTTCTATGCGCTAGCCAAGAGGCGCTCGCGCAGACAGATGCAACCACCCAACACCCGGCCGGGAAAGGCAGCGCGGTGCAACCGGCAGCAGGCAGCACCACGCCAGTGACCGGCAGTGGCACTGCAGGGCAGTTGACGAAATGGACGAGCATCAACACGCTTGGCGATTCCAGCATCAGCGAAGATAAGTTTGGCAAGGTCGGCATCGGCGCCACCTCGCCGGCATCCAAGCTCACCGTCGGTGGTGTCATTGAAACTACATCGGGTGGCGTGAAATTCCCAGACGGCACGGTACGAGCGACGGCTGCTGTAACTGCGACAGGTCCCATGTTGGTGCGCGACGTGGATAATCCGGCGAGGCAGCCTTTTCAGATTACTCTGATAGGACTAGCTCCCTCCAACCAATTCACGGTTCCCAGCGGGAAGCGGCTAGTCATTGAGTATGTTTCGGGGCGCATCCCCGCCGGATTGGGCCAGCAACTAGAAACCGTACGTTTGTTAACCGCAGTAAACGATGCTACAAGTCTTCATTTCTTTACGCCAATTTTCACAGGCGGAGTGATCGAGAGCATTTTCACAGTGAGTCAACAAACCCGAATATATGCCGATCCCGAGACTCTCGTCATAGTGAACGCTGAGGGCGGCGGCCCCGTACTCTCCAAGATGTTGCTGACGATTTCCGGCTATCTCGTTGATGTGCAGTAGCGTTGTCAGCAGGCTCCGTTTGTGCAGTGCAACCGGCCACGCATTGCAACAGGTGATCCCGATCCGCTGAGACTGTATCCGTAGCCTGGTCTCAGCGCAGTTGAGACAGCTTCCCAACTCATCTGCGTTACGCAATGGGTCTGTCTCTTTGACTATGGAAGAACTACTACGCTCGCACAGGGCGCGGCAAGTTTCATTAACGGGCTTAACGCCCCCTAACGTTGAAACCGATATCGAAGGAGAGGAACCAATGAAGACAAGAACCAGATTCGTAAAATTCGCAACAACCTTCGCGGTGCTGATGGCAATCGCCACCGTATTGATTACCAATAATGTGCAGGCGTTCAGGCCGACTGCCGTTGAATTCAACTTCGGCATGATAGGCATCACTCGCGGCCAGACCGCGCGCCTTAGCATGCTCAACCTGGGTAGAGAGCCGATCAATTTGGCGCTCAATTTTACCGACAGCGCGGGCAGACTGATTAAACGGTCGTTCGAGACGGTGGAGGGAGGACACGCGATCTTTCTTGACCTGACGCCTGGAACCGTTGACGATGTCGCCGGCCGTTTTCAGATACACGCGTCGATTGAAGCCTCCGGTCGCGGAGACGATGCGGGCCGTCAGTTCATCCCCACCCTTGAAGTGTTCGACAACGACACTGGCAGAACCCAGGTCGCTTTGGGCGCCTGTGACGGCTCGGTTTGAACCGCAGGACCATAAGCGCACTCCGGCGAGCGCAATGAAGGTGAAGATCGGCGCGGGAATATGAACGAGAGCGTCAGCAACCGATTGCAGGCGGTAGCACTCAATCGTATTCCCTCCGCCGCCCAACAAAGAGTGACCAACAAGCACACTGCACGAAGGAGAATTGTTATGACATTCATATCGACTCGATCTGATAACCGCATATGGATAGTGTTGAGCTTGCTGATCGTTCTGGCCTTTGGCCGAGAGACGCTGGCGCAGACAACATCATTCACGTATCAGGGAAAGCTATCTGACAACGGGAACCTCGCCAACACCAGCTACGATATGCAGTTCAAGCTTTTCGACAACGCGACCGTAGCAACCGGAACCCAGCAGGGCGGCACCGTCACGCTCTCGGCGGTGCAGGTGACCGACGGCATCTTCACCGTTCAGCTTGATTTCGGTGCAGCGGCGTTTCCCGGCGCGGATCGCTTCATTGAGATTGCGGTCAAGCAGGCGGGCGGACCGACATACACGACGCTGGCGCCACGCCAACCCGTCAGCTCGACGCCTTACTCGATACGGAGTCTGAACTCGATAGCAGCCGACGGCTTGTCGGTAGCGTGCGTGAACTGCATCACCAGCAGCCAGATTCAAAGCGTGCAAGGGTCGCAGATCACCGGCGCGCTTCCCGTCGGTAGCATCCCCGCCGGCAGCGGCAACTACATCCAGAACACGACGAATCAGCAAGAGCCGGCGAATTTCAACATCGCCGGCAGCGGGGTGGCCAACGTCTTCAACGCGATTATCAGTTATCAACTCGGCGGGAGTGCAGTATTGAGCAATAAGGGAACGAACAATCTTTTCGCCGGAGTCAATGCCGGAACCGCCAATACAACCGGCCAGCAAAACGCTTTCTTTGGCGCCAGCGCTGGAAGCCTTAATACCACCGGCGTCAGCAACGCTTTCTTCGGCTACGCGGCCGGAAGGTTGAACACCGTCGGGGTGAACAACGCATCCTTTGGCAGTAACAGCGGATCCTCTAACACGACCGGCAATGACAATTCCTTCTTCGGTACTTTTGCAGGGCATGCGAATACGACGGGAGGCGCCAATACCTTCATCGGCGATAGCGCCGGCCAAATGAACACGACGGCGTCTAACAATACTTTCGTCGGCAGTGCCGCGGGGCAGAGCAACACGGCAGCCAACAACACTTTCGTTGGCCGGCAAGCGGGATATGTCAATACAACCGGTGTGGGCAATTCCTTTTTCGGTGCCTTTGCCGGAGCTGCAAACATCACCGGCAGTCAAAACGCTTTCTTCGGCTACTTTGCCGGGAATATGAATACGGGTAGCTTCAATTCCTTCTACGGCTTTCAAGCCGGCATCTTCAACACAACCGGCAGCAACAACTCTTACTTCGGCTTTCAAGCCGGCAACTTCGGGACAATCGGTGCCAACAACTCTTTCTTCGGCGCCAACACCGGGGAGACGAACACCGGAGGAGGCAACGCCTTCTTTGGCTCACAAGCAGGCACCGCCAACACCACCGGCAGTTCCAATTCGTTCTTTGGCTACAATGCCGGCGCCGCCAACACCACTGCAAGTAACAACGCGTTCTTTGGACCGCAAGCCGGATTCAAGAACACCTTGGGACACGACAACACCTTCATCGGCAACAGTGCCGGCTTGAATAACACCATTGCCACCGGCAACACGTTCGTCGGCAGTCTCGCCGGGCAAGGCACGCTGGGCGGCGGCAACAACACCTTCCTTGGCCTCAACGCCGGAAATGCAAACCTCGGCAGCAGCAACACCTACGTCGGCGTTAACGCAAACGGCCTGGCATTCCTTACCAATGCTTCGGCGGTCGGCAGCAGCGCCTTCGCGGGTCAAAACAATTCGTTGATCTTAGGAAGCGTCAACGGCATAAATGGGGCCACTGCAGACACCGATGTCGGCATCGGCACTACGACGCCCCTCGCACGGCTTGACGTTGCGGCAAACTCCGGCCACATCCTGCTGGGCGATGCCGGGTGCGGCGGCGGATTCATCGGCTTCGGCTTCGGCTCGACGCTCGGCGGTTGCTCAAACTTTTCGATGGTCGGCAACGGCACCGATACCATTATCAACCGGCCATCCGGGGGCATCATCGCTCTCCGCGAGGCCAACGTCACGCAGTTGAAGATAGCTGCGGGCGGCGCGGTGACTATCACCGGCTCGCTCGCCGTCCTTAATATCAACTCGCCAGGCAGCTTTTCACTCTGCTACGACGCGCAAGCGAGCCGGATAGCGCAGTGCTCGTCGAGCCTTCGTTACAAAACCAACATTGCGGCTTACCAACCCGGACTCGATGTCATTAAGCGCTTGCGCCCGATCACTTTCGACTGGAAGGCTGGCGGGATGCACGACCTCGGCTTCGGCGCGGAAGAAGTGGCGGCCGTCGAGCCGCTCCTGGTCACCCACAACGCGCAAGGCCAGATCGAAGGCGTCAAGTACGACCGCATCAGCGCCGCCCTGGTCAACGCCGTCAACCAGCTGCAGCAACAGATTGCGGCGCAGCAGAAACAGATCGATGAACTGAACGCAATCAAAGCAGAGAACGCAGAGCTTAAGGTCAAAATCGCTTGCATCCTCGCGTATCTCGAACAGGCGGACAAGAAGCAGGCCGAAAGAAAGTAACGATGCAACGGATGAAGAGTTTACGCCACCGGCTTCAGGCCGCAGGTCGACCCAGCAACCCAGCAAAAGCCTGCAGGCTAGACCTGGCTGCAGAGTACGAGGGCAGCGCCACCGCTCAGAGGAGATTTGCAATGAAGGCGACAACCACAAAACCGTCTCAGCAATACATCCTTATCGCTGTCTGCTTGGTAACCCTGGTGGTGCTGCCGGCTGTGCTGGCTCCGTCTGCGTTCACTCAACAAGGCGGGCCCTACACGATTAATCAATCGGTCATCGCCGGCGGCGGCGGCACAAGCACCAACGGCAACACAAAAGTCAGCGGCACTACCGGACAAGGCGTTCTCGGAAGCTCAAGCGGCGGTTCCTTCTCACTAGACGCCGGCTTCTGGCAAGCCTCTTCGCCTTGCGCGGCTGTCAACATCTCTTCACAGCCTGACTCTCAAACCGTATGTGAGCATTCTTCAGCAATCTTCTCGGTGACAGCGACAGGCGCGACTCTCACCTATCAGTGGCGCAAGAACACGGTTGACATCAACGGCGCGACTGCGGCGATGCTTACGCTCGACAACGTGGGCGTCCCGGATGCGGCTTCTTATGATTGTGTAATCGCAGGGTCGTGCGGCAACAACGTGACTTCGAACGCAGCTACGCTGACTGTCAATACATTCTCGCTCTCTTCAAGCGGTCAATCATTCCCTTCATCGGGCGGCAACAGCGGATTCAATGTGATCGTCGCTGGTAGTTGCGCCTGGACAGCGGTGAGCAACGATGGCTGGATCACTGTCACCGACGGCGCGACGGGTACCGGCAATGGCTCGGTGAGCTATTCGGTTGCAGCGAATACCGGCGGCGGCAGAACTGGAACGATTACCGCCGCCGGATTGACTTATACACTGAGCCAATCTGCCCCAACTGCAATAACACTCATTTCATTTGATGCGACTGCTTATGATGGTGGGGTCTTTCTTGAATGGAAGACGGGCTTAGAATCCGACAACCTGGGCTTCAATGTGTATCGCGAGGAGAGCGGAAGTCGCGAGCTTGTCAACCAGCAGCAGTTGGTCGCTGGATCGGCTCTGGTGGCTAGTTCCACGTTGCTCACCGGGCGCGCCTATTCCTGGTGGGACAAGTCACCCAGCAAAAGCGCCGCGTACTGGCTCGCAGACATTGACTTGAACGGCCGCTCGATCTGGCACGGTCCTGTCTATGCCAGGCAGGTAGGCGGACCGCCGCCCGCTCGGTCTCAAGCCACTCAATTGAGCGAGATCGCCGACCACATCGCGACCGCCTCATCTCGATCCGTCGAACGAGTGGCCGCATCCTCGCGTGCAACAACGGAACAGGCAACATTACAAGCGGCGCTGGCGGGACAAGACGCCGTGAAGATAGGCATTCAACACGAAGGCTGGTATCGCCTTACCCAAGGTGAGCTTGTGTCGGCCGGGCTCGATTCAAGTGTCGACCCGCGCTTCCTGCGCCTCTTTGTTGAGGGTCGCGAGCAGCCGATCATCGTCTCTACCGCAAAGGACGGCCTGTTTGATGAATCCGCGAGCATCGAGTTCTACGGCACAGCACTGGACACGCCGGCGACCGATACGCGTGTATATTGGCTGATCGCAGACAAGACCGAAGGCTTGCGCATCAATCGGGTAAAGGGTGACGGCGTTCGCAACGTCGACACGAGCTTCCCCTTCGCCGTCGAACGCAAGGATCGAACGATCTATTTTTCCGCGGTGAGAAACGGCGAGAAAGAAAACTTCTTCGGCGCCGTCATCGCCCAAGTCCCCCTGGACCTGACGATCAACGTGCCGCACATGGATTCGACTCCAAACGGCGAAGCGCGCCTGGAAGTGCGGCTGCAAGGCGTGACTCTGCTCAACCATCTGGTCAACCTGCAACTAAACGGGGCGTACGCCGGACAGGTTCTCTTCAACAATCAAACCGAAGGCACTGCAACGTTGGATGTGCCGCAATCGTTCTTGAAGGAAGGGCCGAACGTGGTCACCCTGATCGCTCAAGGAGGCCCAAGTGACGTGAGCCTTGTGGACTACATTCGCCTCACCTACCCGCATGCATACAAGGCGGACGACGATGCCCTACGATTCACTGCCCAGGGCAATCAGCAGATTCGCATCGACGGCTTCTCCAACGCAGCAATCCGCGTGGTCGATATAACTGATCCGGACTCGCCGCAGGAAATTCTCGGGCAGGTTGATCATCAGAAATCCGGTTTCGCCCTCATCGTAGCACCGCCGGAGACGGGCAACAGGACTCTGATTGCCTTCTCAGACGAGCGGGTGAGGCATCCGGCGTGGATCGCCGCCAATCTACCTTCCAATTGGCGTGTAAGCTCCCAGGCGGCCGACCTGTTGATCATCGCTCGCCGGGCGTTCTTCTCAAGCGTGGAGCCGTTGAAAATGGCGAGGCAACAGCAAGGCTTCAAGGTCGCGGTTGTCGACGTGGAGGACATTTACGATGAATTCAGCTTCGGAGAGAAGACTCCCCAAGCTGTGAAAGACTTACTGGCGTACGCCCTTAACAATTGGAAGTTGTCCCCTCACTACGCGCTAATGGTCGGAGACGCGAGTTTTGATGCGAGGAATTACCTGGGCCTGGGCGACTTGGATCTCGTGCCGACTAAACTCGTGGATTCCGAATTCATGGAGACGGCCTCCGATGATTGGTTTGCCGACTTCAACGCGGAGGGGTTGGCGGAGATGGCTATCGGTCGACTGCCCGTTCGCACAGCGAAAGAAGCCGCCAGTATGGTATCGAAGATTCTTAGTTACGATCGCTCGACGCCGTCGGAAGGCGTGTTGCTTGTGGCCGACAGCAACGACGGTTACGATTTTGAGCGCGCGTGCCAACAGCTTCGCGGTCTGATTCCCCCATCGCTCAGAGTCGAAGAAATAGATCGAGGTAGGTTAGACGAGGCAACGGCGAAGAGCAGATTGATTGAGGGTATCAACAGGGGAAAGAAGATCGTCAACTACAGCGGGCATGGCAATGTGAACCAGTGGCGAGGTGACTTGCTGACTTCGGAAGACGCCTTAAGCTTGACCAACGCCGAGCAGCCAACCCTGTTCGTGATGATGACATGTCTGAATGGCTACTTTCACGATCCGGCTTCGGATAGCCTTGCCGAGTCGCTGATGAAAGTGGAGAAAGGAGGCGCCGTGGCGGTCTGGGCTTCATCAGGTATGACTTTACCGGCCGAGCAGTGGTCGATGAATCAACAGCTATATCGCTTGCTCTTCGCGAGCGCCCCCAATGCGCGGCCGATGACGCTGGGAGAGGCGATGCGCAGGGCTAAGGCATCGGTGAGCGATATCGACATTCGGCGCACCTGGATTCTGTTCGGGGATCCGACTACTAAAATGAGGTGAGTTGCTAACACGAGACGGGAGGCGCCGACATGAATTGCACATCGATCACTGCGTGCGCGGTCTTTCTGATGCTGACCTTGTGTTCGGCTTCGACTGAGGCTGCCGTCTCGAATAGCGGCAGCTTGCAGTCACCAGATCTGAAGAGCCCGGTTCAACCGGGATCGAAGACTACTTACTTCGACCTCCTCCGAAAAGTCTTTCCCGATCTGCAGACTGATTCAACGCACGATGATGCCTCGATCGCGCACGGTTCCGTTCCCATCAGAAAGATAGACGACCAGCGAGAAAGCATAGTTTTGGAAAGCGACATCGAAATAAAGGGCTTCGATTCGCGGTGGATAAAAAGCGGGGGCAGACGGCTCTTGTTGTTGAGCGCCGATCTCTCTGCCGACGATGCTAATGAGGGAACGCCCTACGAAGGTGAAGCAACGGTGCTGGCGGTGTTCGGTCTCGAGCCGAAGATCGAGCTGCTTGACGTGATGGACATAAAGTCCGACAGGTTCACGGCTTTCTGGGAAGACCATCCGCTCGTACATCTCAACTCTCAGAATGACGCTTTCGTTATCTACAGCACTCACTCGAACGCAGGTGAGAACTACAACGACCTTGCACTGATGTTTGTCGATGACGGGCGATTCAAGATCATTTCGAGCTTCTTTCTATTCAACACCCACGGCTGCGGAGCAATGTTTACCGAGTCGCCTTCCTTTCGGGCGTTGCCGGCCATTGGTCGCAAGTATCCGAAGATCCTGGTTACGGTAAGGCTAAAGAAAAACGCCGACACCGATGGATGCGATCGTCGCACACGCGGCTACACGAGGTACTATAACGCTCTCTATTACTGGAAGCAGGCGAAGACGCAGTACGAAAGTGATTCGCGTCAGCTCGAGAAATTGGACAGGTTCAATCGCGCTCGTTTGTGACAGCTTGGTGATCGACTCGCCTTGGAAGGCTTCGCAGGAATCGTGAAGTCTCAAGACAGGATATTGACTGCCACGACTCATAATGTGCCTACCACGCGGACTTAAAGGACCACAAAAGACTCAAAGGACCACAAAGACCCAAAGGAAGACAAAGGCCAAACCATGTGTTCACAGACCTGGAGCACCTTCGTCTTTGTCTCGTTGTGTCTTGATGGCGAATTCCCATTATCTCACCAGACCGGCAGGCTCTCATCGAAGCGGCTTGCGTTGACGCGGTTGGGGTTCATTGGTTTAATTGTGGCGCTATCTAACCAACAACGTCCGACCGGAGGGATGCAATGACTGCTAACGTGACCGAAGCGACTTCGACTCAAAGCTTGATCGAAAAACAGAAGGAGTACATCTGGCCGTGTGCAGCCACATATTACTCCGACCCCATCGCCCTAGAACGCGGCGAAGGCATGCACGTGTGGGACACGCAAGGCAATCGATATCTTGACTGCTTTGGCGGTGTGCTTACGACGTCAATCGGTCACGCGAGACCCGAAGTCATTCGCGCAATCAGCGAACAAGTCGCGAAGGTCGCACATACTTCGACTTTGTACATCAATCAGCCTCAAGCGGATCTCGCGGAGAAGCTGGCGCAGATAACTCCCGGAGACTTGAAGAAGAGCTACTTCACGAACAGCGGGACCGAGGCCGACGAAACCGCAATGGTGCTTGCGCGCATCTACACCGGGCGCACCGAGATCGTCGCGTTGCGGCACGCTTATCACGGACGTTCGGTCACCAACATGACTGCAAGCGGGCACGCTCCGTGGAAGCACGGGCCATCGCTTGTTCCAGGCATCGTCCACGCTCACGCGCCCTACTGCTATCGCTGCCCGTTCAACCTGAAGCCCGATACTTGCGCGATGGAATGCGCTCGCGACGTTGAAGAGTTGATTCAAACCTCCACTACCGGTCAAATCGCGGCGTTTATCGCCGAGCCGATCATGGGAGTTGGCGGGTTTATCACTCCGCCAAAAGACTACTTCAAAGTGGTAACTGAAATCGTGCGACGCTATGGCGGAATTTTTATCTGCGACGAAGTGCAGACCGGTTGGGGAAGAACCGGGGATCGCTGGTGCGGGATCGAGCACTGGGACGTCGAGCCTGAAGTGATGACGTTCGCGAAGGGAATGGCAAATGGCGCTCCGATCGGTTGCACGACCGCCAGGCCGGAAATCGCCGACAAGTATCCAGGGCTGACTTTTTCAACCTTCGGCGGGAATCCAGTGACTTGCGCCGCGGCGCTCGCGACCATTCGCGTGATCGAGGAGAATGACCTGCCGCATAACGCCAGGGTGGTAGGAGATTATTTACGCTCAAAGCTCGAAGAGTTGAAGGACAAGTACCCAGTTATCGGCGACGTGCGCGGAATGGGCTTAATGCAAGCGATAGAGTGCGTAAAGGACCGGACAACGAAAGAACCCGACGCGCAATCAGTGCTTCGAGTCTTCGAGGAAACGCGACGCCGCGGCGTATTGATCGGCAAGGGCGGGCTTTACGGCAACGTCATTCGCATCGGCCCGCCGCTGGTTGCGACTAGGGCTGATATTGATCAATTGATCGGGGCGCTTGACGGCGCGTTCTCGAGTTTCTAGGACGCTTGTCGAGCGCTGAATCAACGATGCGTTTGCTCCAGCAATCACCGCCTCGCTTTGCCTAACGCTCGAGTAGCTTTCGGCCGATTGACGAGTCGGGGTTTGACTTCAGTAGGACTGACCGTCTTCGGCTTCACCGCAAACGCCCGGCATTGACGCGCGGCCGGTCGCGTTGTCTAATAGCGCCTTGCTCGAACCCCCATGAATTCAGAGGAGGACGGCTATGCCATCGAAGGCACTTGCTGTCTTTGGTCACCTTGTTGCGGACCTTTGATACTCTGCGTCACTGCAGCGGCACTGGGAATCAAGATAGTGGGCGGACCCACGGACGGCTCCGCGAAAGCGCGAGCGCCACACCAGCGCGCTCGCTAGAGCCCCAAAAGGAGTCTCGAGAATGAAAGAATGCAAAGAGCGGGAGCAGTTTTCCAAACGAACACCTCACCAGTTGATTAGCGTCGCTGTGTTGCTTGGTTTTGTAGCCGCGTCAATTCTGTTTCAGGGAACTTCCGCCGCTCAGACCAAACGAGCGCCAAAGGCTCAACCGGCGCCGGAAGCAAAAGAACAACGGCGGCCTACCGGTGCCGATAAGGTCGGCGTGCTTGCCGGCGAGATCAAAGACTCGAGAACAACCGGCAGCTTCTTCGCCGGAATGGAAGTAGAGTTAAAGCTGGTGGGCGACGTTCTGGTTGACGCTAAAGGAATGCGGCTCACCGTCGATGCGGCGGTCGATGACACAGGCAGGAACTTGATCGGTGAGAAGACCGAAAAGTCGGAATTCACAGAAGTCGACATGTCGGATAAGACCGCAGCTTCGACCAAAGTCTCTTTGAAGAATCCGGTCAGACAGGCTACGGCTATTCTGGAGCTCGCAGGCTCTGTCGAGCTTTTCATCCCCGCGAGGGACGGCAATTCAGTGGCAACAGTCACCAACTTGAACAGGAACCTCGGCGTTCCGATATCAGCGCCCGCGCTGAAGGCGGCAGGCATCGATATAGTGATCTGGAACAAGAACCAGTTTGAAGCGCGGAAGAAGGCTGAAGAAGAGAAGCTCAAGAAAGAGATGGCGGCAAAACGAAAGAAAGACGGCGAAGGGGAAGGAGACATCGGCGATTCGTTGGCTGATGGCCTGCAGAAAATGTTCGGCAGTCTCTTTAGCGGTTTCGCGAGGATGGAAGAGAACAGTCTGGCGTTTCAAATCGCCGACCCCCAGTCCAAATTGGTCAATATCGAGTTTGAAGACGATCGAGGAAAACCGATCGGGACGAACGGCAGAATGACGATGGGAGGCGGCAAAGACAAGACCACCATCTATGAATTCAGTGAGAAACTTCCGGATGCCGCGAGGGTGAGGTTTTACGTCCTGACGTCGAAAGCTACGATCAAGGCTCCGTTCAAACTCACAAACGTGCCTCTTCCGTGATCGAACGATAGACGAGTTAACAGGCCGACGTTCCCGCCGCAGCAGAGCGTGCTTCTTCAAGCCTGACCACCCTGGCTCTTAAAACACGTCTCTCCGACTCAGCGGCGACAGCTCATTCTGCAGAAGCGCGCGGCTTCTGAAGCTGCTCCAAAAAGTCCAGCTGCGCCTTGAGCAGGTGGTTGCGGACCTGAACTGGATCGCCAAAGTCCATGTAAGGCTCGTCCTTGATGTTGTATGCCGTCCACTTCGGTAGCCCCTTGCCGTTAGGATCGCCGCTCCTGGCGAAGTTCACCCAATAGGCCGACATCGTATCCGAAAGCTTGTGGTCAGCCTCCTGGATCAACGTGTTCTGCGGGTTGAGATTGTCAAACACATAAGCGATCTCGCCTGCGTGGTAAGCACCGATTGATTTGCTGTTCGGGTTGGGCGGCACGTGGCTGAATGAGTAGAGGTAGGCCTTCGAATGGCCTGTGGAAGTCTGGCGTGCCCAGGTCCGCATCGGCAGAGTAAACGTCACGTCGCGCAGAACGCCAAGATACGCGCCGGCCGCATCCGCGTCCGTCTTGACCGGATAGACCGAGTCGAAATCTTTTGCCATCTCGCCATACTGGGCTGCGATGCGTTTGTGGTACTCCTCGATTGTCTTGGGCCAGGTGGCGGGGACGGTCAGGGTCGTCATCTCGTTGGCGTTTGAGCCGACGATCACCGGCACGTCATTCTGCTTGCCTTGCGCGAAGATCGTTCGGACTTCGTCGGGCAGAACCCAGCCGTCGACGTTCGGAGCAGTCCTGAACTTCTTTCCCTCCGCGTCATTGTTGAGGACGTCGACGATCTTTTCCGCAGGTATCGCGCGCAACGCCTTGATGGAGTCCGCGCCTGCTGCCTTGGCGAACGCCGCACCACCCTTCTCGGCCGCCATCAGCTTTTCACGATCCTGCTTCAAGTAAGTCATCGGCCCGAAGGTCCCGCCGCTCTCGCCGATGGCTCGCTGAAACAGGCCCCTGGCCAAAGGCGTTGCGACGAGGACGTTGACACTCCACGAACCGGCCGATTCACCAAAGATAGTCACCGTCTTCGGATCGCCTCCAAACGCGGCGATGTTCTTCTGAACCCATTTCAGCGCCGCGATCTGGTCCAGCACGCCGTAGTTCCCCGATGAGTGCTGCGGCGATTCGGCGGTCAATTCGGGATGCGCAAGATAACCAAGCGGGCCCAACCGATAGTTGATCGTCACCAGCACAACGCCCTTCTTCGCGAAAGCAGTCCCGTCGTATGTGCGAGTGGCTCCCGACCCCCGCGTCAACGCGCCGCCGTGAATCCAGACCATCACCGGCCGCCTGTCTCCCGCTTTTGCGGCGGTCCATACATTCAGGTAGAGACAATCTTCGCTCTGCTTCTGCGGCGGGGAGTAATACATTGAGCCAGCCGGGTACAGGGCTTGAGGGCACTCGGGCCCAAAGGCTTCGCATTTGCGCACGCCTTCCCAGGCGACGACTGGCTGAGGAGCCTTCCAGCGAAGCTCGCCCACTGGAGGGGCAGCGAAAGGAACACCTTTGAAGCTACGAACGCCGTCGGCGGCCGTGCCCGAAATCAGACCTCCATCGACTTTGATGGTGTCGTCTGCGGCAAAGACAAACCAGGAAAGAGAGACGGCAAACGCGAAGGCAAGCAGAGTGAGCGTACGGCGCATGGGAAGTCCTCCAGCATAGGCTGATCAGCGGCCACTGGTCCGCTTGATGTTTGGATCGACGAAGTATATTCACCCGAAACTCAGATGTCTAACCGTAAGTGCGAATAGGGTGCGCACACTGCCCTTGGAACACTTACGTCTGTGCGATGATGCGGCGGCGGATTCTGCACGGTACCCGTCAGAACGGTGTCCCTGTAATTTTTTGCGCCTTACCTGTCAGTTATGACAGTACCAATGAGCCTAAACTCAGCAATACAATTCGCAGGGAAAGCGCAAACGATTCAGAATAAAAGCCGGCTCGTATGGAATAGGCTCCAAATCTCGGTTGCGAGCGGTCGGCCGGAAACATCACCGTTGTCACTGGGAGACAGCGACGATGATTGTCCGATGAACCTTCCCATATCCAGGCGGCTTTTTTGAGGTGCAAACCGTGAAGACAAAACGTTACCGAGCAAAATTCAACAGTCGTCCAGCAAGAAGCGGTGTCGCGGTACTATTCATCGCGCTGCTCGCCTTTGCCAACCTGACGGTGTTTGCGCGCCAGGAGCCGACTCCACCGGCGCAACAGGAGGCGCAAGACGCACCAAAGATTCCGAATGATCAATTGGACTCGCTGGTGGCGCCAATCGCGCTATACCCGGATCCGCTGCTGAGCCAGGTGCTGGTTGCTTCGACCTATCCGTTGGAGATCGTTCAGCTTCAGCAATGGCTGGCGACAAAAGGCAATCACATGAATGAGAAGGCCAAGACGGAGGCGGTGCAAAAACAGGACTGGGACCCGAGCATTCAGGCTATGGCGGCGCTGCCGGAGGTGGTCAAGCGACTGTCAGACGATATCAAATGGACCTCGGATCTGGGGAATGCCTTTCTGGCGCAGCAAGGCGACGTGATGGACGCCGTACAACGTATGCGCGCCAAAGCGCAGGACAAAGGAACTCTGAAGTCCAACGAGCAGATGAAAGTCGAAACAAAAGAGGTCGAAAGCAAAACCATTGTCGTCATTGAGCAAACGAACCCCGAAGTGGTCTACGTGCCGTCTTACAACCCGACGGTGGTTTGGGGAGCGGTGGCTTACCCATATCCGCCGATCTATTATCCGCCGGCCGGGTACTATGCGGGTGCTGCTATCGGGTTCGGCCTGGGTGTTGCAATTGGAGCCGCCGGGGGCGGCGGAGGCTGGGGTTGGGGCTGCGGCTGGGGCCACAACGACATCAACATCAACACGAATAACAACTTCAACCGCAATACCAACATCAGCGGGGGCAACCGAACCAACATAAGCGGAAACCGAGGAGGGAACAACACGTGGCAGCACAATCCGCAACATCGCGGCGGCGCTCCCTATTCGAACAAGGCGGTGGCAAATAAGTACAGTGGTTCGGCCCGCGGCGATTCGATGGCCTCGAGGCAAGCGACTGCACGCCAGAATTCCGGCGGCGGCGGACGGCAGCAAGCGGGTTCTATGGATCGTGGCAGCGGTGGAGGCTCATCGTCCCTCGGGGGGGGCGGTGACCGCATCGGCAACCGCGAGGTTTCCAAAGGCTCTAGCTCTAGTAACCGGAGCAGCGGCTCCTCTGGAAGCAACTCCTCTTTTGGCGGCGGCTCTATGGGAGGCGGCAGCGCCCGAGCCAGCAGCTCGCGAGGCTCTTCAAGCATGAGCTCGCGAGGCGGCGGCGGCGGAATGAGCCGGGGTGGCGGCGGTGGTCGTGGCGGCGGCGGTGGCCGGAGGTAAGCAAGAATGTTGGAGGGAAAACAAATGCAAGCAAGATCAAACAGCTTATTCGCGTCGAAGGTTCTGTTGCCCGCTCTCGGGATTGCCCTGTCTTGTGTTCTCGGGTTCGCCGAGTACGCGGCGCCTCAGGCGAAACCAAAAGCGTCCAATACCGCACAGCACGGACCAAAAGCGTTCGCCACGCCGAAATTAGCCGCCGATGAGTTGATTCGAGCGGCTGGACAGTTTGACGTGCGTGGGTTGATAGAGATTTTCGGTCCGCAGGGCGCCGATATGGTGGAAACCGGAGACAAGGTACAGGACAAGGAAAGGGCTGAGAGGTTTTCGGCCAAGGCTCAAGAAAAGACCTCGGTGACCGCTGATCCGAAAAACCCTAGCCGTGTAGTACTCTCGGTCGGCAATGACGATTGGCCGTATCCCGTTCCGATCGTGAAGCGAAACGGAAAGTGGTATTTCGACATCAGCGCGGGCCGCAAGGAAATTCTTGATCGTCGCGTTGGAGCCAATGAACTGGATGCGATCGCTATCTGCCGCGGCTACGTGGACGTCCAAAAACAATATGCCCTCGAAGCTCATGACGGAGTCAATCAGTACGCGCAGCGAATCGTCAGCACGCCCGGTAAGCGGGATGGTCTGGCCTGGAAAAATGAGGACGGCAGTTGGGGTGGCCCGGTTGGAGAGGGGATAGCCAAAGCTCTGCAGCAGGGATACTCGAGCAGGACTGAACCATACCACGGCTACTTCTACAAGATTTTGAAAGGGCAGGGGCCGGATGCGCCACTTGGGAAGATGGACTTCATGGTGAAGGGGGCGATGATCGGAGGGTTTGCGCTTGTCGCGACGCCTGCAACTTATCGCATCACCGGTGTGAAGACTTTTATCGTCAGCTACGAGGGCATCGTCTACCAGAAAGACCTTGGTCCGGACTCCTTGAATATCTTCAAGAAGATGGAGCTATACAACCCGGACAAGACCTGGCGCGCGACGAACGACGGGTGGTAAGCCCGCTTTCGCGAGCTCACTGAATTAAGTTCTATGCAGTTCGTTACCTAACAACGAAAAGGAGAAGACCAATGAGATCTAACAGACCGAGAGTCGCAGGGCTAATCGCACTCGCTTTTGTTTTTGTTCTGACTGCTAGTGTGGGTGTGTTGGCTCAGAATCAGGCGCAGAAAGTGCCCAACGGCAAGTCGATGAAAATTCAGGGGATTGTCAGCAAGCGCAATGCCGACTCTTTCCGGATGCGAGACAACAATAACGTCGAGACAGTTGTGGCCTTAACGCCCGGAACTGAAGTGAAGACTCACAGGAAAGGCGCTTTTCGGGGCGCAAAGACTTACGGGGTCAGCTATATTCTGCGCGGCCTGCGTGTGGAAGTTGAAGGAGTGGGCAATGCTGACGGTCAACTCGTGGCGAAGTCGGTCAAGTTTGACGAGCAGGATCTAAGAACTGCGCAGGCATTGCAGCAGACTGATGAAATGGCCCGGGAGAATCAGGAACGAATCACCGCCGAGGAAGAGAACGCGAAAAAGCTGGCCGGCCAAATCGCTGAGAACACGGAACTCGCGTCTCAGGCGCAGGCCAGGGCCGACGCGGCTCAGAAAGCCGCCGACCTTGCTAATAAGCGGATCAACGGACTCGACGACTACGATCCGGTGAAAACGATCACTGTGCTGTTCGCTACTGGATCCTCCGTTCTCGGTCCCAAGGGAAAAGCCGTGATCGACAGAGAGGCAGCGTGGGTGAAGACCCAGAACACGAAAGGCTGGGTTGTCGAGGTTGTCGGTTTCGCAGATACCACCGGCAACACCGCGGCCAACCGCAGTTTGAGTGAGCGCCGCGCCAATGCAGTGATCGGTTACCTGGTCACGAAGCACAATCTGCCGTTACAACGGTTGGTCCAACCGTTCGGTTATGGAGACTCGAAGCCCGCCTCGGACAACACTACGGCGGAGGGACGCGCAAAAAATCGCCGCGTCGAGATCAAACTGCTTGTGAATAAGGGTATCGCCGGTACAACCGACTAGAACCCTGCTAACTCGTGAGCGCTACGAAATGACGAAGGAGCAATGCTGAAGCAGCGGGCCGATTTCGATCGGACGATCTAAACGGTGCGTCAGCTCAGGAGGCCCATCTTCGCCGCCGTCAACGGTTTGGCCCTTGGCGGCGGCGACGCGGAAGGCGTCCAAAGCACCAACCCATTCCGGGCGAAACTACGACGAGCTGCCAGGGAGCGTGCCGATGAGAAACTTCCTTCGGAACCCAATGAACTGGCTGCTGGTTTTCATTCCGGGAGTAATCCTGGTCGAAAATCTGGGTCACCCTCCCGCAGCCCTGGTTTTTCTGCTGGCGGGACTTGCGATCGTCCCCCTGGCCGGGGTCCTGGTCCAGGCAACGGAACAGATCTCTCATCGCACCGGTCCGGCAATTGGCGGGCTCCTCAATGCTACGTTCGGCAACGCGCCGGAGTTGATCATCGCGCTGGTGGCCATGCGCGCCGGGCAGATTGATCTGGTCAAGGCGTCGCTGGTCGGCGCGATCCTCGGCAATCTGCTCTTTGCGCTGGGACTCTCCTTTCTTGTTGGCGGAATCCGTCACCACACGCAGGAATACAATGCGCGAGGCGCCCGCGTCCAGAGTTCAATGCTGATGCTTGCCGCGATCAGCATGATCTTGCCGAGCATCTTCCACAATTTCATCACGCCGGAAACCCAGCAGCTCGAACAACAGCTCAATCGCAATGTCGCGCTGGCGCTGCTGGCCGCCTATGCTCTGAATCTCCTTTTCATGCTCAAGACGCATCCCGAGTACTTTGCTGCCGAGGGCCACGAAGAAGCGGAGGAGGGCGAACGATGGAGCGTCGCCCTGGCTTCGACCGTGCTGGTTGCTACCTCCGTAGCCCTCGCCTTCATGAGCGAGATCCTGGTCGGCGCAGTCGAGGAAACCGCGAAGAGTCTGGGCCTGTCAAAGGTATTCATCGGTGTGATCTTTCTGTCGCTGGTCGGAGGCGCCGCCGAAACCTATGCCGCCCTGGCGATGGCCCGAAAGAACAAACTGGATTTGACAGTTGGCATCGCTGTAGGCAGCAGCCAGCAGATTGCGCTGTTCGTCGCGCCATTGCTGGTCTTGATGAGTTACGCGGTCGCGCCGAAACCGATGAACCTGGTCTTCGGTAATGCCGGATTAGTCATAATCTTTCTCGCCGTGCTGATCACAGCGATGCTCGCCAGCGACGGGAAGTCGAACTGGTTCAAAGGCGTCCAACTCCTCTGCGTCTACGCGCTCATTGCTCTCTGCTGCTACTTTCTGCCCGACAACCTGGAGGCGTTGAGACCGGGACCATGATTTGAAGGATTGAATCCCAATTGGATCGCTACTCCCGAAATAGATTTCATGTCACAGAGATTGAGGGTTTATGGAGCCTGAGGTTTTCGATGTTGTCGTAATCGGCGCCGGCCCGGCCGGTGAGAAAGGCGCGAACACCGCCGCACTCTTCGGCAAGAGAGTCGCCATCGTCGAGAAAGGAAGCGAAGTTGGCGGCGCCGTGGCCAACACCGGAACGCTGCCCAGTAAAACGTTGCGCGAGACGGCGCTGGCCCTTTCTGGCCTTAGAGCGCGGAACTTGTATGGCGTAGATCTCTCGCTTCGACGCGAGGCCACCATTGCGGATCTCATGCACCACGAGCGGACCGTTACCGCCAACGAACGCGCGCGGATCAGGGGATACCTTCGGATTCTTAATATCCAACTCTATCAAGGGACCGCCGAGTTTGTTGATCCGCACACAATACGGGTGTCCAACGACCAGAGCCAGGAGGGAAGCGCACCAGAGAAATTGTTGCGCGCCGAGAAGATTCTGATAGGGACCGGCTCCTCACCTTATCGGCCGCCGGAGTTTGCCTTTGAGGACACCCGGATTCACGATTCGGATGAGATCCTTGCCCTCGAACGGCTGCCAGAGACATTGGCAGTAGTCGGCGCCGGGGTGATCGGCAGCGAGTACGCCTGCACCTTCGCGGCGCTTGGCACGAAAGTAGACCTCATTGATGCGCGCGACGCCCTCTTGCCATTCCTCGATGTGGAATTGTCGAATGCGCTGCTGGCTGGGATGCAGAATCTCGGGATTGTTTTTCACTGGGGGGAGAGAGTCACTTGCGAGGCGCCACCGGAGGGACAACTCCTGCTGACGCTGTCATCCGGCAAGACCCTGAAGACTGATGGTTTGCTGATTGCAGCGGGACGAAGCAGCAATACCGCGGAACTAAACCTGAAGGCGGCGGGCATAACCGCCGGCAAGCGCGGGCTGCTGACGGTAAACGCGAGTTTTCAGACCGAGGTCCCGAACATATACGCGGCGGGCGATGTGATCGGGTTTCCCGCGTTGGCGGCGACCAGCATGGAGCAGGCGCGAGTGGCGATGTGCCACGCTTGTGACAAGCCCTACAAGACCGAGATCCCCAACGTGTTGCCGACCGGCATCTATACGATCCCCGAGCTCAGCACGGTTGGCGAGACTGAAGAATCTCTCAAAAACAAGGGTGTCGAATACGTGGTCGGGCGAGCCCGTTACGATCAGAACGCGCGCGGTCAAATCATCGGAGATCGAACCGGCTTTCTCAAGGTGCTCTTCAATTCATCGGACATGAAGGTACTGGGAGTTCACGTCATCGGCGAGCAGGCGTCCGAGTTAGCACACATCGGCTTGATCGCCATGCTTACCGGCAGCGGCGCCGAGTTGTTTAACACGGCTTGTTTCAACTATCCAACGCTGGGAGACCTTTACAAGTACGCGGCTTACGACGCGATGCTTAAGCAGATGGCCTTGCCTTAGAGGACGGGCGAGCAATGCTGAGAGGATTAGTAGCCGGTTTTGCACTCGTGTCGCTGTGCGTGGTAATTCACACGATCGGACTACTCCTGCTCGCTGGCTGGACGATCAGGCACAGTCCAACGCCGGAATTTCAAGTCAGTCTAAGGCGATACTTCGTGCTGCTGACTTCAATATTTGCCATCATCGTTGTTTTGCATCTGGTTGAGTCACTCATCTGGGCAGCCTTCTTTGACCTTTGGTCGCTCTTTGGTGATTTTGAGACTTCCTGGTACTTCTCACTGGGAAGCTATACGACGATTGGCTACGGTGATGTGCTGCTGCCCGCAAAGTGGCGGGTGTTGGGTGGTCTGGAGGGCATTACCGGCACCCTGCTGTGTGGGTTGTCAACCGCTTTTCTTTTCGTATTCGTCAACGCGATATTTGCGAGCGTGCGACAGCGGCGCGTTCCTTAATAGATGACAAGGCCAGCCGAAGAGCTACACCCGCAATATCTGGCGCATCAACTTCAATCTCAGTCTTACTCCAGGCGCATCTGCCTCTTCGGGGTGGTAGTTGCCTGCCGAAAGACCGAGTTCAGGACGATCGAACTATGACACCGTTACTGCCAAACTTGCCTCGCGCCCGACAGGTTGTTCCTCGACCTGTCAATACTGACAGTACAATATTGGCTCGCGACAGAAATACAATTCACCTGGGAAATCAAAGGTGAAATCTATCTGATGTTCAAGTCCTCTTCTGACAAACCTTCGGACGATGTCCCAAGCGCGCGAATTCCAGAACGCATCAGCGGCACCGTTCCGCCGGAAGACGCACGCGACCAGACCGTCGTCATAACTCCGGATATGCTTGTTCAGTTACCGGAAGGAGCCGCCCCTACCAACGAGGCGCCGCTGGCTCTTTTTGGGCGATACCAAGCACGGTCGGTCCTCGGCTCAGGTGGTTACGGAACGGTATATCTCGGCTATGATCCGCAGCTCGCCAGATCTGTCGCCATCAAAGTACTCCGGCGCGGAGGTCAGGCATCGCAATCAATGATCGATGAGTTCCTCGAGGAAGCTCGAAGGCTCGCGCAACTCCACCATCCCGGAATCGTGGCTGTTCACGACGTAGGCGTACAGGGCGGAGAGGTCTACATCGTCTCGGAGTTTCTGAGTGGCAGTAATCTGGGGGAGTGGTTGGGCAGCAACCAGTTGAGCTGGCTGGAGGCGGCCCGAATTGCGGCGGGAGTCGCCGACGCGCTCGCTCACGCACACTCCCGGCTTATAGTTCACCGCGACATCAAGCCCGCAAACATTATCATCACGACGGACCGCACACCGGTGCTGGTGGACTTTGGTATCGGGCTCGACGAGACGAAGACTGACGGGAGTGAGAGAGGTGTAGTCAAGGGCACACCGGTCTACATGTCGCCCGAGCAAATCGCGGGGGAGGGCCACCGCATCGACGGCCGGACTGATATCTACAGCCTGGGTGTAGTCCTTTACGCAATGCTTTGTGGCCGCGTGCCGTTCCGGTCTCGCGATTCGGCTGAACTGTTGCGGCAGGTTCTTCGGGACGAGCCACAACCACCTCGCCAGCTTTCTAACATCCCGCCCGAGCTGGAACGGATCTGCCTGAAAGCGCTTGAGAAGCGGATGCAGGATCGCTACACGACGGCAGCGGACTTTGCGAACGATTTGCGGTGCTTGTGCGACTCACTTTCGCCGTCTCAGGATCTCTCCGTACTTCCTGCGCGCTCGAAGACGACTTCCGGCAGTCGCCCCTCCGACACACCATCTGCTGAAAGGAGAGCTCGTGAGGCTGAACGCCGGCAGCTATCCGTGCTGGTCTGCGGCTGTGACGTGTTCGAATCTGAGGACTACCTGGAGAGAACCGAGGCTGAGGATCAGGCGGCGGTTCTCAAGGCGTTCCAGCATATTTGCGAAACCGTGGTCCGGCGCTTCGAGGGGAACGTGGTGCAATGCAACGAACAAGGGTTGCTGGCCTGCTTCGGTTATCCGGTCGCATTTGAGGACGCGGCCCATCGAGCAGCGCTGGCCGGTCTTGGAATTCTTGATGAAATAAAGAACACCACGCTGCCGCTCTGCGACGGAAAAGAGCTTGAGGTTAAGCCGTGGGTGGGAATACACACCGGAACGGCCGTCGCGGAGATGGGAGAGGGCACGCTCTCACTTGTTGGGGACGCGCGAAATACTGCGGTGCGGTTGGAGGGGGTTGCGATCGCCGGAAAGGTTGTATGCAGCGGAGCCACGCATCGTTTGATAAGGGATCATTTCACCTGCGCAAGTCTGGGCCAAACCAGGATCAAGGGGATGTCGAAGCCGCTTGATATCTTCGAGGTGCGAGAGGTTGTTGATGATCGAAGACGCCTTGAGGCCGCAGCCGAGGTCGGATTTACTCCGCTTATTGGCCGAGACAACGAGGTCAGCCTTCTCAAGGACAGATGGGAGCAGGCCCTGGAAGGCATGGGTCAGGTCGTCCTCATCGCTGGCGAGGCCGGACTCGGAAAGTCGCGGCTGATTTACACGCTCAAGCGCTATGTTGAAGATGAGGCGGGTGTCGGCGCTAAAAGCCTGCCGGTGTCGGCGGGCGGTTCGCCATTCACTCGCGCTACGTCCGACAGGCCGGTCATCGAATGGCGGTGCTCGCCACACTACCGGAACACGAGCTTATATCCAGTCATCGACTTCTTTGAGCAGTTTCTTGGTTTCTCGCGCGACATCGAACCGGCCGCTCGTTTCGACCGACTTATCCGCCACCTGCAGTATCTTGGATTGGCGCGTCCAGAGCTGGTTCCGTTGTTCGCGTCGCTCATGTCGTTGCCGCTCGATGACCGCTTTTCGGCGTCCAGCCTGTCGGCAATCCGGGAGCGCGAGGAGTTATTCCTGGCCTTACAAGAATGGCTCCGCGCTTACTCAACCAAACAGCCGGTGTTATTCGTAATTGAGGACTTGCACTGGGCAGATGCCTCGACGTTGGAATTCCTTGGGCAGTTCATTTCCGGCGGCCTTAGGGATCGGGTGTTGACGTTGGCGACATTCCGCCCGGAGTTCAAATCTCCGTGGCCCGCTGTCTCCCACCAGACCAGCCTCGGACTCAATCGGCTGACCCGACGTCAGGTCGACGACATGGTTCGCAAGAAGACAGAGAATCTAAGTCTTGCCGACGCGGTGATCGATCAAGTCTACGAACGCGCAGGTGGGGTGCCGCTGTTCGTCGAGGAATTCACAAAGATGATCCAGGAGTCCGGTGTCCTCGACCGAGGAACCGAAAACGCGGCAGACATAAAAGAGAGGATCTCTCGCGAGATTCCGGCCACGCTCCAGGATCTGGTTATGGCGCGGTTAGACCGCATGGAGGGCAACCCGGAAGTAGTCCAACTCGCGGCGACGTTTGGGCGCGAGTTCAGCTACGAAATGCTTGCAGCCGTTTCGACGTTGGACGAGTTCACGCTGCAGGCTGAGTTGGCCAAGTTGGCCGAGGCGGAGATCCTGTATCAGAATGGCCGGCCGCCCAGGTGCAGCTACATCTTTAAGCACGCCCTGCTCGAAGACGCAGCTTATGGCGCGTTGATCAAGAGCAAGCGGCAGACCTTCCATCAGCGGATTGGCGAAATGATGGAAACTCGATTTCCTCAGATCGTGGAAGCACAACCGGAACTGGTCGCTCACCATTTCACCGAAGCTGGCGCCTTTGATAAGAGCGTCCATTACTGGTTGAAAGCAGGGATGCGGTCGCGTCATCGGTCGGCGGACCTCGAAGCGATCAGTCACCTGACAAAAGGCCTGTCACTGCTCGACACGCTTCCGGATTCGGAGGAGCGTGACGCCCGCAAGTTAGAGTTGCTGAACCCGCTGGGCACTGCGCTTATCGCCGCCCGGGGCTACGCCGCGCCGGAGGTGGGTCCGGTGTTCCAACGAGCGCGAGAACTGGGCGAACGAGTCGGGAGTCCCCAACAGCAGTTCGCAATTATGAGGGGCGCATTTGCGTGGCATGTCGTCCGCGGCGACTTCAGGCTGTGTACCGACCTCGCGGCGGAGGCAATGGAATTTGCCAGTGCGCTCAACGACCCCGGTATCCTGATGGAGGCGCTTTTTGTGTGTTCAGTAGCAGCTCTTTATCGTGGGGATTTCACCGGAGCCCGCGAACACTGCGAGAGAGCCATCTCCAACTACGAC
>DATMCM010000533.1:0-3601 GCA_035558335.1 Blastocatellia bacterium | reverse complement strand
GTCGAAGAAGATAGGGAATCGCTGGTTCGCGGTCAGCACAGTCTGGTCAGCTTCCACTTGAGCAAAGTCCGGGTTCGCAGTGAAATCCAGGGTTATCGTCGGCGTGATCCCGAATTTCACCGTAAGCCCCGGATCCAGCTTCGCGGCCGGGTTGATGAATCGTCCGGGGTCCTGAAGCGATGGGTCGGCGTTAACCGCCGCGATCGACAGCGTGCGAATTCTCGCACCGCTTTCAGAGACGGTCAGCGTCGGAATAATGTCGAGGTTGCGTTCCGTTGAAATACCGTCGAGACCGGTAATGTGTCCTTCCTGATTCAGCAGGCTCGACTGGTCGCGCGAAATCGGCATCCATGAATCCCTTTCGTCGTCGAGCCGTTTTATCCTTCGAAACGCGTGAAAGCCCCAAAGCTTTCCCTTCCCCGCTTCGTAGCGAAGCGACTTGAACGGAATGGCTACTTCCACGATGTACCCGTCTTCGGTCAATGTGCCCTTCGACTCCATCACGATATCCAGACTGTAGTCCTCGCTCGATCCGCCATTTCCAGAGCCTTCCGAGATAATGCCGTCCGCCTGTATTCCAAACGGATTGAATGCGAGGATGTACCCTTTTCGTCTGTCATTAAGCGTGTCCAGAATCAATTGCACCGTATCGTCATCGAAGACCTGATCGCGCTTGGCCACGTGTGCGCGAACCTTCTGCGGATCGTCGTAAGCGTGAAATGCTACATACAGGTGCTTGCTGTCGTAGCCGATAAGAACCGTGGTTAGACGTGAAGGAGTGATGTTGTCGCCCGGCTGCGTCTGGTAGAAGTCTCCAAACGCGGCGGCGTTTTTCCAGGCTTCGTCGTCAAGCTTGCCGTCGATCACCGGAGGCTTTTCGAAGCGCTTTATTGAGACAGGGTTTGCTTTTTCGGGAGACAGCGCGATCGTTCTCGTTTTTGTTGTGACGGGTTTGGCCTCGGTCTTAATGCCAGGATCAGACTTCAAGTCGGATTGCACCGGGGTTTGCGCGTGGACACGCGCTACAGGCAGCAGCAACGCGAGAAGCAGCGTCACCAATCGCATCTTGAACCTAACCCCGTGTGTACCTGGCTTAGTGGGAGGACTTCGTTGTATCCCGCCCGATAATCCTGTGCCCTTCTCACCTTAGACGCGCCAGTCTTTGCGTTTGTTCCGTTTGTTCGTGGCTCGGGAACGTTCGCCACCAAGACGCAAAGGTCCACGAAGGCAACATCCTCTTGGTGCGGCTTTGTGTCCTGGTGACTTAGTGGCGGCGCTCTTACTTCAAACAGGCTGCCGCCAAAGACGCGAGCCAACTTCAAACGCTATCACAACCACCGGATGCGAATAACCAATAAGGGACAAGACGCAGGAATGAGGCAACAAGCGGGGCGAATCGAGGAACGAACGACTGCGAGGAATCGCGCCGCGAGTCGGACGCTCACCGCGGCGCGATTCGAATGGCAGCACATTTCTTAGCCGGCGGCGCCCGCCCGCGTGAGCTTCACTGTTCCATTTATCCCGCTAACTCGAATCGGCGACCCGCCCAACCCGATCTTTGCGTGGACGTTCTGGCGATTGAGTTTGCCGGTCAGCGTCACGTTAGGAAGATCGGCGTTAACCGGACCGTTGATACCGGTCACATCCAGATCCGCGTTCACATCGTCGGTGAATCGCAACTCCACGCCACCGTTGATCCCGCTCACTCGGATGCCTTGCTCGCTCAGCCGCGAGATCGTCACACGAACGTGACCGTTAATCCCGTTAAGCTCCGAGTATCCGACTGCCTGCGCGACTTCAGCCCTTCCGTTGATCCCGTTCAGACGAACCGGGCCGTCGATCTCTCCGACATTCACGCGTCCATTCACGCCGCTCACTCCGAGGTCGACCTGACGAGGCAGCCTCAGCGTTACCCGTTGCCTGACCTGGCGGTCCCTGCCATAGCGCTCGGAGTGGTCGCCGTCCTTTTCGCCTCGAACAACCAGCGAGGTCGCGGTCGCCTCCACTATGATCTTGTGATAATTCAGATCGTCGCGCGTCCGTGCCGAGCGAACGATGTTCACTTCCGCCGTCGTTCCAGCCGCGGTCTCAACGTCCACTGCGCCGTTGATGCCTCGAACCTCGACTTTGGCGCCGGGCGAGAGCTGATAGCTCTGGTGAATCTCGTCGCGCTCTGGAAGATCGCGATCTCCCGGATCATCCGACTTCTGCGAAGCCGAATACGCGCTGAATGCTTGTGGTCCGACCGCGAGCGTCATCATCACGGCCAACGACAGTACAATAAATTTCCTTCTCATCTTTACTCACCTCTCCTCTGATTGTTTAGCTTCCAGCCTGGTCCGGCTCTCCGCTACTTGTTGCAATCCTTCAATGCGGCGGCCGCGCCTTTGACTATGCGCACGGTACCGCTGAACGAATCCAGCGTGATCTTGGTTTGTCCGTCGCCGTAGCGGCCGATAACCCGTCGATTCTTCTCTCCCCCCGGCAAACCCGAGTCCAGCTTGAGAGGGAACGCCGTATCGATTTCGCCGCTGTAAGTAATCAGGGTGGCGGTGAACCCGGGCGGCTCCGGTTGAAGCGTCATTTCCACTTCGCCCGAAATTGACTTCAGGCGATAGGTTCCGCCCGCTCGAATCGCGCTTTTGAAAACGACGTCACCGCTCGCTGTCGAAGCTTCGGTGTCTGAGCCGACTCCTATCAACGTTATCGACCCGCTGGCGCTGCTAACTTCGGCGCGTCCCTTTGCACAGCGAACGTCTATGTCTCCAGTAGCCGAAGTGGCACGAACATCACCCTCCGCATTTCGAACCTCGACGTCACCGTTTGTAGCCGACACATCCACGCGCCCGCCGACGTTGCCGACAACGATATTCCCCTGCATGCTCCGTCCGGTTACTTCTCCTTTGATGTCACGCGCGTCTACGTCGCCGGAGCGGCTCCCGATCTTGAGCGAACCGACGCTGTGAACCTTCACATTGCCGCTGCCGCTGCTGATCGCAACACCCGCGTCGAGGCCGCCAACTTCGATGTCGCCGCTTTGACTCTCGAGGGTCTCCACTTCGGCATAGCGAGGCAGATTCACGTGAATCTCTATCTCGTGATCGTAGCGCCGCGACGCGGCCGGAACGTAGAGGAACACTCTCGCCCGCGAGGGATCGCCGGTCACTTCCGCCTTCAGCTGCCGCGGGCCGCTTTCGCCACTGGCTGTGGCCTCAATCGTGTCCCGATCCCATCCGACCACCTTGATGTTGCCGATTCGCGTGGTAACCGCCAGTCGCCCGCCTCGCGCCAGCTTAACGACGACCGGTTCGACTTGAACAGCCGGACCAGCTTCGGGAGCAGCGGCCTCAGGCGTCTCCGCTCGCGGCGTGCGCGGCGTCTTAGGCGGTTTAGCCTTTGGTGTTTGCTGGGTCTCGGCCTGAGCCGTCGGCATCGGTGTCGGCTCGCTTTCGGCTGCCGGAGTTGGTGGTTGCTCGGTATTGGCGCGAGAGGCGCTTGTCACCGCTCGCCTTGCCCGTATTGCAGGCGTCGGCTCCTGCGCAACCGCCGAACTTCCAAACGCGACCAGAATCATAATAAGAGTTGTTAGAGTTCTTCTGCA
>DATMCM010000532.1:0-4306 GCA_035558335.1 Blastocatellia bacterium | reverse complement strand
ACGGTGTAGCGCTCATAAACGAAACAATGGCGCGACGGTATTGGCCAGGCGAGGACCCGCTGGGAAAGCTCATTCGACCGGACTTCCCGGAGACGCAGACACCCTGGCGGCCGAGAACCGGTAAAGGCTGGTTGACCATCGTTGGAGTGGCGCGAGACGTGAAGGATATCGGGTTTACAGACGAACCCCGCGCTGAATTCTATCTGCCTTATCTTCAGTACCCATCTGCTCTCATGAGGCTAATCGTCCGCGCGGACTCCCGGCCCATGGACCTTGCCTCAAGCATAAGGCGCGAGGTGCTGTCTGTAGATAACGACCAGCCCGTCACCGAGATCAAGCCCATGACACAGTTCCTCTCCGAATCGGTCTTTCGGCGTCGCTTCCTTACGATACTGCTCGGCCTCTTCTCAGCACTGGCGTTGACCCTTGCGGTCGTTGGCATCTACGGCCTGATGAGCTATTCGGTCTCACAGCGAACGCACGAGATCGGCATACGCATGGCGTTGGGAGCCAGCTCACGCGCCGTGCTCAAGCTGGTTATCGGGCAAGGTATGACGCTCGCGTTGTTTGGCGTTGTGATCGGCGTGAGCGGCGCGTTTGGGTTGACTCGCTTAATGTCCGGCCTCTTGTTTGGAGTCACGGCAACGGACCCGCTCACGTTCGCCGCGACTTCATTGCTTCTCACCGGGGTGGCTCTGGGAGCCTGTTTCGTGCCAGCGCGTAGAGCGACGAGGGTGGACCCGATGGTGGCGCTGAGATATGAGTAAGAGCTAAACCGGGTGGTTTATTACACACGATCAATCCAATATCCAGGCTTGCGGTGAAGGTGAGAGACACCGATGCACCTCCCCTGAGTACCGTGATGCTTACCGCTGATCCTCACGACCGAAGGGTTTGTAGTACCGCGCCTTCAGGCTGAAGTTTGTAGGCCGTGCGACCTGACGCTACGAACTTCCGCCTAAAGGCCGAACTACAAACTTTTTCTAACCCACCCATCTGGGCCGGAAGCCAACAAACCGGAACAAGCCAACCACCGTCGCGTTTGCAAACTCGACTGCCTCCTCGTGATTCAAATCAGCAACAGGAGAAAACTTATGTCAGGACACTCCTCACCAAAATCGTTGTTGACGTTAGTTGTTTTCCTTTCCATCGCGAGCACTGCGCTCGCTGACCTGCCAACCAGGCATTCGACTGAAGCGCTGGCTCGTCGCGCGCTAGCTGCGGACAGGGATCAATCCGCGAGTGCCGTCTCAGACTTGCGCTCGATGGGACCCGAAGGATTGCAGGCTTTTCTTCAAACGAATCGCGCCGAGATCGAGGCGGCGCTAAAGGCATCAGGCGACTCGCGCGATCGCTCGTCCGCGGCCGCGGATAATCACGTGCTGGCGGCGCTTGACTCGCTGTGCCAACAGAAAGATTGCTACGCGTCGCGGCTCTACTGGTACACGGATATGGAGCAAGCCAAATCGGCGGCGCGAGCGGAAGGCAAGCCGATCCTCTCGCTGCGACTGCTCGGGCGGCTGGACGAAGACTTGAGTTGCGCCAACAGCCGCCTCTTCCGGATCACGCTCTATGCAAACGAACAGGTTTCCAAGCTCCTTCGGGAACGCTTTGTGCTTCACTGGCAATCGGTGCGGCCGGTTCCCACGGTGACAATCGATTTCGGCGACGGTCGCAAGATGGAACGCACGCTTACCGGCAACAGCATTCATTACGTGCTCGACTCCGAAGGCCGGTTGATCGACGCGCTGCCCGGTCTGTACGGCCCCGGCGCGTTCTTGCGCGAGCTGACGCGCATATCGTCAGCGGCACCGACGCTCGGCGCGTTCGGGACTGACGAAGGACGCGAAGCAGCGCTGCGTCAATACCACGAGTCACGACTAAGCGAGCTTGAAAGCGCGTGGCTCGGCGACGTGAAGCGAGCCGGGCTTCGAGCAGCGCCGTCGCGCGAGATTCCAAAACCAGCCGGCGGCGTTTCAAGTCCGCCGAGAGCACAAGTGGCCGCCGGCGCCGCTATCGCAAAAGCCGCGGTCATTGAGCGGCCCGTACTCCGCGGGATATCGGACAATCCGAAGTTGCTCGACTCGATTGGAGGCGACGCCGGCTGGTCGACGATTGCGGGTTTGCATTCCGAGGATGCAACTCTGGATCAAGGGACGGGCGCGTTGATGCTGTTCAAAGACCCGTCGCTGACAGTCCCTTCGATGCAGGCCGCAGTCACTTCTCTTGAACGCGCGATTGCCGAAGACACGGTCCGCAACGAGTATGTGTTTCGCGCTCGGATTCACGGATGGCTCGCGAGCGAGACTGCCAGTTCGGACGTTGCAAGCTTGAATGACAGGGTCTACTCCGAGTTGTTTCTGACTCCAAATTGGGACGCATGGCTCGGATTGCGTCCGAACGGCGCTTACTCGGGGATCGACTGCGACGGGGTTCGAAAGTGATCCGCGTTGTCTCTAGAGTGGCTGGCAGTCGTGCTACGAGGCACAAACGTAAGAGGAGGTCTTTAAAGCAGGTTGGCGCCTGAAAGTAGCAGGTGTACAGTGAACCCGAGCAAAGACGTTGCGACTAACAAGTTCGTAGTCCCGCCTTCAGGGTCTGTCGGATTAATGGACTTCTCTGCGTTGCCTCTGCGTCTCGGCGTCACTGCGGTTAGTAGACGCCCCGACACTGACTAACCGCAGAGACACAGAGACGCCGAGGTTACGCAGAGATCGGTAGAATGCGAAGCAGCCCTTTTTCCGACAGACTCCTGAAGGCGGGACTACGAACTTTTTGCTTGGAGGCTTCATGAAACATTTCGAGACCATTCTCTATGAGACCCCGGCCGACCACGTCGCTCGCATCGTGTTGAACCGGCCCGAGACCCGAAACTCCCAAGACACTAAAATGCTCTACGAGCTGAACGACGCATTTGATATCGCAGCGCAAGACGATAGCATCAAAGTAATCATCCTCGCGGCGAACGGACCGCATTTTTCCTCTGGTCACGACCTGCGCGAACAGGACTCTTATCAGAAGATGGCCGACTTTAGAACCGTCGGCACCTGGTGCGGCTTCACCTGTGCGGGCGCTGAAGCCCAGATGGCGCGAGAAGGAAATCTATCTCGGGTTCTGCGAACGCTGGCGCAATATCCCCAAACCGATGATTGCAGCGGTTCGTGGCAAAGTCGTTGCCGGCGGACTCATGCTTATCTGGCCGTGTGACATCATCATCGCAAGCGAAGACGCGCAATTTTGCGATCCGGTTGTGAGCTTCGGCATCGGCGGAGTCGAGTTCTTCGCACATCCCTGGGAACTGGGAGCGCGAAAAGCGAAAGAGCTGCTCTTCACTTCGGATTGGCTTTCAGCGGTGGAGGCGAAGCAACTCGGGATGGTCAACCAGATTGTGTCGCGTGACAAGCTCGAAGACGCCGCGATCGAGATGGCCATGAAGATCACAAATAAATCACTCTTTGCATTGAAGCTAACCAAAGAAGCTGTGAACGCAGCCGAAGACGCGCAGGGTCGTGTGCAAGCTATGCAAACCTCTTTTGCGCTGCATCAGCTCGCGCATACGCACTGGTTAACGTTGCACGGAATGCTACTCGATCCGACCAATCTCCCTGCCGAAGCCGCAAGGGCGCTCCGCACCAGTCGGGAGAATGATTGAATAGTCAGTCGTACCTCTATCATGCGAAACCGCGATTCGCATTGCCCTGAAAGGGCAACGGAATCTAGCCGCTCCGCGGCGCTTTCCGTCCAGCGCTTAGTAGTCTCAAACTGAGCCACTATGGCCTGCTCTACAGAAGGCTGTGCGCGAAATACCGGCGCACCCAACCGCGGCTGGCGCAACTCTACGAGAGTGAGGCAATCTCCCTGGTGAGATGGCGACGGCGCTCTCGGTCGCCTCTCGGACTGGAGACTCGATGCGAACTCAGACAGAAAAAGGAATCGCGTTTCGCGAGCTGCACCATCGTGACCGCGCATTCATCATTCCGAATCCGTGGGACGTCGGCACAGCTCGCTTGCTCGCCCACCTCGGGTTTGAAGCGCTGGCCACTACCAGCGCCGGATATGCGTTCTCAATCGGACAGCGCGACAACACGGTCGGCCGCGACAAGATGATTGCGCACGTAAGGGAGATGGCTTCGGCCACCGACTTGCCCGTAAGCGCCGACCTCGAGAACGGGTTCGGCGATGATCCCGAAACTGTCGCCGAAACCATAAGGCTTGGCGCGGCGGCAGGGCTGGTTGGCGGATCGATCGAAGATTCCACTACTCGCCGGGATGACCCGATCTACGAGCGAGAACGCGCCGCCGAGCG
>DATMCM010000531.1:0-7393 GCA_035558335.1 Blastocatellia bacterium | reverse complement strand
GACTTCTGGTATCGAGACGACCGGTACCTGCGGGCAGGTCCAAGGCCTAGACCCAACACGCCATGAATCAAAATCTGAGGACGACTCCTCCGGACACAACGACATTGTGCTGCTTGTCGTCGAGTAGATTGACGTTGAGCTGCGGCGTGCCTGAGTAGAAGTCTCTGACCTCACCTCTAAGGCTCATGTAGGGAAGCACCTTGACGTCAACTCCGCCGCCGAAATCCAGCGCACCGCGATTGGTTCCGCGCGACCCGGTGTTTGGCTGACCGTTGATCAGCGTGGAGCTTTCTGAGAACCGAGCGTAACCCGCGCCGATGAAGCCGTACGGAGAGAACCCCGCGCCGGGCAGGAGCTTCAGCTTCACTCCGGGAGTGATGAATAGTGAAGCGTAGTTCCGCGGCGCAAACACGTTCGATGAGTTTATATCCGTGCTGGGAGTCGCAGACAGGGGAACCTCCAGGTACAGCGCGGCAATCTTGGCGTCTACCAGTCTATGCGCGTAGTTTGCCTGATATGTAAGCCCGGTCCCGATTCTGAACTGGCCAGGCGAGGGAAGGTTGAAGTCCTTATCACCGGTCGAGATTCCACCAAACAGGAAGCTTGCTTCGTGCTTCTGGGCGTTCGCGGAACCCACGCTGAACAGACTCATCAGAACTAGTCCGCCGACGGAAAAAACCCTTGTTCTCATCTTGATTTTCAACACCTCCAAAGAATTTGAGAAGGACTCTGCGGGCCATGACGGTCACGCAGCAGTGAAGAAATCAATCAGCGCGCGATTCACCGGATCCGGTTTCTCGGTAAAGAACACGTGACCTGTCTCCGGAAACTCGATAAGGCGCGCGCCGGGTATGCGCCCGGCAATCAAACGCGAGTTACCGGGATCAACAAGAGTGTCTTCGGTGCCCGTCATTACCAATGTGGTGTGCTTGATCTGCGGCAGCCGGTCGAATGTGTCGTGCATCATCACCGCGCCGAGCTGGAGCAAGTAAGAGGATTTGGGCTGGTTGTTGTGAGTCATCACCTTGAGAGCTTCGTCGACGAGCTCCGGTTGCTCCCGGACAGTCTTGTTCGCGAATAGAAGCGGGATCGAATGCCGCAGCGCGTCAGGCCGCGGCATATCGCGCGATTCGGTGAAAAGTTGCACAGCCCATTCAGGCGCGCGACTGGCGGTTCGCGGACCGGCGTGAGTGCAACCCAGCACGAGCCATCTCACCTTCCGCGGATGACGGAGCACAAGCTCCTGGGCGACCATTCCACCGAGCGACACGCCGAACACGTGCGCGCTCTCGACTCCAAGCGCGTCGAGCAGCGCCGCGGTGTCGTCAGCCATATCGGCGATGGTGAACGGTTCTTGAGGCTGTTCGGTCCGGCCAACGCAGCGATTATCAAACGAGATCACGCGAAAGTGAGGCGCGAGTCCGTCGACTTGCGCAGCGAAGCCGGCGCACGTCGAGCCGAGTCCGCGAATCAGCAGAAGCGGCTCGCCGGCGCCGTGTAGTTCGTAGTACATCTCGAGTCGAGTTGTTTGAATTATTGGCACAAGTTTCCTTTTTCTAACGGCGGAAGTTGAAATGAATCGCACCGATTCGCTGTGGTGGCCGACGTTTGTCGTTGTGAATCGTCGCCCCCGCGGCCGACAGCTTCCGCTTTACGGCCTGGTCCCCGAGCGTTCGGGAGTCGGCTTGGATCGATCAATACTCGAGCTTTCCACCGAACATCATATCTTTGATCTTGTATCGAGTATGGAGAGTGAAGCCGTATCCGTGTGCAGTATCGGCGCTTGTGACAACGCTGTTAAGCTCCGAACCGCCTCCCATCTCAGCGTGGAAGACGACTTCTCCGGCTTCAGGTGCCAGTATCTCCTTGCCTTCCACCAACTGCGGAAAAATGAACCGCGCGCCGAACCCGTCGTTGCGAGGAGCCTGGTACTCCTTGAGATACACTCGCTGTCCCTGATTGGTTATCAGGTAAGTCTTGCCGGCCAGTTCAGCGGTTGTCATTTTGCGTAGCGTTTCGTTTGCCTGCTGGAGCATGTCGCTGCCGCGGTCTGAGTCGCAAGTGACCGCAACTACAACGAAATCCGGGAACGGCTGTTCCGCGAATGCCTTCAAGTAGGCTGCCTTTTGAGCCGGCATTTCATCCTTTGCCTGCACCATCTGCAACCGGCTGATCGCCTGGCGAACGGGCCGTGAGGATAAGAAGCGCACACGAAAGTTGATTGTAATCACGGTTGAGACAGTTGAAGACTGGGTTTGCTGAGCGCGAGCCGTGTTAAAGGCTTTGGACGTGTCACTGAACGAATGGGTCTGTGCCCAGGGCGAATCGCTCAACAGTTTCATCGCATCTTTTTCAGACCATTCAGTGTAGGGCTTCTTGTTCCACTGCCCCAGGGCTGCAAGCGAACACAACAGAAACACTGCGACTACTCTAGTCAGAAAAAAACAACTTGCCATACTGATTACCTCTTTTCCGTACCGGTAAGAAAGACAGGCCCGCGGATGGGTATGCGGACCTCAACACGGCCGGTTGAATCGAGTCAATCAGCGTGGTCTTTCTTACCTCAGTACTCGAATTTTCCATCCACCATCATGTCCTTAACCTTGAAACGCATGTTCAGCTTATATTTATCCGAAAATTCCGAATAAAACTGGACCTCATCGGCGTCGGCCGGGATGGCCGGCTTGCCGTTCACGTTTCGAGGAAAGATAAATTTTGCACCCAGCCCGTCTTTCTTTGGCGGTTGATAGATCGCTATGAAGACGCGTTCACCCTTGGCGGAGAGGTAGGTGTCGTTCTTCAGATCAACCATCGCGGTAGTGTCGAGCAGCGTTTTGAACTCCCGAAGTTCGTCTTTCGTTTCGTTAGCATCGGCATCAACGGAAATGACGATGTAGTCCGGAAAATCCTGGGTGGCGAACGCCTTGAGCTGCGCTTCGAGTTGGCTGTTCAGCGGGCCTTTCTGCTTTAGGGCGATGAGCCGGCTGAAAGCCTGTCGAATGGGCTTCGAAGACAGAAAGCGGATTCGAATATCCAGGTGGCGGGCACTATAGTCGCCGGTGCGATTATCAATAGTGCCGACCGAATTGCGGGCGACGCCTGTGCCGAATTCGTGTGAGGTGTCGCTAAACTTTTGAGTTTGACCCCAGGGCGAGTCGTTAAGCACTTTTGTGGCTTCCTTCTCCGACCATTCCGTGTAAGGCCTCTTGTTCCACTGAGCCGAAATCGAAACCGCGCAGATGAAAACAACCAACGGCGCACAGGTTATCCAGACGCGATAGAACTTGTTCATTATCTTCCTCCAGTGTGTGAATTGAGCCTACTTGTGGGCTGAGTGACGGAGACATCATATACGCGCTTGCCTGGTGGGAGCAATTTGAAAAGGTAGCGGATTGATGGGCGTCCGCGAGCCTGTTTTGATGTAACCCTCGCGACCGCCACAGCGTCTGAGACTCTCCGAACTCGCTCCAAAGCCGGAAATCACTCACCGAATCAAAGGAGACGCTCATGAAAAGAAGCCCTGCTCTTGTCGTGCTGTTATTAGCTTGCCTGCCGTTTTGCGCGTTGGGCCGCGAAGCCAGGCTTGTGCGCTATCCGCACTATTATAACGGCCGCATTGTCTTCACCTATCTGGCCGACATCTGGACCGCGGATGAGGACGGCAAGAACATCCGCCGCGTTACCGTCCACAAGGCCCGTGACGTTTATCCGCGGTTTTCCCCGGATGGTAAGTGGATCGCCTTTTCATCAGATCGCAACGGCAACCTGGACGTCTTTGTCATTCCCAGCGAGGGCGGCGCGGCGCGACAGCTCACCTTTCATTCGGCGGACGACACCGTGCTCGGCTGGTCGCCCGATTCGAAAAGCGTTTTGTTTTCGAGCAGCCGGGGTGACGACTTCGCCGCGAAGCTCTATACGGTCTCATTAGACGGGGGAATGGAACGCAACGCCGGCGCCGATATGGGTATCGCTGGATGCTTCTCGCCCGACGGCTCGAAGCTGGCCATCAATCGCAAGGGCCAGGTCTACTGGCGAAAGTACTATCGCGGCGCAATGAACACCGACGTGACGGTGGTGGATATCGCAGCAAAGAAGTTCACCGATCTGACCGACTTCGAAGGCATCGATTCGTGGCCGATGTGGGCCCGAGACGGCAACATCTATTTTGTCAGCGACCGCGAGGGTAACGGCCTGACCAACATCTGGCGCGTGCCCGAAACCGGCGGCAAGGCCGATCGCGTGACCTCGTTCAAAGCCGGCGACGTGAGGTTTCCGGCAATCAGCGCGGACGGCAAGGCGATTGTCTTCGAGCACGACTTCGGCGTCTGGAAACTCGACGTCGCAAGCCGCCGCGTCACGCCGATCAAACTCGACATCGCCGCCGAGACTCAGGAGAACATCGCGGACGTCCGCGACTTCAACTCGCAGGCCGACGACTACGACCTCGCGCCGTCCAGCCGCCGAATCGCCTTCTCGATCCATGGCGAGATCTTTACCGCGCCCACCGATGAGGGCGATGTTCGTCAGATCACCGATAGTCCGGCCCGCGATCGGGACCCCCAATACTCACCCGACGGCAAATCGCTCGCCTTCATCAGCGATCGCAGCGGCCGAGAAGAGCTCTACGTCACATCGGCAGACGGAGCCGGCGAAGCTCAGAAGATCACCAACATCGACGCATTGAAGTTCGGTTTCAACTGGTCGCCCAACTCGAAAGAGATCGCGTTCGTTTGCTCGGACAACAAGCTCCGACGGTACACCGTCGAGACCAAGCAGACTGCCGAGCTGTCTTCGTCCAAGTATGGAAACATCGGCGCGCCCATCTGGTCGCCCGACGGCAAATGGATCGCCTATTCGAAGCCAGACTACGTTCGAACCACCGATGTCTACTTGATTCCTTCCGCTGGGGGCGATGAAAAGAAAGTTACTTTCGATTCATTCAGTGAGGTAAATCCGCAGTTCAGTCACGATGGACGCAAGCTGTTCTTTGTTCGTACGGAGGGCGGGCAAGGGGGCGGAGGCGGTCAGCCTTCGGCGCAGATCTTTGCGGTAGCGCTTGAACGTGAGGATCGAGATCCCAACGATCCCGAGGAACGCGCCGACTCCGAACAGGAACAGGGAGATCCAGCCCTTCGCCGCGGCCCAACCACTCGCAATCAACCGCTTCGCGACGTCAACATCGACTGGGCCGGTCTGAAGCGGCGAACTCGCCAGGTCACGCGAATGCCATTCGCAGTCTTTAACTACGCGGTCGCGCCGGATAACCGCACGATTGTGTTCGTTACCACCGAGCCGTCAAGCACTCGAACGATTCCGGTGATCTATTCCATTGGGGAGGACGGCAAACGGTTGACGCGCGTGATCGCCGGTGAGCCGCAGGCTGCCGAGGACGAGGGCGGTCAGGGCGGCTTCGGATTTGGCCGCGGGATCTCCGGCCTGAACATCTCGCGCGATGGCCGCACGCTCTACTTCAGAGAAGCGAGCTCGGTCTATTCTGTCGCGCTGCCCGCGAGCGCTCCGTCGCTGGCGACCTTTGGCGCCGCCGCCGCCAGTGCATCAGGTGGCCGTGAAGCCGTGCGCCGGCGCGTGAACTTCGTCGCACAGGTCAAGATCGACAAATCAGCCGAGTGGGCCGAGATGTTTGACGACGCGTGGCGCACGATGAAGTACCGATTCTACGACGCCGAAATGCACGGCAAGGACTGGGACGCTATGCGCGCCAAGTATCAGCCGCTGGTCGAGCACGTCGGCGAACGACAGGAGCTGCTCAACATCATCAACGAGATGATCGGCGAGCTGAACGCTTCGCACACCGGGGCCGCGCCGCCGCCGCGCGGGCGCGAAGGGGTGCTTGCGACGTATCATCTCGGCGTCGAGCTTCAAGCGGATGACGCAGCAGGCCGCTATCGGGTGACCCACGTCTACGAGGACGGGCCAGCCGATAAGGATTGGGTCAAGGTGAGCACTGGAGATTACCTGATCGCGATCAACGGCCGCCAGGTGAAGGCCGGCGATAACTACTGGGAGTTGCTGAACCACCGGCTGAATCGAAAGGTTGAAGTCACGTTCAACAACAAGCCAGCGGACGATGGAGCGTGGAGGACGAGGATCGAGCCAGTCACGATGCAGGCTTACTCGAATCTTCGCTACGACCGTTGGGTTAAGCAGAGACGCGAGATGGTGGACAAGCTGTCGAACGGGCGAGTCGGTTACCTCCACATCCAGGCGATGAACCCTCCCTCGCTGCGCAAGTTTGAGAAAGAGATTCGCGAGAACCGGAACAAAGAGGCGCTGATCATCGACGAGCGTTGGAACGGCGGCGGCAACATCGAGCAAGAGCTGCTGGCGATTCTGGTGCAGCGCGAGTATCAGATCTGGCAGCCGCGCGGGACCGAGCCAACCGGCCGCCCGTTTGCAGGCTTCTTCGGGCCAAAGGTCGTGCTACAAAACTGGCGTTCGGCTTCAAACGCGGAGATGTTCCCGGCGGGCTTTCGCGCGCTTGGATTGGGAAAAGTCATCGGGACTCCGACAATGGGCGCGGTGATCGGAACCGGAAGCTACTCGCTGATCGACGGTTCGACGGTGCGAACTCCGGGCGTAGGCGTTTTCCTTGCTGATCCCAAGCGAACCAACATGGAGAACTACGGCGTGAAACCGGACATCGCCGTAGACAACACACCCGAAGACAATCTCGCGGGCCGCGACCGCCAGGTCGAGGTTGCTGTGCAGGAGTTGCTAAAAGAGCTTGGCTCAAAAGCACAACAAGCAAAGAAGGAGTAAGAACTCAAACTCGTTCATGCGGCGGACCGGAAGCTGCCAGGTCCGCCGCATCTAACTCCGTTAACGCCCATACTGACCGTCAGCATGCATTGCAAGCGGCAGATCGATCTAACCCAACCGGACCATTCACCCAGAGACGGGGTGATTAAGAGTGGGACGCGCGGCGAGCAGATCACTTTACCAAAGTCGATGGCTGGTTGTGGCCCTCCGTCAGGAGGGACATGTTTATAGCTCCATTGCGAAGCGGTTCTGCCCTCCGCCAGGAGGGCCATGTTGACGTTGCGAAGCCGTTGCTTGCACGCCCACCGAGGAATGCTTTGATGTTCAATCATCCATACTTCGGGTCTGACATGGCCCTCCTGGCGGAGGGCGAGAAACACCACCACTCGCAGCTATAAACATGTCCCTCCTGACGGAGGGCCAGCAGTCCAAGACGTCGATCCCTTAGAACTCACACTCTCTTAATCACATCCCGGAGACTTCTACAGACAAACTTCTTCTCCAATCAGAGCTTTCTGTGTAGAATCAAGATCACCCCTCTACAGAAAGCATGGAGCCACGCGCGACCATCATCATAGTCAGCTACAACAACACAGAAGACATCACCCGCTGT
>DATMCM010000530.1:0-15019 GCA_035558335.1 Blastocatellia bacterium | reverse complement strand
AACCATCAGCCGAGCCAACAGCCGAGGCCAAAGCGAAGGCGGCGCCGGCTCCGGAGCCGTCTGTTGACGTTGCGACGGCTGCGGCGATCACTCGCGGTCTGCAACGCAGCGTCGAAGTTGTCGGCTCGCTCGTCGCCGATGAAGAGGTGGTCGTTTCGGCTCAGGCGCCCGGCGAACTCGCGCAGCTCAACGTCGATTTCGGCAGCTACGTGACCCGGGGACAGATCATCGCGCAGATAGATCAGCGAGACGCCAAGCTTAAATTGGAGCAGGCCGAAGCCACGCTGAAACAAACGATGGCGCGGCTGGGAATGACTGATGGCGAGAGATTCGACCCGGATCGAAACGCCGACGTGAAAGTTGCAAAGGCGCAGCTGGACTGGGAGAAGGTGAACCTGGATCGTCAGGCACGACTGGTTGAAAAGGGCGATGTTTCTCGCGCGCTTTATGATCAAGCCGTTACGACTCACAACCTTGCGCGGGCCCGCTATCAGGCAGCCGTCGATGCGGTCAATCAGCAACTGGCGGTTGTCGAACAGCAGCGCGCCTCTTTGAATCTGGCGAAGAAGGCGATCACCGACACCGTGGTGCGCGCGCCGATCAACGGAGCAGTAAAAGAAAAACACGCAGCGAGGGGCTCATATCTTCCGGTCAACGGGCGCATCGTCACGCTGGTGAAGATCAATCCGTTGAGGTTGCGCGCCGATATCCCTGAATACGCGGCGGCCTCAGTGCGAACGGGGCAGACGATGACGTTGACGGTCGAAGCTTTCGCGGGTCGCACTTTTACGGGGCGCGTCGTCCGTATCGGCCCTTCGCTTAATGAACTTACTCGCGCGTTGACAGTCGAAGCAGAGGTCGCCAACGCGGGCAATCTGCTGCGGCCGGGAATGTTTGCCAAATCGAGACTGATCACGGCAAACGACGCGCCGGCGGCGATGGTGCCGCAACGCGCGGTTCAGATCATTGCCGGATTGAGCAAAGTCTTCGTGATCGAAAATGGCCGCGCTTCGGAGCGCATCGTCAAAACCGGAGCAAGCGATGGCGACCTGATCGAGGTCGTCGAAGGCGTGAGACCGGGCGAGTACGTTGCGACCAACAACCTGGACAAATTACACGAGGGCATCGTCGTCAACGGCGGCAAATGACGCACAACGGGCAGTACCTGTACGGGCGTCCCTCCGTGGGCGCCCCTCCTTCCTCAACGGAGGGACGTTGATCGGGGAGGGGCGCCCACAGAGGGACGCCCGTACAGGTTATCTTTGCGGTGATCGAGGCTTCCTAGCAGGAGAGATAGTTCATGCAGAAACTCGCTGAAATCTGTGTTCGTCGTCCCGTCTTCGCTACGATGCTGATCATGACGCTGGTGGTGCTGGGCATCTTTTCGTACAACCGGCTGGTAGTTGAACGATTCCCGCGTGTCGAATTCCCTACGATTACCATCACCACCCGGTTGCCTGGCGCTGCCCCGCAGGAAGTCGAGACCGAGATCACCGACAAGATCGAAGAGGCCGTCAACACCATCAGCGGCATCGACGAGTTGCGCTCGATTTCATCGGAAGGCGTCTCACTGGTGTTCGTCGCATTCGATCTTGAACGCAACCTGGACGATGCAGCGCAGGATGTGCGCGACAAGATCAACCGAGCGTTGCCCAATCTGCCGAGCACCATCGAACAGCCGACGATTGAAAAGCTGGACCCGGATGCCTCGCCGATCATGACCATCTCAGTCGCCTCCAATCGCAACATCCGGGAGATGACCGAGTTCGCTGACAAGGTTTTGAGGCGCCAGATCGAATCGGTGAACGGCGTCGGCCAGGCGCAGATTATCGGTGGACACAAACGACAGGTGAACGTCTTTCTGGACGGTGACAAGCTGCGCGGGTACAACCTGACCGTTGCCCAGGTGTCGCAGGCGCTGCAAGCCCAAAACCTCGAAGTCCCGGGCGGACGCGTCGAACAGACTGACCGCGCGCTCACCCTGCGGACGCTCGGACGCCTGCAATCTCCGGCAAACTTTAATGACATCGTGGTCTCCACTCGCAACGGCTATCCGATCAAGATTTCGGACATCGGCCACACCGAAGACGGCGAGGAAGACGAATTGACCGCGGGACTCCTGAACGACAAGCCCGCGCTGTTGCTGCAAGTGAGGCGCCAGTCGGGCACTAACGTGATCGAGGTAGTCGACGCGGTCAAGGCTCGGCTGAACCAGGTCAAGAAGTCATTGCCCGCAGGCTACTCCGTCGATGTCGTGCGCGACCAATCGACCTTCATCCTCGCTTCATTCCACGCAGTACGGGAACACTTGATGCTGGGCTCGCTGCTTGCCGCGTTGGTGGTGTTGCTGTTTATGGGCAACGTCCGGGCGACGATAATATCGGCAATCTCGATTCCGACCTCGATCATCTCGACATTCGCGATCATGGATTACTTCGGCATCACGTTGAACGGCCCGTCGATGCTGGGACTGACGCTTTCAGTCGGTATTGTTATCGACGACGCAATCGTCGTCCTGGAAAACATCTTCCGCTATATCGAAGAGAAGGGCTACGAACCGTTCACCGCCGCGATCGAAGCGACAAGAGAGATAGGCCTTGCGGTGATGGCCACGACTCTTTCGCTGGTGGTGATTTTTCTCCCCGTCGCGTTCATGCAAAGCATTCCAGGACGCTTCTTTAAGTCGATGGCGCTGACGATGTCGTTCGCGATCCTTGTTTCGCTGCTGGTGAGTTTTACGCTGACGCCGATGTTGAGCGCGCGAATGCTCAAGCGATTGAAACGAAAGTCCGGCGAGGAGACTGCTGGAGCGCCCGCCGCGCATGAAGTGGAGAAGAGTTCACGGATTAACCGGGTGCTGGACCGCGGCTACTCGTCGATGCTGAAGTGGTCGCTGCATCACCGCCTGGCAATCTGCGTGATAGCGCTGCTGACATTCGCCTCGACCTTTGTTCTCGCCCGCTTCGTCGGCTTCAACTTCTTCCCGGTCGATGATCAAAGCGAATTCGAGGTCACCGTTCGCGCGCCGGAAGGGACCTCGCTGCGAAGGACTCTGAACATTGCTGAGGAGGTTGCCACCGGCATTCGCAAACTCGATCATGTCGATTACACGCTGATGACTATCGGCGATGACCAGCAGCGCACGCAGAACCAGGCGAAGATTTATGTCAAACTCGCCGATCTGTCGCAGCGCCCCGTCTCGCAGTTCGCGATCATGGGGAGCGTCCGTGATAAAGTCTTTCCGCAGTTCCAGTCCTACAATCTACGCACGATTGTTACGCCAGTAGCGGCTGTCAGCGGCGGCGGCCGCGCCAACGCCGACGTTTCCTTTATGCTGCTCGGCCCGAACCTCGATAAGCTCAATGAGTATTCGCAGACCCTGCTCGACAAACTCAGACACCTGCCGGGCGTGGTCGATGCCGACACTTCGCTGATCGTAGGCAAGCCGGAATTACGGCTGGCGATCGACCGTCAGAAGGCTTCGGAGCTCGGCGTGGGCATCTCCGACATCGCCCAATCGTTGCGACTGCTGGTCGGCGGCGATCAAGTTTCGACCTACAACGAGAACGGCGAGCAGTACGAAGTCCACGTCCGTGCTAACCAGGCGTTCCGAACGGATGCAACCAGCATCAGCCGGTTGAACGTCCCGTCGACTCGGCTTGGGAGCATCGGGCTCGACAGCGTCGCGAAGCTCGAGGAGGCGACCGGCCCGACGCAGATCGAACGGGTCTCACGTCAACGTCAGGTAATGCTAACCGCCAATCTCAAACCTGGTTTTTCGCAGAGCGACGCGCTGAGAAAGCTGGGGGAGGAAGCGCGGGCGATGAACATGCTGCCCGGCTACGCGGCCGGTGTTTCTGGCTCGAGCAAGGAGATCGGCCGCACGATCCGGGGCTTTCTGATTGCCTTCACGCTCTCGTTTATCTTCATGTACATCGTGCTTGCTGCGCAGTTCGAATCGTTTATTCATCCGGTCACGGTGCTGCTGGCCCTGCCCCTGAGTTTGCCGTTCGCGCTCGTTTCGCTGATCGTGACCGGGCAGGCGATGAATATGTTCACGCTGCTCGGGCTGCTGGTGCTGTTCGGTATGGTGAAGAAGAACTCGATCCTTCAAATAGATCACACCAACGGGTTGCGGAAGAAGGGGATGGAGCGGCACGACGCTCTTATCCAGGCGAGTCGCGATCGACTGCGCCCGATCCTGATGACGACGATAGCGTTCGTGGCGGGCATGGCGCCGCTGGCTTTGAGCAGCGGACCCGGTTCAGGCATCAACCGTTCGACCTCGGTCGTGGTGATCGGAGGGCAATCGCTGTGTCTGCTGCTCACGTTGGTAGTGACGCCGGTGGCTTACTCGCTTTTCGACGATGCAGGCGCATCGACGGTGTGGGGACGCATCGGGCAAGGCGTTCGATGGCCGTTTGCCTGGGCGCGGCGCAAAGCGGCATCGGCAACATCGATGTTCCTGGGTCTGTTCAAGTAACAAATCAAAGACAAGAGAGTATTTGCTATGAAGAAGTATACGAGTCACCTGCTGGCGTTGCTGCTGTTGGCTGGTTCACAGGTCACAACCGCAGCACAGATTGTTGCCGCAGTGCAGTCTGGTCAGGAGCAAACGCCGAACGCAACATCGCTGGGGGATGAGCGAACGCCCCGCCGGGTCGGTGTTGACGAAAGCAATCCGCTTACGCTGACTTTGTTTGACGCGGTCAAGCTGGCGCTTCAAAACAACCGCGAGATCGAGGTCGAGCGGATCAGCGTTCAACAAGCCAACTACGACGTGCTCACGGCTCGCGGCGCGCAAGACATCACGCTCGGCGCCGCCAGCTTCTACGAGCATCGCGTGGTGGCTGCGGGATCGGTTCTGGTGGGCGGGCCCAACGGAACGCTGACGACCAGAAGCGCGAATTGGGACTTCAACGCACAGCAACTGCTGCCGACCGGCGCGCTGTGGACGGCCCAGTTTGCGAACGTGCGCTCGGACACCAACAGCGTCTTCAACTCTCTCAATCCGCAGTACAGCACCCTGCTCAACTTCCAGATCCGTCAACCGGTGTTGCGCAGCTTCGCCCTCGACGACGCGCGTCGCCGAATCAAAGTTGCGAATCGCAGGTTGGATCTTTCCGACAGTCAGTTCCGGCAGAAAGCGATCGAGATCGTCTCACGAGTCCAGCGTTCGTACTGGGACCTGGTGTTCGGGTTGCGCGAGGTGCAGATTCAGCGCGAAGCCGTCGACCTCGCTCGCGCTCAGCGCGAACGCAACAGCCGCATGGTCGATCAAGGACAGCTTGCCCCGATCGAACTGGTCTCGGTGGATGTCGAGCTTGAGAGACGCCGAGAAAACGTGCTGACCGCGTTGGAAGTCGTTACGCGCGCAGAGAACGCGGTCAAGCAGTTGATCTTCCCCGATCGAAGCTCCGACGCCTGGAACAAGGCCATCATCCCATCCGAGACGCCCGACCTTAAGGCGGTTTCACTAAAGCTCGACGAGGCCCTGGCCGCCGCGTTCGCAAACCGGACTGAGCTGGCGCAGAGCAACGTGCAACAAGAGATCAACAAGATCGACACGAAGTACTTTGCAAACCAGACAAAGCCGGCGGTAGATCTGATCGCATCCTACACGACGACCGGATTGGCGGGTACCCAGGTAACGAGCAACGGCAGCCCGTTTACTGCAACCACCGATTTGCTGGTGAATCGGGTGAACACCTTGTCGGAGCTTGCGGGCTTGCCGCCGCTGGTGGTTCCTAGGAGCACGGGTTTGCCGGGCTTCTTGTTGGGAGGCTACGGGCAGAGTCTCTCTAACCTTTTCAGCAATGATTTTCGAACGTTCCGGGTTGGAGTGAGCTTCAGTTTCCCGGTTGGCAATCGAACGGCCGAGGGACTGCTCGGGAGGTCGCTCGCCGAAGGCCGCAAGATCGGCGCCCAGCGCAAGATTCTCGAGCAGTCCATCGAAGCCGAAGTCAGGAACGCGCTTCAGTCAGTGGAGATGGGACGCGAGCGAGTCGAAACCGCGCGAGCTTCACGCGAAGCAGCGGAGAAGCAATTGCAAAGTGAGCAACGTCGTTTTGACGCGGGACTTTCGACCACTTACTTCGTGCTCGAACGGCAGAACACCTTGTCGGAGTCACGAGGACGCGAGCTTCGAGCGATGACCGAGTACAACAAGAACATATCGGACCTGCAACGCGTGATGGGTACCACATTGTCTTCGGCGAATGTAGAAGTGCAGAAGTAGAAGTCCTAGATTCAATTCTCGAGTAATCTCTGCGTAAACCTCTGCGCCTCAGCGTCTTTGCGGTTAGCAAGTTTTCCGCGCTTACTAACCGCAGAGACGCTGAGGCGCAGAGGTTTGCGCAGAGATAAGCATTCGATCAATACCCGCCTAGAATCCCGCCGGCCTCTCCTCCGCCACTCCGAAAGCCCGTTCAAGCGCGACTCCAACCCGGCCGACCACTCCATCGTCGAATAGTCGTCCGAGAATCGTGATCCCGTGAGGTACGCGACGTGGAGGATCGAACTTCGGCAGCGGATTCTCCGGATCAGGAGCCCAGTCGCTTCGCGCTTCCGAGACCTGAACGAACCCGGCGCGCAGAGTGAGCGACGGATGACCGGTGAAGTTCGTGATCGTGAGCTGCTCGTCTCGCAGCGACGGCACGATCAGCACGTCGACGTCCTTGAAAACGCGCGCCATTTCAAGCGCCACCTTTCGCCGTAACCGATCGGCTTGCACGAAATCAACCGCTGATAGAAATCTCGCTTCTCGAAATAGATTGGGCCACGCATCCTTGACCTGAACCTTGAGCGACCCGAGCTGATTGTTTAGCGTCAGTTCCTCAAACGATGCCGCGCCTTCAGCGAATAGAATCGGCATAAGCGAGCTGTACGGCCAATCGGGAAGTGTCACTTCTTTCAGTTCCATGTTCAGCTTCTTCATCGTCTCCATCGCTGCACGGTCCACGTCTGTTGCAGGACTCTCTTTCATCCACTGCGCGATATAACCGACTTTCAATCCCGCGACCGGAGCCGTCGCGTCGAAGTCGAACCGGCTGGGTACGCTCGACACATCGCCCGCGTCCGGCCCGGTGATCGCGTGAAGCACCAGCATCGCGTCTTCCACCGATCGTGTCATGGGACCGAGCTTGTCGAGAGACCAGCAGAGCGTCATCGCCCCGGTGCGCGCCACGCGTCCGAACGTCGGGCGCATGCCGGTCACGCCGCAGCGCATCGCCGGGCTGACGATGCTTCCGCCAGTTTCGCTGCCGATGGAAAATGACACCAGAGCCGCGGCCGTCGCCGCGCCGGGTCCGGCGCTCGACCCTGACGCTCCCTCTTCCAACAGCCACGGGTTCATCGTCTGACCGCCGAACCAGATGTCATTGAGCGCCAGCGCACCGAGCGAGAGCTTGGCCAGCAGCACCGCGCCGGCGTCGTTCAGTCTGCGCACCACCGCGGAGTCGGCCGAGGGAACACGGTTGCGGAACGGCTCGGCGCCATAGGTCGTTGGAATGTCTTTGGTATCGAGCAAATCTTTGACGCCGTACGGGATGCCGTGCAGCGGACCGCGGTACTTGCCCGCCGCGATCTCGGCGTCGGCGGCCTTCGCCCTCGCGAGCGCCTGATCTCTGGTCAGCGTGATGATCGATCTGATTTTCGGATCCAGCCGCTCGATGCGACTGAGATAAATATTTGTAAGCCGCTCGGATGTGAGCTGTCGCGACTCGATCCATGTCGACTGTTGCGAGACGGGTGCAAACGCGATGGCGTCATCCGATGCCGGCAGTGGCTTGCCGTCTGCGTTCGACCGGACAAACCGATCGGGCGACGATGGCACCGCCAGCCCTGGAAGCATCGGGTTCCAGAGTGTGGCCGGCGCGTCAGTGTCTGTGATCGCTACTTTTCGCGGTCCGGTGCGTCGTTCGAGGTAAGGCGCCAGCGACTGTCGCCACGAGTCGGCGGCCTGCTGGCGCTCCGCAGGAGTCATCGTGACTTGCATCAGCTTCTCAGCCTCAGCAAACGTCGCCGGCGTCACTGGGGGACCTGAGCCGACTCCGGTGCCGAACGTGGGCGGAGCGCCTGCGGTTGTTGGTGTCGCTTGGGAATTGGAGGTCGGCGACTCGTTGCGACAAGCGGTGGCGGCGACGAGAAACCCGAGTGGCGCGGTAATCAGGAACTGACGGCGAGTGTTCATAGGATGGTGAGCCTACTATTACCCGCTGGATGGAGCAAGCCGGTACGGCTCGCAGCAGTTCAGGAGCGACGTGATCAAAGGTGAGACTTGTGGCAGGTTTGAGTTCTTCTTCTCATTAACACCTCCTTCAGTGAGGTGTAAGGCCGAGACGGGCCCTTAAGTGTTTGAACGGGTCCAGAATCAGCCGGGTCAAAACCGTTGAAACGGTTGTGGATTAAACACTGGACACCGTTGGCACCCCACTGAAGTGGTGTGTTAATGGGAGAACTCACAAATGACAGGAGTTCTGTCGATGTAAGAGGTAACATTCGAGAAAAGTCCCAACTTAAACAAACCCGCTTAGGAGAACACTCATCCCAATTTGTATTTTTGATAACGCGACGAGATCGCGCCAGGATGAAGTCGCGGTAAATGCTCAGCGGCTTGCCTTGATGGCGTAGGCCCACAATGTTCCAATATCTCGAATGTAAAGCCTCCCGTTAGCAATCACCGGATACGTCCACGCCTTCTCCGGATACGGCCCCAACTTATTACGCTTCGGCGGGGAGGGCGGAGTGAATCGGCCCTTTTCGCGATATGCCTCCGGAGTCGCCTCCACCAACGCGACCTCTCCATTCTCGCCGTGCAGATATAGAAGCCCATCGGCATAAGCTACCGAACCCCTGCCGATTCCTTCACCCTGCCATTTTATCTTGCCCGTCGTGAACTCGATCGCGACCAGCCCCGTGCCCGCCGAGCCGTAAAGATAATCTCCAACCAGCACCGATCCGCCCATGCTGTTCGGCAGGCTGCGCGCGAAGTAGACCTGCTCTGCGGCGACTCTGCCGCGGTCCGATTTTAAGCGGACGAGTCCTCCGCCGATTCCATTGGCCCCGCCATAAACATATCCGTCACGCGCAACTGGAGTCACCATCTGGGCCATGCCCTTGGCAACCTCAGCGTAGCGCCACAGGAACTCGCCGGTCTTGGCATCAACCCCGACTATGCCCTTGCTCAAAAACTGCACGTACTGCTTTCGTCCGCCCGCCTGGACGACGATCGCCGATGCATAACCCGCGGGGTCGCCACCCGGGACCGCCGATTTCCAAATGACCGCACCAGTCTTTTTGTTGAGCGCCACTATCGTCGCCTGCGCGCCTCCGGGGGTTACGACAACGACGTCACCATCAACCAACGGAGACTCTGCATAAGCCCATACCCCCGCCTGGCCGCCGAGCTCTTTGCGAATGCTCTTCTGCCATCGAATCTTGCCGCTCCCGGTTTCGAGGCAGGCGACGTCACCGTCCGAGCTCAGCGCGTAGATGAAGTCTCCCTCAACCGTCGGCGTTGATCGGGCCTTCGCGTAAAGGAAGTCACTCGGGTTGCCTACGTTGCCGATGCGCGTTGTCCAGAGAGGTTTTCCATCCTGAGTCGAGAGCGCCTGGACAAACTCATTCTCCATGCCACGGTTGCTCATCAGGTAGATTCGGTTTCCGACAACCGACGGCGTCGAGTAGCCATCTCCAATGTCGTTTACTTGCCAGAGCAGTTTCGGTCCCTCGGCCGGCCATTGTTTTAGTAGGCCCCTCTCCTGCGATATGCCGTTACGTTGCGGACCTCGCCACTGTGGCCAGTCGGAAGTCGAAGGACCCGAGTTGGCAGACCTCGTAACAGACACCGTCGAGAAACCCAAACAAAGCGCCGCAATGGCAGTTAGTAATCGTGACTTCACTTCATCTCCTTCTGGCTATTGCAATCGCTTTTGGATCTTGCTGCCCTTCGCTAGTTACGATCAGTTTCACGCGATGTTCCGTTCGCACGCCTGCCACAAAGTCACGAAGGCACAAAGCCGCACAAAGAAAGCCTTAGTGGATATTCGTGCCTTAGAGTCTTTGTGGCAAGACCGTCGTCGCCTGCTCATTTCTAATGGCGGCGGTCTGAGCTATTCAGATCTCAGTGCCACCATTGGATCGACTTTGGTCGCCCGGCGCGCTGGTATGAAACAGGCCACCAAAGCCACCACGAATAAGACCGTCGGGACTGCCGCGAAAGTCGCGAGGTCGGTCGGGGCTACTTCAAACAATAGGTTCGACATCACCCGGGTGATCGCATAAGCCCCCGCCAGCCCGACGACGGCGCCAATCAAAACCAGCGACATCACACCTCTCAGCACCAGGTTCAGCACATCACTCATTTTCGCTCCCAGCGCCATCCGGATTCCGATCTCCTGCGTGCGTTGAGCAACTGCATAAGCGGTGACGCCGTAAATGCCCAACGCAGCCAGGAGCAAGGCGGTGGCCCCAAAGACGCCGAAGATCACCAGACTAAAGCGGCGCTGGTCCAACGATGACGAGAAGACCTGATCCAGGGTGCGAACGTTAAGAGGCACCTCGGGATCGAGAGCCCGAACCACTTCGCGGATCGCAGGTACTAACGCGACAGGCTCAATCTGAGCTTTAACCACAACAGACAAGTTGGATGCTGGTCTGCGCTGGAGTGCATTAGCATAGATTGTCGGCGTAATCGCCTCATCGACCCCGTAATCGTGCACGTCACCCACCACGCCGACGATATGCAACAGGCGCAAGTCCGCATCCATGTTGCCGAACTGAATTGTTTTGCCGATCGGATCCTCATCCGGCCAATACTTCCGCGCGAGTGACTGGCTCACGATCGCTGCATTAGGTGAGTTAGGCTGGTCGCCGGAATCGAATGTTCGACCGCTCACCAGCGGGATCCGCATTGCGGCAAAATATTCCGCGGTGGCCAATCGGTATTCCGCGTGTCCCTTTCTCATCGGGTCGTTGTTGATAAAGAAAGTTCCGTCGGCCCCGCCTCCAGTTAATGGGAGACTATTGATGCTGCCGGCTGCGACGACGCCTGGAGTCGCGCTCACACGCTCGAGCACTTCTTGTTGAAAGAGTCTCTGTCGCTCTTCTTCCGCGCTGAACTCAACCGTTGTATCAGGCGCCACGCCCTGCTCCACCAAACGCTTGTACGACTGCATGAACTTCTTGTAACGCTGTTCGTCCAGGCGGCGGCTGGACAGTGAAAGCTTGATTTCAACGGCGCTCTCAGTGCGAAAGCCGGGATCAATTTGCAGCAGGCGATAGAAACTTTTTCCGAGCAGCCCAGCCCCGACCAGGAGAATCAGCGTCAACGCTACCTGCACCACCACCAACAGACTTCGCAGACGCCGGCCCGAGTATCCGCGCGCCCCGGTCCCGGTTTCTCTGAGACTTGCCTCCAGATCCCTGGTTGAAAAGCGCAGCGGCGGCACCACTCCGAGCACTACTGCAATCAACAATGAAAGACCCAGAGTGAATGCGATTGCCCTTGCATCTACTCCTATCTCATTTATGCGCGGCAGGCTCTGCTGATTCACATCGAGCAATAATTTAACTCCCCAAAACGAAATCAGGACGCCGAGTGAACCGGCAGTAAGGGCCAACACCAGGTTCTCGGTGACGAACTGTCGCGCCAGGCGCAAGCGGGTTGCTCCGAGCGCCGAGCGCACTGCGAACTCGCGCTGTCGAGCGGTCACCTGGGCCAACAACAGGTTCGCTACGTTTCCACAGGCCACCATTAACAAGAATCCGACCGCCACGAAAATCATTACCAGAGCGCCGCGAACATTCCCCACCAGATATTCCTGCTGCGGAACAACTGCGAAATCCACGGCATCCATGTCCTTGCCGTATTCTTGTTTGAGTTGTTTGCCGATCGCGCTCACTTCGGCGTACGCCTGTTCGGTCCTGACAGTTGGACGCATCCGGGCAATGACGTTCCAGTTGTGAGCCGAGCGCGCGGTTTCCTGCGGGAATAGCTCTCTGGGGACCCAAACCTCGGCGTCTTGGGGAAATGCAAAACCCGCCGGCATCACGCCGACGACGGTGACGTTCTGGTCCATCAGTCGCAAGGTTGTTCCTGCCAGGTCTGGTTTTCCTCCTAATAGTCGTTGCCAGAAGCCATAACTCACCACGACTACCGGGGTGCCGCCTGGTTTGCTTTCGTCCGAGAAAAAGGTGCGGCCAACGACCGGCTTGACGCCGAGCAGGTCAAAGAAATCGCCGGACACGACGACGGTGAGAACTCGAACCGGCTCACTGGTTCCGGTCACGGTTGTTAAGTCTCCGGCGTATTGAGCTACGGCCTCGAGGGTGTGACTGCGGGCGCGAACATCGAGATAATTCGGCTCGGCAAACCGCATTTGGGAGCCGCTGGAGCTGACCTCTCGAAGCTGCACGATCTGCTCGGGGTGAGGATATGGCAAGGGTCGCAGCAATACTCCATCCACGACGCTAAAGATCGCGGTGCTTGCGCCGATACCGAGTGCCAGCGTGAGGACCGCGATGGCGGTGAAGCCCGGCCGCTTTGCGAAGCTTCGAATACCGTAGCGAATGTCCTTGATTAATGTCTCCATAGGTCAGTTCCTCATCTTGGTTGAGCCCCGCAGCGGCGGCAGCGTGTAGCCACGGGCGTAAGTGTAGCCACGGGCGTAAGTGTAGCCCTCGGGGTATGCGTCGCAAACGTCACCTTATACGCACCGGGGCTGACGTCAAGGTGCGCCGATTGGCTTCCGCCAGTTCGTAGAACCTGCGCCCCGACTCGGGCCTTAGCTCGCTCTGCCGCAATGATTTCGGAGACCTCACGGTGATGATGTCTCAATAACACCCAACTTCAGTTGGGTGTCGCGGGCGCTGCGTCCTACGCGGAACCGTTTCAACGGTTTTGCCCACTCGGCACCCCAAAACTGTTGAAACAGTTACGGTACCGGCATCGCCATCCGCACCTCACTGAAGTGAGGTGTTAATACGGAAACAGAGCGGCAGTTCGCGAGATCAATTTACAGCCCGTCGCCCGTGACCCAAAGATCCCTGCTTGTCAGCTATAGGCCTATCCGCTCAAGAATATTTGCAAATGGTCCTTCCTTGCTGCTCAAGGCTTGATCTATGATCTCGATACCGAATGAAATACTGTCCCAAATGCCAACAGCGTTATTCCCGCACCCAGCGTTTTTGTCGCACCGACGGCAGCTCACTCTTGCTGGATCCTTATCCAAGCGCCAACCAGGGCCTCGACACAGATCCCACTCTTGAAATGCCAGGCGATCTACTGGACGAGACCCCGGAACAATCGATCGACTTGGGTAAAGACGGGCTAACTGATTTAGAACCTTTTGGCGAAGCGGATTGTGAGTCGGAACTCAAGGTAATGGGATTCAGTGAATATAGTAAATACTACTTCGATCATACCCGGTTTAATCGCGAGGCTTTGAGCTCAAAGGTGTTTCTGATTATTGGGCGACGAGGCGCGGGTAAAACTGCTCTGTCTCAATTCTTTTCGTTTCAGCAACTGATGCCCAATGTAACTACCATTGAAGTTGATGAACCGGCTGCGTTTCAGCAGCTAATGTCCAAGATCGCCGAGAGCGCCGCGACCACTCGCGAAGTTGCCATCCCCAGGCTCGTCAAGATTTGGGAATTCGTTATTTGGTCGACCATTTTCTGGCAGCTCCAGGACAAGGACGCCAGAATCAAGGCCGCGGTACTCTTTGCAGACGAGACTGACCAGGTATCCACCTTCATTCGACAGGTGCTCAAGTTCCTGGTCTCAGAATTCCTGGAGAGTGATAACGACCTCGCCGACGAGCTGGAAGATTTCATAAGCAATGAAAGAATTCAGAGAGCCAAAAAAGCAGTATTGGAGGTGGTAAAGGGAAACAAAGTCATCATCGCATTGGACACGATGGAGAACTACGCGGTGAGAGATGAGTCGATGATGCGATCGATGGGAGCGTTGATCCAATGCGCTTCACGCTTCAGCAGGAATTATGCGCGCCATGGTATTTACCTGAAGGTCTTCATAATGGCCGAGATTTTCCCGCACCTGAAAGAGGAAGTTTCGCTGAATCCGCTCAAGTTCATTCACGATGAAATATATTTGCAATGGCGGCCGAAGGACCTGATGAGGCTGATAAGCTGGCGGTACGATCGATACCTGAAGCAAAACAACTTACTGATCCCGACAGCCGGTAAAGTCGACTGGGACAATCATCACGACGTCCTGAGAGAAAAATGGGAGCCCTACTGGGGCAAAAAGCTGCGGACCAGACAGGGCATAATTGAAGAGACCTTTCCTTATGTGCTTCGGCACACCCAGCTCCGCCCTCGCCAGTTGATCGTTTTGTGCAACTCAATAGCCCGACACTCTCAGGACGGAGAGACGTTCCCGAAGTTTGAGCCGGACAGCATTATCGAAGGCATTCAGCGCGCGGAAAAGCGATTAGCGGAAGAAGTGATGAATTCATACAGCTCGGTATATCCGGGCGCGGCTCGAATTGCAGAAGCGCTATCCGGCCTTCCATTGATATTCAAGGGCAATGAGCTCGACAAGCGGGCGCCACAAACTGCCTCCCAGTGGCCCGCGGGCGAATACTCGTCTTACGCCTTTAGACAATTTGTATCTGAGCTTGGGATCGTCGGCAGGGTAAGAAATGTGAGCGAAAAAACGGGAATAGTTGAAGCGGATTTCGAATATGCCGGCGAAAGCCGTATTTCATTATTGGTAAACGATCAATGCGTCATACATCCGATGTTTTACAAGAAGCTGAACATCAGGATGACCAAAAACTTGTGCGTATATCCTTTCCCCGATCATGAAGAGTTCAAATTTGAAGTTTCTCAGGCACAGTGATTTTGATGCTCTGACGTACAAGCGAACCCCGGCAATTGTGAGGTAGAAATTCCCTTCACGACCAGCCCGCCCTCCGTCGGAGGATCATGTTTATAGACCTCTCGGTGCGTGAGCCCGTCCTCCGCTAGGAGGGCCATGTTTATAGAACGCGTA
>DATMCM010000529.1:0-12967 GCA_035558335.1 Blastocatellia bacterium | reverse complement strand
ACATGCGCGCCTACGAACAGGCGGTTCGCGATCTGCAGCAGTCGAAGGGAGAGCTACAGGAGAAGATTCTCGACCTCGAGAAGTTCGAGGAAGTCGTGGTCGGCCGCGAACTAAAGATGATCGCGCTCGAGAAGGAACTCGAGAGCCTGCGAATGACGCTTGGCAAAGCGTACTCAGGCGACGAGAGGAGCTAGCGTTTGGCATCAGTCGTCAATCAAGCTCCGGCAGGAATCAAAAAGCGCACTTTAAAGGAAGTGCTCGACAGCGAGGCTCGTCTCCAGGAGCGCGTCCAGTTGCTGGAACTTCGCATGGCGAAGGCCGAAGAGCGTCGGCGCGCTCTCGTCCACATTATGACCGATCTGAATCAGCTCAACCGACGGCTCGCCGACCAGCGAAGGGCCATGCTTCATATACTGGTTGACTACGAAGGAGATCGGAGCCGTCTTGCCAAGCAGACCGATCGGCTCGACGGCTCGCGGCGCGCCTTGCTGCACATACTGAAAGACTCGCACCAATCAAATCTGCGCCTCGAGAAGAGCCGGAAAGCCATGATTCACATCATGGATGACCTGCGCCAGACGACCGCCGCGATGCAGCGCCGCGAACAGCAGCTCCGCGACAAACAGGAGCAACTGGTCCAGGCCGGAAAGATGGCGACCCTCGGCGAGCTGACAACCGGGGTTGCTCATGAGCTCAACAACCCGCTCAACAATATTGGTTTGTTCATCGGGAACGCGGTCGATCTGATGGAGCTTGGGGCGTCCGAGCGCCACCGTGTTCTTGCGGAGTTAAGAAATGCGATGGGCCAGGTGCGCAAGGCCTCTGAGATCATCTCTCACCTGCGCACTTTTGGCCGCGCCGCGCCGGTTAGCCGTGAACCGGTCGCACTCAATGAGGTGATTGAACGCGCCCTTGCGCTCATGCATCAACAGCTTCGCTTGCGCCAGATCGAGGTAACGGTTCAGCTCTGTCCCGATTCGTTTACGGTTTTCGGCAATGCAATCCAGATCGAGCAGGTATTCATAAACCTCCTGAATAACGCCCGTGATGCGGTGGCAAACGCCGCCGTGCGAAAGATTCACATTATGAGTTCGATCGATGATGGCGTAGCGGAGATCCGCTTCCGCGACACCGGTCCGGGGATTCCGGAAGGTCTGGAACAGCGGATCTTTGATCCGTTCTTCACCACCAAAGAAGTGGGTGAAGGAACAGGGCTCGGGTTGTCTATCACCTACAGCATCATCAAAGACCACGACGGAACCATCGCCGTGGAAAAGGCAGGGCCATCCGGCGGAGCTGTTTTCTTGATACGGCTTCCCCTCGCCACCGGTGAATTCAAAATGGAGAACCTGTTATGAGCGTTCATCGTGTGCTTATCGTGGACGACGATCCAGCGTTGCTGATTGCGCTTCCACAGACCGTGGCGCTCAATATGCCGATGCTCGAGGTCGATACGTCGGATTCCGCGACGGGCGCGCTTGCCCGCATCGCTGAGACCGACTATGACGCGATCGTCAGCGACATCAAGATGCCGGGAATGGATGGCCTTGCGCTTCTGAAAGAAATCCGACTGCTGCGTCCCACAACCCCTACGCTGCTGATAACAGGTCATGGCGATCACGACCTGGCTATCCAGGCGTTGCGCGGAGGGGCATACGACTTCATCCAGAAGCCGATCGACCGGGACTATTTTGTCGCTGCGCTGACACGGGCGATTCAACTCCGGGGAATGAGCCGGAGGATTGAAGAGCAGCAGGCCGCTTTGGAACGTCACGCCAACGAACTGGAACGAACCGTCGAGGAGCGGACTCACGAACTTCGCGAGGCGAATCGCGTCAAGGACGAGTTCCTGGCGACTCTATCTCACGAGCTGCGTACGCCACTCAACTCGATGTTCGGCTGGATATACCTGCTGCGGGAGGGATCGCTCGACTCGGACACCTCATCGCGCGCGATTCGCACCCTTGAGCGCAACACAAAGTCGCTAGCTGAGATAATAGACGACCTGCTCGAGGTATCGAGAATCATCACCGGCAAACTGAAGCTCGACGTACGGTCAATCGAGTTGAGCCCGGTCATCGAAGCGGCGCTCGATGCAGTCAGACCCGCGATTGACGCCAAAGATATCGACGTGCAAGTGTCGATAGAACCCTCGGTGGGCGCCATACTGGGCGACCCAAACAGGCTTCAGCAGATCGTTTGGAACTTGCTGTCCAACGCGATCAAATTCACGCCAAGCAAAGGCCACGTCGCGGTACAGCTCGAAAGGGTCGGTGATGACGCTCGCATAACTGTAAGCGATGACGGGGCGGGCATAAGCGAAACTTTTCTTCCATTCGTCTTCGATCGCTTTCGGCAAGCAGACAGCACTTTTACTCGTAAACATGGTGGGCTGGGGCTGGGGCTGGCGATTGTTCGGCATCTGGTCGAACTCCACGGTGGATCCGTCGATGCCCACAGCGACGGCGAAGGACATGGGGCAACCTTTACCGCGACCTTCCCGCTTCTGGAAAGCTGCGCCGCAGCCGGCGTGCCGCACGGAACTACCGCGCAATCGAACGGCGGGAATAAGCTGGACGGCCTTAGGGTGCTGATCGTCGACGATGAACCCGACGCCCGCGAGATCTTGTCGACAATGCTCGAGCAGTGGGGGGCTCAGGTCACAGCGGTCGCCTCGGCTGCAGAAGCGATCGAGTATCTTGGAGGAGACGAGCGATTGCCGGATGTGCTGGTGAGCGATCTGGGAATGCCCAGGGAGGACGGCTTTGAGTTGATAAGTAAGGTTCGAGCTCTTGAGCCGGAACGAGGCGGCCGGATCCCGGCGATTGCTCTTACCGCTTACGCAAGGTCCGAAGATCGCACCCGAGCTCTGGCGGCTGGCTACGAGATCCACGTGCCGAAGCCGGTTGAGCCGGCCCAGCTGAGCCTTGCCTTGGGAGACCTCATCCGCCGTAGACGGGTAAGCCGAGTGTTAACTCCGCGCTGAAGCAAAGACGCTTCTTACAAGCCCGTGGTTGTTGGCGTCAGCCGTTCCGTCGATGGTGTCCGAAAGGTGTGTTGCGTGTAATTCACTAGCTATCGAACACTCTGGACGGTTCATCGCTTGGTGGATCACCTTGAGGTGGCGGGTCCGGTTCGTCTTCTCGGCGATAGCCAGGCCGTTTCGGCGGCGTTATTAGTGGCGGGTCTTCAGCGTCGTCCGGGGGTATTGGCTGCGGGTCGACATCCGGGTTGCGGCTCATTCTCGTGGTCACCCTTTCGAAAATCGCTGGTGATTTGATTTTGCGAAAGCTGCTTTGGGGAACTACTTCGTGCGACTGCGGGAAGGTGAGGAAGCGGTTTAGCCTTCGCTCGACGCTCGACCGACTCCAGCACTCATTCCCGCAATCGCACCTTAGGAACAGAAAAGCCAAGCGTGCCAGCTCTCTCTGCTACTTGACCTTTTCTGCGCCTGAAGCCTCGAGGATCTTCCTTGCTTGATCCACACGATCATCGTGAGCATAGACGCCCACGAGTATTCCGCCCTTTTCGATCGCTTCGTTGTAGAACCTCGCTTCGTGTTCCGGGATGCCCATGCCGATCAAAGCTCCGGCCAGGCCGCCCGCCGCGGCTCCCGCGCCCAGCCCTGCAAGTGTTGCCACCACCGGTCCGGCTGCAACGAGGGCCAGCCCCGGCACGACGATGATTCCCAATACAACGAGGCCCGCCGCGATCGCGCCGATGGCGCCGCCAATGGTCGCGCCCGTCGCCGCTCCCTCCGGAGCCTTCGTCGCCATCTGAAGCGCAAACTCCCGGCCCCTTGTGGCATCAGACATGAGAAGGCTGATGTCGTCTCGCGTAAAGCCGTTGTAGATCAGACTATCGACCGCGCGCTCCGCGTCCGAACGAGTCTTAAATAATCCCGTAGCAAGTTTCGCCATTATGTGCCCCTCCTTAAAGGGCCGCCCGGATCGAATCATTGCCTGCACGTTTCAACAACAGGATCCGGTTTCTTTCTATATTGCCGAACAATAGTAACTACGCCGCATCCGACGGTGGTCAAATTTGACTGCTCCTTTGACTTTCTTTCCCTTGCCTTTCACTTCGTCCTTGTTCAACATCACAGGTCTCCTTTAAGTGATCGATCCTACTCTGACGAACTCTTGAATGAGCCTCATCCTGGTTGAGAATCGCGTTGCTGCATTAACACTTAGTTGATTGCGTTGCCTAAAGGCTCTCCCAACTCAGCCCAAAATCCCCCTGATGCAATTTTCCATGCCGGGTCGTCCTTTCGGCGGTCCCGGATTGTCCTACTTAGCTGGCCGCAAAGCTCTGAAGCGATCACGAAGCTTCGGCCGCCGCACGTGTAGCATCGGCCATCCATTCCCAAAAAGGTTCTGAAAGGTAGTAGTTCAACGTCCCCGGCTACACCGTCGCGGGCCGAGCAATCACCACAGATGATTTGTATCGGCATAGGTTCTCTGAGGCCGTGCACCGTCGCGTCGTGCTTGCTGAGATAGACTTTGGGATTCTCCATAATCCTCCTTCACTACCGCGAGATCGCGCACTACCAGTCGGCTCGACTGGGCGAGACCGCCGCGGCATTGGTCACTGTATTTAGGTTGAAATCCATCGCAAGAGTTTGGTCTGAAATCCGGTTCCGTCCGCTTTAGCCATCAAGGTAAATCCGTGGCGTTCCGAAATAACTTACACAAGCATCAAAACCGCAGGTTTGTTGATGTTAATGTCGATCTCCTTCTTGCTTGTAAAGGCTCCCCCAAAATAAAGGACGCCCAGGACCACAATCAGAATTAGGAATGTGACTAGGGCCCACACCGCTCCGCTCGTGCTGTCGCTATTTACATTGCTTGACATTGGTTTCGCCTCCTACGCTTCGGATAACCCGCTTCGTTACTGTCGTGTATGAGCCGTTATGTTTAAGACCTCGCCTTACACTCGCTGTGCCCGCAAATACAAACGACTGCATCCGGCGCTGCCTCGCACGACAGACTGCAGTATTCGCCGTCGGTAGCCGGGCAGGTACATCCGCGATGCGCGCATTGCTTCTCGCCCGCTGCTGACTTCATGTCGCCTCGCCTCCTTATTCACAAGGGAATCAGTGCAATATGAATGCCGCTGTTAATTGCCGCGTCGTGTCCCGTTATCTTGCGGCTGTCTAGTCTAAAAGTATTGAATGAGTACAGTGTTGCGATGGTAACAATTGCATTAGGTCTGCCGGTCGAGCTGCCAATCTTCCGGGCGGCTGACACTTGCGGAAACGCAGACGGGGTCGCGTTCGGCGCCACTCCTTCTTGCCTGACCTTGCGCGCAAGGCAATACTGCAAGTGCAGCTTGTAGGTCTGGTCGCGAGGGCAGGTTTGTCGATTCTTGTTATCGATTCAGTCGAAAAAACTTACGATGGCGGTCTTAGTCCGGTAAGCGCGCTTCGAGGAGTCAGCTTCGAAGCTGCGGCTGGTGATTTCATAGCGCTGATGGGTCCGTCAGGATGCGGCAAGTCGACCTTGCTTCACCTCGTCGGTGGAATGGACTTCCCCTCACGCGGCCGAGTCTTGCTCGACGGTCTCGCTCTCAATGAGCTCGGCGAAGAAGCATTGGCGCGGGTGCGCCGAACCAGGATCGGCTTCGTGTTTCAGTTCTTCAACCTGTTGCCCACTCTAACCGTGGCTGAGAACGTTTCCCTGCCGCTGTTGCTGGACGGCGCAAACGAAACCACGAGCCGCCAGCGCGCTGGCGTGTTGATCGATCGTGTGGGCCTCACGGCGCGCGCGAATCACTTCCCCGCTCAGCTTTCGGGCGGCGAAATGCAGCGTGCGGCGGTAGCTCGCGCAATCGTCAGCGAACCACGGCTCGTGCTTGCCGACGAGCCCACCGGCAATCTCGACACCGACGCCGGATCGCAAGTGATGAAGCTCCTCGCCGATCTGAATCGCGATTTGGGAGTCACAATTCTTCTCGCGACCCATTCCGAAGAGGCCGCGGCCTACTCCTCCCGGACGATTCGTATGAGGGATGGGCTGATTCACGACGGCTCACTCGAATAGCATGCTTTCCAACTGGACAGTATTCAGGCAGTTCATCCTTCGAGCGCTCGCCCGCGAGCGGCTCCGCTCAGGAATAACCGCGCTCGGCATCAGCCTGGGCGTCGCGGTGGTGATTGCTATTCGACTGGCAAACGCGAGTTCGCTCGAATCATTCCGGGCGGCTACCGAATCGATGGCCGGCGAGACTTCTATTCAGATCACGGGCACGGCGGGCCGCTTTGACGAGATGCTGCTCGCGCAGCTCGGCTGGCTTAGCGACTACGGCCAAGTGAGCCCGGTGATTGCGGGTTACGCGATGACCGATCCGCAGAGCGAAGCTCTACCGTCTAGTCCTGTTTCAGGGCGAGGTCAACCTTCGTCCTCCGAATCGTTCAAACCAGTCGGCGAGTTCATTCAAGTGCTGGGAGTTGACGTTCTCTGCGACCATCCGCTTCGACGCTTCCAGCTGGTTCGTGTGCGCGACGACGACTCACAGCCGACTCCTCGTGAGCTTCTTTTGATGCTCACGGATCCCCGATCTATTCTGCTCACCCAGAAGTTTGCGCGCTCTCATGGCCTGGGGCTTGGCGCGCAGTTTCCACTTATCATTGGCGACCGGCGGCGCGAGTTCGTAGTGCGCGGGCTGTTACTCGACGAAGGCCCGGCCCGCGCGCTCCAGGGCAACTTCGCGTTGATGGACATAGCCGCCGCCCAGCTTGCATTCAACCGTCTAGGTACGATCGATCGCGTCGACGTGAAACTCAAGCGGGGTCTTCGGATTGAAGCGGTCGAAGATGAAATAAGACCCAAGCTTCCGCAAAGCCTGACTGTAACGCAGCCCGACGCCGGTTATCGCGAAGTCGAAAAAATGATTTCCGCGTTTCATTTCAACCTGAGCGCACTCGGCTCGATTGCGCTGCTGGTCGGACTGTTCCTGATCTACAACACAATTTCAATCTCGGTTATCACTCGACGCGAAGAAGTGGGTGCGCTTCGAGCTGTCGGAGCGAGCCGGCGGCTGGTGCTCGCGCTCTTTCTCGGTGAAGCCGTCTTGCTATCGATCGTCGGAACGATCGTCGGTCTCGGACTGGGGCGGCTTATGGCCGGAGCCGCGGTCCGCGCGACCGCTGCTACGGTCGAAACGTTTTACATCGCGACGGCCGCGACCCAAATCGTCGAAACCAGCGCGCTCGGAGCAACCGAAATACTGCTGGCGTTTTCGATCGCGTTGACTCTCGCAGTCGTGGCCGCCTCGGTTCCCGCCCTTGAAGCTTCGCGAGTGCGCCCCGTAGAAGCAATGCGCGGCGCGCGTAGAATTGCCCAGTCGGTCGTGCCCCCGCGCAAGCATCTGGCGATTTCGCTTTCGCTCCTCGCAGTGAGCTACGGGTTGAGCCGGCTCGACCCGATAGCGGGGTTGCCTATCTTTGGCCTCGCGGCCGCTGGGGCGCTGATGTTCGCCGGCGCGTTTCTGACCCCGAGCGCGTTGTGGATTGCCTGTGCGGTGGCAGCGCGGGTGATCGCCGGATTGTTTCGCTCCTTTAAGGTTGAAGCCAGGCTTGCGAGCGCGAACCTGCGCGGGGCAATTCCACGAGTGTCGATCTCGGTATCGGCGCTTGCCGTCGCGCTGGCTATGATGGTTTCTGTTTCGATCATGATTGGAAGTTTCCGGAAAACCGTCGCCTACTGGATTGACGAAAGCATGGTGGCCGATATCTACGCCAGACCGATGATGCGAACCGCTACAAGCTACGAAGGCGAGATCGCCGATGAGCTGGTCGCGGCTGTGAAAGCGGATCCTGCAGTCGAGGCCGTTTATCCTTTCACAACTCAGCAGATCAGCTACGAGGGCAATCTGATCACGATAGGCGCGGGTGATTTTGCGACATTCCTCAAATACGGCCGCTTGCTCTTCAAAGCGCCGGCCGATGCCCGCGAGCGGATCCGCGATGCAATCGGTCGAGACGCCGTTTCAGTGAACGAGAGCTTCGCGCTCCGTTTCAAAAAAGAGGTGGGCGACACGATCGAGCTTCCAACCGCAAACGGCCTCAAACCGTTTCAAATCGCGACCATCTACTATGATTACGCGACCAGTCGCGGCTGGGCGGTGATGGACCAGACGACTTATGCCCGGCACTTTCAGCTGACTCGGCCGGGCAGTCTGGCGATCTACCTCAATCACGGCGCCGATGCGGAGCAGGTAAAGGAGCGCCTCACGCGTGATGCAGGCCGGAGTTTTCCGACGTTGTTCACCACCAACAGCTCCCTGAGGCACGAAGTGATGCGCATCTTCGACAGCACATTTGCGATCACTCGTGCGCTCGAAGTGATCGCCATAAGCGTGGCCGGGCTGGGCGTGATTTCGACCCTCATCGCCCTGATTCTGGAACGACGGCGGGAGATTGCGGTGCTCGGGTTCCTCGGCGCGACTCGCGCTCAGATTAGGCGGATGATCGTCATAGAAGCGCTGATGATCGGCGTCGTGGGCCAAGCCATTGGGATAGCCATCGGAGCATTGTTGTCGCTGATCCTGATCTATGTGATCAACGTGCAGTCATTCGGGTGGACCATACAGTTCCACTTCCCGTTTGCTTTCTTGATTGAGTCCAGCCTGCTGATAGTCGCGGCCAGCGCAATCAGCGGTTTGTATCCCGCCGCGCGCGCCGCCCGAGTCAGCTCCGTTCAGTTCGCGAGAGAAGAATGAAGGGACTTCGAATCTCGAATTGCGAATTTCGTATAGCGGTTGCGCTCATCGCAGCGAGCGTGATCGTAGGCTTATGGCCGTACGGGCGGCCCTCCGGGGCCGCCCCTCAATCCGGCAACGATGTTCGATCTGCGGGCAAAGCTTCTGCCGCGCGCCAGTCTTCAGGCGATGCCGGGCCCTGGCGCGAGGCCGAAGCGGGTTATCAATATTCATTCCCCCGCGACCACAGCTCTCACGACGAGTACGGCATCGAGTGGTGGTACTACGCCGGCAACCTGCAGACGAAATCCGGACGGCGGTTCGGATATCAACTGACATTCTTTCGCGTCGGCGTCAACCGCAATCCGGTGAATCCCTCGCGCTGGGCGGTGCGCGACCTTTATGCGGCTCATTTCGCGATCTCCGACGTCGATCAGGAATCGTTCCACTCGTTCGAGCGAATCAACCGGGCCGGTATCGGCTGGGCCGGGGCCGATTCGTCTTCGTACCGAGTGTGGAATGATCGGTGGGAAGCGCGTCTCGACGGCAAGGCGCATGTGCTCACCGCCAACGACGGGGACGACGAGCTGTCCCTCAGACTTGAGCCGACGAAGCCGGAAGTGATTCACGGGGAGAACGACATCAGCCAGAAGGGCTCGGCAGTAGGTAACGCTTCGCACTATTACTCCCTGACGCGTTTGCAAACCTCCGGAAGTCTAATCGTCGGCGGTGAGTCATTCGAAGTTTCGGGTTTGAGCTGGATGGATCACGAATTCGGCACCAGCTTTCTCGAAGCTGAGCAGAAGGGTTGGGATTGGTTTTCGATTCAGCTTGAGGACGGCCGGGACTTGATGTTGTTCCAGATTCGCCGCAGCGATGGGTCGATCGACCTGCATTCGAGCGGCACTCTAATAGAAGCAGACGGCCGCGCGACCCATATCCCGCGCGACGAGTTGAAGCTGGCTTCCGGACAAACGTGGCGGTCTTCCGCAAGCGGAGCGGTGTATCCAACGGGCTGGACGATCGAGTTGCCGCGCTACAACCTGAGCCTTTCGGTAAAAGCGGCATTCAACGACCAGGAGCTTCGCACAAATGAGGGCACCGGCGTGATCTACTGGGAGGGAAGCGTCGCGATCGAAGGCTCGTCTGCGGATCAACCGGTGCGCGGCCGCGGATATCTGGAGATGACGGGCTATGCGGGAGCTGGTATGGGTCAAGTGATGCGATGAAAGGCAGTTGCCAGTTGCCAGTTGTCAGTTGCCAGTTGTGAGTTGTTTGTCGCAAGTTTCAAGTCGTTTGTTGGTTCCGTTTGAACTACTGACAACTAGCAACTGACAACTGGCAACTGTTCGTCCTACCTTGCGCAAGTGAGCGCGCGGCCGCCGTCGATGCTCACCGTAGCTCCGGTGATCCAACCCGCCCGGTCCGAAGCCAAAAAACAAATCAGCTCGGCTATCTCGTTAGCCTCCCCGACGCGACCGAGCGGATGGGTCGTCTTGCTATGTTCGAGAAATGCCGCGTAAGCCTCTTCGCTCATACCACCCGAGCGATGAAGCCCGCTCACCACGACTCCCGGGTTCACAGCGTTGACTCGCACGCCCTTGGACGCAACCTCCAGCGCCGCGCACCGAGTTAGTTGATCGAGCCCTGCTTTGCTGACACAGTAAGCCAGCACCCCGGGAAACGACCTCGGGCCGGTCACGCTCGAGACGTTTACGATATTCCCTCGCGATCGCTCGAGGTGGGGAACCGCAAGCTTCATTAAATGGAACACAGAGCGCAGGTTGATATTCATCATCTCGTCCCACAGCTCCAGCGAAGTGTCTTCGATGCGCCCGCTCTTGAGGATGCCGGCCGCATTGATCAAGACATCGAGTCCGCCAAGCAGCTCGACCAATCGAGCGATGCAATGTTCGGTCTGTCTTTCATCGGACAGGTCGGCGGTGATGATGAAGGCCGTCGATCCGGTCGCCGTCCCGACCACTTCCGCAAGCGCGCTCTCCCGGCGGCCCACCAATGCTACGGCTGCGCCTTCGTTCAACAGATGCTCCGCCGTAGCGCGGCCGATTCCGCTCGACGCGCCGGTCACCACGACTCTCTTGTTTTTCATGTCTTCAGTCATCTTCGAACCCTCTCCACTCGCCGAGCGAGTCTAGCCGAACCGCGCGACGAAGTGAAAGCGGCTCAGTGTCCGGTGGTGGTTCAGTTTGACCTGTATGGGCGTCACCTCGTGGGCGCCCCTTACGAAAAGGCAGCGCCTAACCGGCGTGGTGAGGGGCGCCCACAGAGGGACGCCCGTACAGGCTGACACAATTTCAAACTGAACACTGCCCAGCATCCGGGGACTCGAGTCACCGAACAAGGGAACACACTCAACCCCGGAGACTCGGAGTCAGACGCAGGGTGTTTCAGGCAAGGGCTCAGCCCCAATCCGTTCTATCTACGAAAGATGAAGGAATCGAATGGTTAAGCCGAAGCAGTCAATGTTGATTATCGCTCTGCCGCTTTTTGTCGCAACTCTTGCGAAGGGACAGGACCTGGCTTCCACCACGGCGGCGCTCCAGCCGCGAACGAATCAGCAATTCTATCTTCGCTTTCTCAACGTGAGCGGCAACAAGAAGACTCACCTGGAAGTGATTCTGCGAATGATCCCGCTTCGAGAGACCGATCTCTTTGACCAAGTGAGATGGGAGCAAGGCATCGATGCTCTAAATCGGTCGGGCCTGTTCAATCCGATCACAAACGCCGATTACGTCTTTATTCTGGATCATGCGCTCGGAGTCGTAGACATCGAGCTTCGCGTTACCGAGCGCGACTATCAACGCGTTGACATCAACGGAGGCGGCGGCACCACCGGCGATGTATCGGTCGGGCTCGACTACTCACATGCGAATCTAACGGGCCGGGCTGACAAGCTGTTGGTGAGAGGCCTGTTTGGCGATCGAGAGCGCAGCATCGTGGGCAACTATTCGACGTTGATCTGGAGCAAGACCCCGATCAGCCTGAACGCGTCGGGTTATTATCAGCAAACCCGCTTCGTCAGCGCACAAACTTCCGCAGGCGATCGCCAAACCCTTTTCGCCGATCGAACGGGAGGGGCGAGCGTTGGGCTGTTTGTTCCGCTTGGGCTGCCGCGTTTCGCGCTCTCGGCGCCGACTCGCGCAGGGTTGGTGTACTCGTTGAGCACTAGCAACGTCGCGGACTCATTCACGCTTGTTAGCGGCGCTCGGACGACGATCAAGCAGAGCGGATTGAGGATAGGATCGCTCACGCCCACGCTCGTCCGCGATACACGCGACCGAGGCTTTGATCCGCAGATCGGCGAGCTTCTCGCGTTTGGCGTCGAGTTGGGAGCGCGCGCTCTCGGCGGCAGAATGAACCTCGTCAGACCGTACTTCGACTACCGCCGGTTCTTCCCGCTCGGACGCGGGAGCGCAGCTGCCGATGATGAGAAACGCGAGCGTCGGGTGATTGCGTTCGGGGTCAGAGGTTCATTTATTGCGGCGTTCGGCGAGCCGTTTCCGGCGGAGACCCTCTCGACCGTGGACGGAGTCCCGATCTTTAAGCGGTTTTTCCTCGGCGGTGAGACTCAAGTCCGCGGATACGACGTTAACTCGATCGCACCGCTCGCTCGAGTCCAGCGATTCGCGGTGACCGGAACCGCATCCACGCTGGTCGCAAGCGATATCCGACCAATCGGAGGAGACACCGACTTTGTGTTCAACGCGGAGTATCGCATCCCGATCGTATGGCGGCTCTCCGCCGCTGCGTTCTTTGATTTTGGCGCATCATTCAACTCCCGAGCTCTCGAGCCGGAGCGTTTTGAGACCGGGCCTCAAACCGGCTTGTCCGGGTCCTCGAGCATACTCACCGTTTTGACGCCGCTCGCTTCGATCGAAGACACACTCCCTCGATATCGGTTTTCGCTGGGAGGCGAATTCCGGTTTCCGATCCCGGTGTTGAACATCCCGATTAGATTGATTTTTGCGCTAAATCCGAACGCGCAGCAGAACGTGCCAACCTCGACGTTCCTGGCACCGGAGAAGCGCTTCGCGTTTCGGATCGGATTCAGTCGTACGCTCTAGAAGTGTAGAGGGTGAAAGAAGACGTTGCTTCAACAATACTAGGCGAGTGCGGAAATGCTCCGAGCGTCCTCGGGTTTGAGATTGATGAACTCGATTCCCATGCCGATGCTGGGTTGACTGTGGGCTACACGACCGTCGACTTCGATTAACCTGCCATTGGGAAGTGTAAACCTTAGTTTTAG
>DATMCM010000528.1:0-2623 GCA_035558335.1 Blastocatellia bacterium | reverse complement strand
GGTGACTCAAGACTGGCCTCCCGCGGGTGGTTTGCGACGGCGAATCGAAGCGAACGGTGGGTAGGCCGCGCGCAAATATTGCTCTCGACGGTCGGGTTCGGGACGATTGGAATATTCGCGAAAGTCGCGTATGCCGGTGGTGTAGGCGCGCCATTGCTGTTGGCGCTCCGTTTTCTGGTCGCTTGCGCGGCGCTCTGGGCCTTTTTTCTGCTGTTTAACCGAGACGCAATTCGGATCGGCCGCAAGGAGCTGTTCATCTGCGCGGCGCTGGGTCTGGCCGGTTACGGGATATTCTCAACACTCACCTTCAAGGCTTTTGAGCTGCTGCACGCTTCGACGGTGGGCCCGCTTTTCTTCAGCTACCCGCTGTTTGTAATTCTGATCGACTGGGTGCTGACGAGAGAGCGTCCCGCTTGGCAGCTTTCGGCGGGTGCGGCGATCATCGCTTGCGGGATAACGGTCGCAGTCCACAGCTCACTCCGAGATGGGTCCGGCCTTGGTCTGATGTTTGCCCTCGGCGGAGCCGCGTGGTACGCGGCTTACGTCGTTGCGATTCGCCGGTTGCTGGTCAACGTCCGACCGCAGACTGTGGCGCTGTACGTCACTACCTTCGCGGCAGCCGGTTTTTGGCTTATGAGCGGACCGGTGTTCCCGAGGCTTCATTTGGTAACAGGCGAAACCTGGGCCGTGGTTATGGCGATCGGCCTGGTCTCCACGGTAATGGCTCTGTTGTCGTTCTTCTCGGGACTCGAGAAACTTGGAAGCGCGGAGGCGTCTCAGATTGCCGTATTCGAGCTACCGTTGAGTCTCGCGCTATCGGTGCTGGTATTGAGCGAGCGTATCGGTCTTCCGCTTATGGTTGGCACCGGGTTGATCCTGAGTGGCATCGTGGCCGGTCAGTTGAGATTCTCCGAACGCTCAAACCAAGGGAAGGACGCGCTTTGCGAATCGTGAGTGATGAATGATGCGTCGTGAGCGATAACGATTCGTGATGAGTGATTTCTCCCGGCCGCTGCAAATTTCACGGTTCAGCTGTTCCAACCAATTATTACCGTTGTCGGTCGCTCCATCCCTTCCCTTGTCACCTCTCCGTCCGATCAATTAATATCTCGCTTCCAATAATGCCTACACCTCTCGGGAGCATTGATGCAGACCAATAGCCGAACTGTCTGGACCGCGCTCATTTCACTAGTCCTTCTTGTTTCACTCAGTTGCAAGGGCTCGCAGCAAAACGCCAATCAGCAAACCGCCAATACCGGAGGCCAGAAGCTTGCTCGATGGGTCAATCAGTACCGTTCAGCGGCATCCTTGAAGCAAACGGGCGTCAATCTCGGGTTCTTTTATTACAGCTCGATTTCGGTTGTCTCACCATCGGTTGTGTTTGTTGCTGGAGACGTGCCCGGCCCGAAAGGTGATGAGGACCGTGTGAATGTGATCCTTCGCACTACCGACGGCGGGCAAAACTGGACCGAAAAGACGATCGAACAACCCGGTTTTGTCATTCCGAGGTTGAACTGCATTCACTTTATTAGTCGCGAGCTCGGTTGGGCTGTGGGAGTCGATCCCGCCCAAAACGGACTGATGTTGAAGACTACGGACGGAGGGGAAAACTGGACGGTGTCGCGGATCGGTGCAAATCAGATTCCGATGACGATATTCTTCGCCGACGCGGAGACCGGATGGATGGGTGGCGCGACGCCGGCGGCTGGGGATGACGAGGGCACCGGCGGACCCAGCGTCATTCTAGGGACTACCGACGGTGGTCGAACCTGGCAGCCTCAACTCAATACGCCGGCGTCGATCTTCGACATCTCTTTTGTCAATAAGACGCTCGGTTGGGCTTCAGGAACCAGAGGAGCGATTTATCACACGGACGACGGAGGCCGCACCTGGAACTCTCAGCGAAGCGAACTCGAGTACGGCGACGGGCCGGTGAATCTGGCAAGCGAAGGAATGAAGCAGTTTGAGCTTCTTGGCATACATTTCGTCGACGCCGACCACGGTTTTGTTGCGGCTTCTGCACAAGATGAAGACACCGGGCGGCTGCTGGCAACGAGCAATGGGGGAGCCGCGTGGCGCAAACAATGGATCGTTGCGGACTCGGGCGTGCGCGATGTCTTTTTCGTGAGCCCGGATGAGGGCTGGGCTGTCACCGATCGAGGCCAGTACGTTTATCACACGGCAGATGGCGGCCGCTCGTGGCTTGCCGAGCCAAAGATCTTCGAGCAGGACGTCACGATGGTCAGGCTCGGGGCTGCCGATGCCCAGCACGTGTGGGCGGTTGGCGGCGGCGGAGTGTTCTTTCGAGTTAGCGACTGAGAAAGCGCCGGCCGCGGTCGGAATCCTACTTCCCTGCGTTGATGAGTTTCCAATCCTATGAGCCAGTCACGCTCCACCACCCTGATCGTGGAATCTTCCAAGAGAATCATGGTCCTGCTCGTTGTTTCGGCGCTTACGCGCGGCGTAGTCGCGTCGCAGGGCGCCGGCGCTCAACGAACTCGAAAGTCCGCTACGGTTTCCGCTCTCAACGGTGTGCCTGCGCCGCGCGACGTAATCGGATTTACGCCGGGGGATGATCGCAAGCTCGCTTCGTGGGCGCAGATCGTCGAGTATTTCAAGAAGC
>DATMCM010000527.1:0-18844 GCA_035558335.1 Blastocatellia bacterium | reverse complement strand
AGGCTTCGAGTGGTGCGCGAAATATGAAGATACTCGCCTCCTGCCCTTGTTCCGAGCGGGGTGGACAGGTAGACCGAGTAAGCGACTGCAGTCACCAGCATGATCGGCGCAAGCGCGAGGTAGGCGAGCGGCACCGAAGGTCCGGCGATCGCGCCCGACCTCCCGGTTACTACAAATATGCCCGAGCCAACGAGGATTCCAATTATCGTCGCGTAACTCTCGATTTTGGTGAGTTCGCGCTTGAGTTCTATCTTGCGCGAGGCTTGATGATGCGTGGCTTCAGCCAAAGTTATCACCGGTGATGAACTGATCGAATGAGGAACGGATTCTCTCAAGATGTGCAGACTATTGTCTACAAGAAACGGGTAGGATAGAAGACGCGGTTCGCCCGACGCCTGGGGTGAAAGCGACCTCGAAACTCACTCAAGACAGAGTCGTCGAGATCGCAAGATAGCGCACAGGGATTTAACGTCCGACGCGATCAAGCGCGGGACAAAGGGATGGCGGCTTGCGGATCGCGGATTGCGGATCGCGGATTGCGGATTGTAAGAATGTCGCATACTGGCTCGAAGACATTGGCCTCAAGGTCAAGCAACATTACACGGACCGTTCTATGCCCAGCCCTCAGCAGGCGACGCACCGGTGGCAGTGCAAACTGCGAAGACTCTAGCCGCGCTTAACTCCGCAGAAACTGGGTCTGTCCCTCTCGAGTTTCGCGCGATTCTCGCGAATTTAGACTCCGCAAGCCTCGCCAACCTCCAGTCGCTAGTTGCCGGTTCACCCGCCACGCTCAAAGCGAAAGGAGAATAGGACTGTGAAAACCGGTGAAGGCGGACTCGAACTGCTAAAGGAACTTGAAGGCTTTAAGCGTAATGTTTACAACGATTCAGCAGGAGTGCCGATGATCGGGGTCGGTCATCTCCTAACTCCATCCGAGCGAAACTCGGGCGTTATCGGGATCAAAGGAGTGGCGGTGACGTATGCCGGCGGTTTGACGGACCAACAGGTGCTCGATTTATTGAGCCAGGACATCAAGCCCGCTGAACAGGCTGTTAACCTGGGAGTCAAGGTCCCGCTCAGCCAGATCAGTTTGACGCGCTCGTTTCATTCACATTCAACGTTGGAACCGGAGCCTTTACCAGCAGCACTCTCTTGAAGGTGCTCAATCAACAACTGTACAGCGAGGTTCCGGATCAGTTGCTTCTATGGACTCGAGCCGGCGGCCGCGAAGTGCAAGAATTGGTCAACCGTCGAGAGAGTGAAATCAAACTCTGGAACGGGCAAATCTAAGTTCAGACTTTTCCGTCACCCGTCCGCTCGCCGAGCGATTCCCTTCTCTACTCAACAGCTCGCCCTCCACGGATTGTCGATCATTGCAACACGGCTAGTGCGCCGACACCGCGCTGTGTTGCTCATAGGCCTTAGTTTCCAGGATCGTTTTGATTTCGCGAATTGTCAGTTCGAGCTCTTCGTCCTTGGAGTAGAAGTGCGGCGCGACGCGTATGCCCGCGCCAGGGCGGAAATCGACCAGAAAATCGCGGCGCAGCAACTCGGTCGTGACCTGCTGTCCGTGAGGAACATCGATCACCACCGTTCCCCCGCGCTCATCCGAGCTCCTCGGGCAGTTGATCTTGAAGCCCGCTTCATCGGCGAGTTCCATCAGCCTCGTCGTCTGACGGATTGACTTCGCGCGAATCTTATCGACGCCGACCTCGTTCACGATCTCGTAGCCCGACATCGCTGCGTAGATTCCAGGAATGTTCGGCGATCCGTTCAAAAAACGATAGATGTCGTCCGCGTATTCCGTCGGCCCGACTTCAAACGCGAATGGGTTCTTGTGAGCAAGCCATCCGGTTAGCTGCGGCTCCAGACTCGGCCACAGATCCCGGCGAACGTACAAGTAGCCCGCGCCCGGTCCGCCGCACAGCCACTTCACCGAACCGCCAGTCGCGAAGTCGAGTCCGATCTCTCTCACATTCAATGGCACGGTCCCCGCCGATTGGTAGATGTCGGCGACGACCATCGCGCCGACTTCGTGAGCGCGATCCGTGATCGCTTTGAGGTCCTGAATGAACGAGCTACGGAAGATCACGTGAGAGACCGAAACCAGCCGGGTATTTTCATCTATCGCATCGAGCATTCTATCCAGCGGAACCGTGACGCCGTCATCGGACGGCACCGTCACCAGCCGCGACCCGTTCTTGAGCGCATGATAAATGTAGAGGTTGGATGGAAAGTTCATGCTCTCGGAGACGATCTTGTTCCGCTCGCCTGAGAAGTCCAGGCACCCGGCGATGATCGACTGGCAGATCGACACGTTCGGGTGCATTACTACTTCGCCTTCGCCGGCGCCGATGATCTTACCCACCAAATCGCCGACGGTCTTCGGCATCATCCACCAGCCTTCGTCCCACGAGCGTATCCCGCGATTCGCCCACATATCGGCATACTCCTGCAAGCGATCGCGCGTGCGACGCGGCATCGCCCCCAGCGAATGCGAGATCATATAAACCGTGCTGTCCAGTATCGGGAACTCTTTTCGCCATTCGAGTAACTCGTCCATGACAACCCCTTTCGATTGCGGACCCTTTCGATTGCGGATTGCGGATTGCGGATTGAGGATTGAGGATTTTCCGAGCAGCGGCAGAGGTTTCAATCCTCGATCCTAACCCTTCAACCCTCAATCCTAAGTCTTCAATCCTCAATCCTCCATCCTCCATCCTCCATCCTCCATCCTCCATCCTCCATCCTCCATCCTCCATCCTCAATCCTCAATCCTCAATCGGGCACCCTCCGCTCTTGTTGCTGAGATAGTTTCTTAGCTCCCACAACTCGGGGAAGAACTGCCGTTCGACCGTCTTCTTCAAATAAGCCACGCCTTCGCTACCGCCGGTGCCGGTTCTTGACCCGATCATTCGTTCCACCATCTTGACGTGTCGAAGCCGCCACAACGAGAACACCTCGTCGTACTCAACCAGGCTCTCTGCAAGGAGAAACAAGTCATAGTGCTGATCGGCTTCCAGATAAATCCGAGTCAGCTCGCTAATCCGCCGCTCGTGCGCCGGGTCGCGCGAGGCGTTGGTCTGCGCTGAACTCGGCGGCAGATCAAACCCGCGCCGTACAAGCAACCCATAGAAAGCGTCGGCAAGCGATGGCTGATCGAGTCGCGCTTTCATCCTCGCATACTCCGCGGTATCTGGCTCGTGCGAGTTCAAGTATCCGGCGTCCTTCAATCCAGACACAAACTCGACTTCACGGAACTGCGATGACTGGAATCCGCTGGCGGGCATCAAGTGATCGCGAAACGCGAGAAAGTCCATCGGCATCATCGTCTCCAGCACTGCGACCTGATTTACAAGCAGCCGCTCGATCTCGATGCATCTGCGAATCAGCCGGTGCGCGGCCAGCGGTTGATCGACATGCAATCGCTGGATGATGGCGTCGATCTCGTGAAGCAACTGCTTGAACCACAGTTCGTAGGCCTGATGAATGATGATAAAAAGAGTCTCGTCGTGCTGAGGGGGGTCTGAAAGCAACTGCTGAAGCGAGGTCAGCTCTCGGACTTTGAGGTAGCCGCTATAAGTCAGTTGGCTCTCATCTCTGGAAATAGGCAAACCGAATGACATCAGAACTCCCAACGATGATTTATGAATAATGAATGATGACCTGGGCGAACTTTTGATTCATCACTCATCCTTCATCATTCATTGTTCTATTGAACTCCGGCGCGCGTTTCTCCGTGAATGCCTGGTAAGCTTCGCGGAAATCCGGATTCAGCATGCATATCGCCTGGGTCTCGGCTTCGGCTTCCAGAGCCGATTCCAGGCTCATGTGCAGCTCGCGGTTCAACGCCGCCTTCGTCATCCCCAGCGCAAAACTCGGACCCGCCGCAAGCCGCTCGGCCCAACCTGCCGTCTCGGCCTCGAGCTCTGCAGGCTCGACGACCTTGTTGTACAACCCGATCCGCTCCGCTTCAGCAGCGCTTATGAAATCGCCCGTGTAAAGCAACTCGGTGGCTTTGCTTAACCCAATCACCCTCGGAAGCAGAAAGCCCGCGCCCATATCAGCGCCAGCAAGACCCACTCTGGTAAACAAAAAAGCGATCTTCGCGGTTGTGGCGGCTACTCGCAAATCACACGCAAGCGCAATAACCGCGCCCGCCCCGGCGACTGTGCCATTGAGCGATGCGATCACCGGCTTGTGCAACGCTCTAATGTTTGCGATCAGCTCGCAAGTCATCCGCGTGAATTCCAGAAGCCCGCTCACGTCGCGGCTGAACAGCTCGCCGATGATATCCTCGACATCGCCACCTGAACAGAAGCCGCGTCCGCGCCCGGTGATCACGACCACTCGAACCTGCTCTCGGGATCTCAACTCCGCAAGCGTATCGGTCAGCTCACGATAGACTTCAAACGTGAGCGAGTTCAACCGGTCTGCTCGGTCGAAGGTTATGACCGCAACCGGTCCGCGCTCTTCGTAATTAAAGCTTGCCGGGCTGATATTCATTCCAAATCCAGGGTTAGTCAGTCAGTAGTCCGTAGTCCGTGTACCGAAGATCGAGGCGATCCTCAATGCACGAACCACGGACTACTGACTACGGACTACTGACTTCTTCAAACAACCGCGATGGCTTCGATTTCTACCTTGGCCAGGTCCTCGACCAGAGCGCTGACTTCGACGAGCGACATCGCCGGAAAATGCTTCCCCATAAGCAGCCGATATGCAGCGCCAATATCTCGGAGCCGGGCGGTGTATTCCTTTTTGTCGGTGACGAAGATCAACAGCCTGGCGATGCTGGTGGGCGAGCCTCCCGCGGCCCGAACCACGGCCAGGACGTTCGACAGCGCCTGCGCGAACTGCTCGGGAAAATCGTCGCTTATTATGCGCCGCTCGAGATCCCAACCAATCTGGCCAGCCACAAAAAGAAGCTTTCCGCCTTCGAACAGCACGCCATTGCTGTAGCCGCTCGGTTCCGCAAGCGTCTCGGGATTAATCACGGTCATCGACATACGCCTACCTCCGGCCAACCTGTTCTTCTCTACTTATCCGCCGCTTTGATGCCGCTGAACTCTTTTAGCTCCCAGGACGTGCCCTCGTTTAAGAAATCTCGTTTGACCATGCCAAGCCCGCGAACGAAGTACTCGTTCACCTTGTTTTCATTGACCTTGCGAAGCAGTTTTACCGCTTTTAGCTTGCCGGTCGGGATGACAACCTCTTCGTCGCCCTGCACTTCGAATGTGACAAAAGTTGGGTCGTTTATGATGGCAGGCGGGTCGCCCGGCCGGTTGAAAACTTTAGTGAAAGAGTATTGCCAAGTTGTGCCCTTCTTAGCCAGCGAAGCGGGGTCAACCATTGCCACCGAATTGTCTCTGTACTTGAACTCAGAAGTTGATTTCTGGCCCGCGATGTCGCTGTCGGTCTTCTCCGAGATCAACTGGACGCGCTCGCCGTCGCACACATATTTTTTGACGGTCGTCTGGGCGATCTGCAAGCCTCCGCTCCGGTCCACTATTTGAGTTGTCTCGGTAAACACCTTTCGCCCGTTCTCGTCCGCCGAATCGACAACTACGGTCGCGTCTGCGATCAACCCGCTCGAGTAAACGAGCACGTACTTGGCGCTCGATCCCGGCACCAGCGGAAGGTAAGGATTGCACGAGTTGAAATTCGGATCGACTGCGCCGGTGGGTTTGAGCGCCGTCGGAGGTTTGAAGTCCGATCGGTTGGCGTTTCCGTTGGCGTTGCCATTGCCGTTCCCGTTCCCATTCTTGCTGCCGTTGCAGCCGTTTAGCGCGAGCGCGGCGAGCATGATCATGCTCAAAGATGATCGAATCAAGATAACGCTTCCTTTCATTTATGAACCCATGTTTGCCTGCGTGAGGCGATCACGAGCAAACAAAGTTATTAACACCTCGCCCAAGGTGTCCGCAAGCTACGCATCCGGTGGTGAGACCCTTGAGTATGATCCTCAGTAGTCCCCAAGAAACGAAAAGGCCGCTTTGTGGCTTCCTGTCTTTATGGTTTTATTAGGTCTCTCTTGAGCATCAGCACCAAGGGTTGGATGATCCCAGATAAAGACCGAGAGAAACGAGACGAGACGGGCACCGCAGGAGTTATGGCGGCGATGGGTTTTGCCGTGCTCGCTCTGGCGTTCTCGTCGATCTTTATCAGCGAGTTGGAGCGAACCGAAGTCCCTCCACTGGTGATAGCGTTCTATCGAATGGCTCTGGCGACCGCTCTGCTCATGCCCGCCGCCCTCGCGCTCAAAGGGCGTGAGATCGCCGCGCTTGCCCACAAAGACCTCGCGCTGCTTCTGCTGGGCGGCTTCTTTCTCGCAGTACATTTCGGGGCGTGGATCATTTCGCTGAAGTATATCCCCATCTCGACGTCGGTCGTGCTGGTTAATAGCCATCCGCTGTTCGTCGTAATCGCGTCGTATTTCTTTCTCGGCGAGAAGCCTCACCCTCGCGGTCTCGTGGGCACTGCAGTCGGTCTTGCGGGAATGATGGTTATCACTCACGATGCGCTGGGAGATGTAAGGCTCGCACTGATGGGGGACGGACTCGCATTACTCGGAGCGCTCGCGGTCGTCGGGTATTTCATAGTCGGGCGCAAGGCGCGAACAAGAATCAGCCTTCTCGGTTACGTGACGCCGCTGTACGCAGTTTGCTCGGTGCTTCTTTTGCTGGGGGTGGTAGTGGCGGGCGACCGGCTTTATCCTTACAGCGCGAGGCAATGGGCTTTTTTTGGTGCGCTCGCGGTGGTGCCGACGATCCTCGGACACACGGTTTTCAACTGGGCGATCAAACACGTCAGGCCCTCGGCCATTTCGCTGGCATTTCTGGGCGAGCCGGTGGCGGCCAGTATCCTGGCGTTCATTTTCTTTGCTCAGCGGCCGCCGACTGCGACTTTCATCGGAGGTGCGTTGGTGCTTGCGGGCGTTTATCTGAGCATGTCGTCGCCACAAATCGCTCCCAGTGATGCCTAAGTGTAAAGGCCCTGTAGGGGCGTCCCTCCGCGGGCGCCCCTCTTCGCCGACCTATACGACTGAGAAGCAAGGGGCGCCCAACGAGGGACGCCCCTACAAGGTCGGATCTTACTTCCCATTCCAAGATTCAAAACCTAGAATCCAAATCAAATGAGTACAGAACTATCAAAACTACGCGAGCTTTTGTCGGCTACGGTGGTCGAGGTCGAAGTAGCAATTGACACTGCAACATATCCCGACTGGACCGAAACGAAAGAAAACCTCTTGAGAGCCATCGACATCGTTCGCAAGCTCGAGCGCGATCGGACATGGTCGAAGCTCTCGAAGAAAAAGTGAGGGATGACTTGAAGAAACTCCTGCTGACCGCGTTTGAACCTTTTGGCGGAGAAAGTGTAAACCCGTCGCTCGAAGCGGCACGGCAAATAAGAGAGATGAGCTTTCAGGGCGACTCGGTTTACGTTCAGGAGCTTCCAGTCGACCGCTACCGCGCAATCGAAGTCGCCCTCGAGACGCTCAGTCGAATCCAGCCCGATATTGTGATCATGCTTGGAGAAGCCGGCGGCCGATTTCGAATCAATCCTGAAAGAGTCGCCATCAACATTGATGATTTTCGAATTCCAGACAACGCTGGCAATCAACCGTCCGACGAGCCGATAGTGGAAGGCGGACCGGCGGCTTATTTCTCGACGCTTCCAATTCGGGCTATTACCGAGCGTCTGATCGCCGCGCGAATTCCTGCGGCTATTTCAAACTCTGCGGGAGCGCACTTGTGCAATCGAGTCTTCTACAGCGTTATGCATGCAATCGCGCTGGAAGGTCTGGCGATCAAGGCAGGGTTCATTCACGTGCCGTATATTCACGAGCAGACGATTCCCAAACAAGTCGACCAGCCCAGCATGTCGCTTGATTCGATCGTGGAAGGCGTGCGGCTTGCGATTGAAGTAGCGCTGGAACAACCCTCCCAAAGGTAGACTTGTACGGGGGCGTCCCTCCGCGGGCGCCCCTCAATCCAAGCTCTATCGCTAGAGAGTGGTGGGGAGGGGCGCCCGCGGAGGGACGCCCGTACAGGTCGCTACAGCTTTACCTGTTTGACTGAAATAACTCCGGGCAGCGCGGCGAGTCCCGCCAGCACATTTTCGCTCATCGGCTGGTCGATCTGAATCAGCGCTAACGCGCTCTCGCCGACTTTCTTGCGGCCAAGATAAAGCCGCCCGATGTTTACTCGACTGTCACCAATATAAGTAGCGATACGGCCGAGGACACCCGGTTGGTCGTGATTGAATAAGAACAGCATATGTCCCTTGGGTATCGCTTCGAGGCTGAAGCCATTGATTCGAACGATTCGCGCGTCGCGGCGTCCGAAGAGCGCGCCGCCGACTTCGCTTTCGCGCTCGGACGTGACTGTGCGCACCCGAATCATGCTCGCGAAGTCACGGGCTCGCCGCGAGAGCGACTCGGTTACCCTTATACCTCGCTGCTCAGCTACCATCGCCGCGTTAACCATGTTGACTCGTTCGATCACCGGACTGAGCAATCCCGCGAGCACCGCGTGAGTTATTGGCTTCACGTCATGTTCGGCCACCTCGCCCGAGTAGTCGATCGAGACCTCGCGCAAGTCGTGCCCGAAAACCTGTCCCTGAAACTGCCCGATCTTCTCACCAAGCGCAATATAAGGACCTATGGCCGCCAACAGTTCGGCGCTGACCGCCGGCATATTCACCGCGCCGCGCACAGTGCCGCGTTTCAGGTAGTCCAGCACTTGCTCGGCGATCATCGTTGCGACTCCAAGCTGGGCTTCAGTGGTTGAGGCCCCGAGGTGAGGCGTTGCAATCACTTCTTCGAGCGCGAGCAGCGGATTGTCTGGCGCGGTAGGTTCGAGCTCAAACACATCCAGCGCGGCGCCCGCGACTTTGCCGGCTCGGATAGCCTCGGCAAGCGCGCGCTCATCTATCAAGCCGCCGCGCGCGCAGTTGATCAAGCGCACGCCGGGCCTCATCTTGTCGATCGCGGCGGAGTTGATTATGCCGCGCGTCTCGTCAGTAAGCGGAGTGTGAACGGTTATGAAGTCAGAGTGGCGCAGCACGTCATCCAGCGAGGCCATCTCGATGTCGAGCTCGCGCGCGGCCTCTTGAGTGAAGTACGGATCGTAAGCGAGCACGTTCATACCGAATGCGCGCGCACGCTGCGCGACTGCCGAGCCTATTCTGCCAAGTCCGATGATCCCAAGCGTCTTGCCCATCAGCTCGACGCCCGTGAATCTGGTCTTCTCCCAGCGGCCGGACCTGGTCGACTCGACAGCCTGCGGGATTTGGCGGGCAAGCGCTAACAGCATCGCCATCGTGTGCTCCGCAGTGGTGATCGTGTTTCCGGCTGCCGCGTTCATCACGACGACGCCGCGTCTGGTTGCGGCTGCGACCTCGATGTTGTCAACGCCCGTTCCCGCGCGTCCCACTACTCGAAGGTTCGTTGCGCGGTCGATAAGATCAGCGGTCACCTGAGTCTTGCTTCTAACTATCAGCGCGTCGTATTCGCCAATGATGCTCGACAAGTCCTCGGCCAAGAGCGCCGGACGCTCGTCCACCGTGACGCCCGGAGCCGCGCGCAGTATGTCTACGCCCGTCTTGTCTAGTCCATCACAAACAAGAATGCGCATAGGAAGATTCTCTAGAGTTCGCTGATCGTGCGCCGTCGCTGATCGTGCGCCGTATTGTAGCGGAGGCGGCGGCTTCATTCCACTGGGAAGCCTGACGCGCGCGAACGGGTCGGCCGTTGACAGTGTTGCAATTGGCCCGATATACTTTGGGACTTTCGTCAGAAGCAATTATTTGGAGGAAGCTAACAGTGGCATACGCGATCATTCAAGCGGGCGGCAAACAGTTCCGCGTGACCGAAGGCGAGGTCGTGCGCGTTCCGACGATCGATGCTGAAGTCGGCGCACCGGTCGAGCTTGATGCACTTCTCCAGGCAGTCGGAGACAGCATTCAGGTCGGACTCGGAGGCAGCCATGTAAAGGGCACCGTTGTCGAACATGGCCGCGGCAAAAAGGTAATCGTCTTCAAAAAGAAGCGGCGCAAGCAATACAAGAAGACCCACGGCCATCGCCAGGACTTCACCGCTGTGCGCATCGAATCGATAGGGGCGGCTTCTGACAAGGACGAATAGGCTGCCCATCTCGCGGACGCCGGTCGGAAGTCAAGCACAACATCTTCCGGCTTTTGCGTGAGCGGTAGAGAAGAGGAATTATGGCACACAAAAAGGGAGTAGGCAGTTCGCGGAACGGACGGGACTCAAACGCGCAGCGGCTGGGCGTCAAAAGGTTCGGCGGCGAGAGCGTTTCAGGCGGCTCGATTCTGGTGCGCCAGCGCGGCACCAAGTTCAAGCCGGGAATTAATGTGGGACGAGGCTCGGACGACACGCTGTTCGCGCTGGTGACCGGGACCGTCAAGTTCGAAGAAAAAGGACGCAAAGGCAAGTTCATAAGCGTATACCCATCGGAGTAACAAGGCAGTGGTCAGTTACCAGTGGTCAGTTGTCAGCAAAGAGTTAAGAACCGACCACTGACAACTGACCACTGGCAACTGGCCACCGACCACTGACTAAATGCAGTTCTTAGATCGGGCCAGAATCGTAGTGAAGGGCGGAGATGGCGGCAACGGAGTGACAGCGTTTCGCCGCGAGAAATTCGTGCCGCGCGGCGGCCCTTCCGGCGGTGACGGAGGCAAGGGCGGCTCGGTCTTCATGGAAGCGACAGAACAGCTCAACACTCTCCTCCAGTTTCGTTTCAACCCCGAGTATCGAGCAGGGCGCGGGTCGCACGGTGAAGGAAGCAACCGGCACGGACGCGACGGCGACGATCGCATAGTGCTCGTCCCCACCGGAACGATCGTCACCGATGCTGAAACGGGCGAGCTTATTCACGACTTCTCTCAAGCGGGCGAGCGCATAGTCGTCGCCGCCGGTGGACGCGGCGGAAAAGGAAACGCGCAGTTCGCGACCTCGACAAACCGCGCCCCGCGTTATCACGAAGAAGGCGGGCTCGGCGGTGTTCGGACGCTTCAACTCGAATTAAAGCTGATCGCCGATGTTGGGCTGGTCGGGTTTCCGAACGTCGGAAAATCTACTTTGATCTCGCGCATTTCAGCAGCCAGACCAAAGATCGCCGACTATCCGTTCACTACGCTTGAGCCAAACCTGGGTGTGGTTGCGTACGGCGAAGAAGGAACATTCGTCGTCGCCGACATTCCCGGACTGATTGAGGGAGCTCACGAGGGGACGGGTCTTGGGCTGGAGTTTCTCCGTCACGTCGAACGAACCAAGCTCCTCTTGCACGTGATTGACGTCTCTTCGACGGGCCGCGATCCGGTCGAAGACTTTCAGATCATTAGCCGCGAGCTCGACCTCTACAGCGCTCAATTGACAGCGAAGCCTCAATTGGTAGCGGCATCAAAGACTGACGCGTTGGACGATCCGGGCAGGGTCGCGTCGCTTCGCCGGTTTTGTGAAGCGCGGGGACTCAACTTATTCGAGATCTCTGCGGTGACCGGCCAGGGTATAGACAAGTTGGTCAATGCGCTGGGGTCAAGCGTCGAAAAGATGCGTCGGCCAAGCGATGAGTCGGTTGGCGGCCATAACGAGAGCACGGAACCTGGAGTCGCGGGTGGGTCGCTTACAACCGCTTTTGTCACTGCGACGCCCTCGCTGCCTGCGACCACAAACCATCGAGATGACTGAGCGGCGAATAGGAGCATATGGCGGGACATTCGATCCGGTGCACAACGGTCACATCGAAGTCGCGCGCGCCGTCGCTCAGGTGTTTGAACTCAGCGAGTTGCTGCTGATCCCGGCGTATCGGCCGCCGCATAAGGATCCGCGGTCGATCTCAGACGCTTATCATCGCCATGCGATGGCGGTGATAGCGACGCTCGACGAGCCGCGAATCAGCGTGTCGACGATTGAGCTTGAAGCGCCCGATAAGCCTTATTCGTTCGAGACGGTAGAACGGCTGAAGCAATCATACGGATCGCAAAGCCGCTTGTTCTTTATTGTGGGGGCCGACTCGTTCGAGGAGATCAAAACCTGGCGCGAGCCGGCACGGCTACTCGCAAGCGCGAATCTGATCGCCGTCACCAGGCCGGGATACGAAGTTAGCATCTCGGATCTGCCCGAATCGATTCGGGCTAACCTGGTTGACTTGAGGAGCGCGAGCTCTCTCAGCCACGGAGACCTTAACGGCTGTCGGGTTTATTTGACGGACTGCGCGGACAACGATGTCTCTTCGACGGAGATCAGACGAAGGGTGCGCGCGGGAGAGTCCATCGCGGAGTTGACGCCGCCGCGCGTGGCAACCTATGTCGAGAAGTACGGATTGTACAAACGGTAAGATGATGGGTCGAAGCGCGAACAACCACTCACAAGTGGAGGATGGCTCGGATGTCAGCCAGCCCGCAAACGTGCTGATAGCGGCTCGCGCGGCTGGGGAGAAAAAGGCGACCGATACCGTCGTGTTGGACTTGCGCGAAATAGCCTCTTTCACCGAATATTTCGTGATCTGCACGGGTGCAAGCACGCGCCAGGTGCAAGCCATTTCCAACTCGGTGGAGGAAGAATTGCGGAAGGCGGGAAGGCGTCCATCGCACATTGAGGGCTATAGCAGCGCAGAATGGATTCTGCTAGACTACGGCGATTTCATCGTGCACGTGTTCAGCGCCGCCTCGCGACGATTCTATGATCTGGAGCGATTATGGCGCGACGCAAAGCGAGTCCCGTTGCCGACGGATGTTAGGCAATGACCGGTAATGGAACCCGCCGGTCGAGAACCGGTGGCGTGCGCACAATGAAAGTATGAAGATTGCGTCAAGTTCGCCGGCAATGCAGAGTGTGGTCGAACTCGTGGACCGAGTCTCCGCCACCGATGCAAATATTCTGGTGCTTGGCGAGTCTGGAACCGGGAAGGACGCAATCGCGCGGCTGGTTCACGATCGGAGCCCGCGACGCGACCGGCCGTTCGTAAAGATCGATTGCGCGTCGCTGCCTGAAGACCTGTTGGAGTCGGAGTTGTTCGGCTACGAGAGGGGCGCGTTCACTGGCGCGACCGACTCCAAGCCCGGCCGCTTCGAAGCGGCCGACGGCGGAACGCTGGTGCTGGACGAGATCGCAAGCCTCATCCCGGCCTCGCAGGCGAAGCTCCTGCGAGTAATTGAGGAGCGAAACTTCGAAAGGCTGGGCGGCAAGCAGTCGATCAGGATCGATGTTCGAATAATCGCGCTTGCCAACGTCGATATGAAGGAGGCGGTTAGAGCGCGAACGTTCCGTGACGATCTTTATTATCGTCTTGCGGTGGTCAGCATCGAGTTGCCGCGGCTTGTCGATCGAAGCGAGGACCTTCCTGAACTTGCTGACGAGTTCGTCAAGCAGTTTGCGTCGCGCAACGGCCGCCGGAGCGCGGGGCTTTCGTCCGGAGCTCTCGAGCTGCTGAGCGCTTATGATTTTCCAGGCAATGTTCGCGAGCTTCGAAACATCATAGAGCAAGCCGTCTTGCAGTCTGACGGTGAGATGATCGAAGCGGAGCATTTGCCCGACTATTTGAGATCGGCGGCGCGGTTTATGCAATCACGAATTCACAAGCCCTCGCTTGCAGAGATCGAGGCTGTCTATATTCGCGAGGTGCTCGAGCACACCCGCGGCAATAAGACCCGCGCGGCCGAGATACTGGGAATCAGCCGCAAGAATCTCTACGAGAAGATGAGGCGCTACAAGGTCGGAAAGGTGAGGGAGACCAGCGCTGTGGTGAACTAGCCGGTTCCAAGTTCCTGGTTCCCGGTTCAAATCGAACTGCGAACGCGAAACCCGGAACCCGAAACCGATATGAAGTTGAGGTTCGTTTGGATCGGCAAGACTAAGAGGCTCCCGATCAGAGAACTGGTCAGGGAGTATCTGGAACGGGTTAGCCGATTTGCTCCGGCCGAGGTAACGGAGCTTCGCGATCGAAACGAAGTTGGAAGCGACCCTCGAGTGATCATTGATAAGGAAGGCGCCGACATTCTTGGACGCACCACCGACGATCCGTTCGTGGTTGTACTGGATGAGCGGGGGCGGCAACTCGATTCGATCAAGCTGGCGGAGCTGATCGAACGACACCGGCTTAACGGGACCAAACAGATGACGTTCGTGCTTGGAGGGCATACCGGAGTTTCGGATTTGGTTCGCCAGCGAGCGGACCTGGTGCTGTCGCTTTCGAGGATGACGCTGACTCACGAGCTTGCGCGTGTTTTGCTGATTGAGCAGGTTTACCGCGCGTTCACGATCATTCATGACCTGCCGTACCAGAAGTGAGTCGAGCGGTTTTTGCAATTGCGCGGTTAAAGATTCATAAGGGAGTGTCAGGAGCATAGATGGACAAGAAGAAGATCAAACAGTACGAAGCAAAGTTGGTCGAGCAGAGAAACGCGCGGCTCGGCAGGGTCGAGCGAACCGAGGACTCCGGCCGCGAGGCCGATCGGGAGGTCAGTCAGGACCCAGCCGACAAGGCGGCGAACTCATACACTAAAGAACTCCTCTTTTCACAAAGCACCAACGAGCGCAACACCCTCAAGCTGATAGAAGAAGCGCTGGAACGAATTTCCGAACGCACTTTTGGCGAGTGCATCAATTGCAGCGAGGAGATCCAGGCCAAGCGACTCGACGCTATTCCGTGGACGCCTCACTGCATACGCTGCCAGGAAGCGCTGGAGCTGGGGCTGCTTGCTGAAAAGGAAGCATGACGCCCTGACGCTTTCCTTTGACGCGAGGTCCTACGAACTTCCAAGCGACATGTGCTGGTGCCTCACTTACCTTTCATACCCGGAGGACGAGGCGCGCTGGTCCGGGCGCTACGAGAAACGCGAGACGGGCTGCTTGGCCTGTCTTACCCGGTCCAATGCCGGGTCTGCGGCGGCCCCATCGAATCCTGGGATGACGGCGTGGCTTGCGCCGCATGCTGGGAAGACCCGGCGATCACCCGGATCATAAGAAGCGCGATCTGTCCAAAATGCGGAGCGCCCGGTCAACGCTCAATCCTCGACGACTCGGCCTCAGGCAAGCCTCGCGAGGGCGACCCCGAAAAGACGGATTTCAGGACGTGCCAACGATGCGGCCAGCTTCCCTTCTCTGCCGCGCGGGCGTGCGGGATCTACTCGGGAGCCCTCGAAGCCAACATACTCTTTTTAAAATCTGAACCGCATCTTTGCCGCCGCTTGCGGGATTTGATCAGCCGGACTTTTTCCCGGCACTTCGACGACCTCAAGAGCGATCTGATTATTCCGGTGCCGCTTCATCCCGCCCGTCAGCGCGCGAGGGGATTCAACCAGGCCGAGATTATCGCAGGAGTGATTTCAAGCGGCTTCGCGCTGCCGCTCGATGATGGCTCGCTTGTGCGACGCAAGCCCACTGAGCGGCATCGGGCCGGGTTAGACGCCGTTGATCGCGCGGAATCGGTTGAGGGCGCGTTCAAAGTCATTCGCCCCAGATTGATCGAGCGCGCGTCGATTCTGGTCGTCGACGACGTGATGACCACCGGCAGCACCATCAGCGCGTTAGCAAGGACGCTGATTGAAGCCGGCGCCTGCAGAGTTTCCGTTCTGACCATCGCGCGGGTAGCCGGCGAGCCGTTTCCGCTTCGTCCCAGCTATAGGCCACTTCGTCCCTGATCCAGGCCGGTTCATCCCACGCGGATGAAAGGATGCGCTTGTAATTTCCCGTCAGAAGTTGTAGATTGCGCCCATCCCAGAAGACAGTTAATGCTACAGAGTGCTATTTCCTCGGCATCATTTGAAGTTAGTGAAGTAGCTTCAGGCGCGGAGTGACCAGCAGGGTTCCCGACGTTCACAACTCTGGCCACTCTTAAGGTTCGCTCACTTTTCAAAACTTGATCGATAACAGATCAGGTAACGAGGAGGATGCTATGAAGAAGCGGTTTACAAGCCGTCTTGGCTTGCTGACAGTCGCCTTATCGCTGGTTGCGTCAAGTGTGCCAGCGCAAGTCACGACTACTGGGCGACTCACAGGCACGGTGGCTGATGCGCAAGGCGCGCTGATCCCAAAGGCTCAGATTGTAGCCAGGCATGATCAAACGCAAACAGAGGCCAAGACAATCGCAAACGAAGAAGGCGGATGGAACATCCCGTCTCTGCCGAACGGGACTTACACCGTCACAGTCTCCGCTCCCGGTTTTAAGACAACGGTAGCGAAAGACGTGAAGGTAGACACCGGTCAGGTTGCAACGCTCAATACGGCACTCGAGGTTGGCGGCGCGAGCGAGCAAGTGGTCGTCACTGGCGGCGCCGAGGTCCTGCAAACCGAGAGCGCGACCGTGGCAACAACTATCGTCGGGCGTCAAATCGGCGAGCTCCCGTTCAGCACGCGCGACGCGCTTACGCTGGTGACTACGCTGCCCGGGGTTAACTCGCCGGGTGTGCCTCGCGCTTCGACGGTCAATGGGCTGCCGAAGGGGTCGGTTAACCTGACACTGGATGGCGCGAACATTCAAGACAACTTTCTGCGTAGCTCGGATGGTTTCTTCACCAGCATTCAGGCGAAATCCGACGCCGTGCAGGAAGTGACCGTTTCGACGGCAGTGCCGGGCGCTGAAAGCGGCGGTGAAGGGGCGGTACAGGTCCGGTTCACCACCAAATCGGGCTCGTCTGAATTTCACGGAGGAGCCTTCTGGCAGTACCGGTCAAAGACGTTCAACTCGAATTACTTCTTTAACAACATCGATGGATTGCCTCGCGACGCGTTCATCCTAAGGCAGTTCGGAGGGAACATCGGCGGGCCGATCTACATTCCGAAGGTGATGAAGAGCCGCGACAAGGCGTTTTTCTTCGTCAACTACGAGTACTTCACATTGCCGCAGGCTTACGGGAACGACGTAACCGGCAACACTCTTGTGCTTGCGCCGGCAGCTCGAAACGGTATCTTTACCTACCCCGATACCGCCGGCGTACTCCACCAGATAAACCTGCTTCAGCTTATAGCCTCGAAATGCCCGGCTGGAACGCCCTGTCCAACCACGATTGATCCGACAGTCGGCGCGGGGTTGCAGCTTGTTGACGATGCCGTGCATAAGGGAGGAGCGTTGACAAGCCGGATCGCAAGCCAGAGCCCCGGCGACTACAACCGCTTTGACTTCAACTTTCAGGACCCCGGCAAGAACATCCGGTGGTTTCCAACCGCCCGACTCGACTACAACCTGTCGGCCAGGCATCACCTGGAGTTCATCCACAACTATCAACACTACTTCTCTAATCCCGATGGTGTAAATGGGCAGCTCGATGTCTATCCCGGGTCAGGAATCGTCGTGGGGCATCCGGGCGTGACCGGGTCCATACACCGCAACACGTTCTCGTTTGTGGCTGCGCACCGGTGGACGATCAACGAAACTCTGATCAATGAGATTCGAGCCATCTCGTCGGGCAACGGGACTTCGCTCTTCACGCAGGAATTCGCGCCCGGTCTGTACGATTTTTGGGGAGGGTACGCGGTGCAAAGCGGCACCTATCTTGGACCGCAAAGTCTCGGAACCGGGGCGTTCTACACGCGCCGTTCGCAGTCCCGACGCAACACGCCAGTCAAGGGTCTGAGCGACAACCTGACTATGATCAAAGGCGCTCACACCATCAACTTCGGATTTGCGTTCACCAGAGTAGCTTCGTTTACGCAGTCGGTGGACACGCAGGCGGTGCCGCAGATCGTCTTCGGAATTGACAGCACTGACCCGGTGGCGAATCTGTTTTCGGCGGCTAATTTTCCCGGTTCCAGCTCGACCCAGCGAACCCAGGCGCAGTCACTGTATGCGTTGCTGACGGGCCGGATGACCGCGATCAACCGTTCCGCGTCTCTCAATGAAACGACGCGCGCCTATGAATTTATCCCGTTCACTGAGCGTAATCATCAGAATGAATACGCTGTTTACGCTCAGGATACGTGGAAAGCCAGGCCCAACCTGACATTCACCTACGGGCTTCGCTGGGAGATTGATCCGTCACCGATCAACGACAACCTCGTCTATACTCGGACTGGGGAAGCCGGAATCTTTGGCGTTTCGGGCAATGGCAACCTCTTCAAGCCAACAGTGATCGGCAATACGCCTACTTTCTTCTCACTGCTGGCGCCGGGGGAGAAAGGTTACAGAACCCGCCACACGGACTTCGCTCCGTCCGCTGGATTTGCGTGGAGCCCCACGATCAAGTCAGGGCCGCTTCACACGATTTTCGGTGAAGGCGATCAAACGGTGATTCGCGGCGGCTATTCGATAGCCTACACCCGCGAGGGCTTCAACGCTTACACCGCAATGTTCGGCTCCAACAACGGGCCCACGGTTAACCTGAACGTAACTGCGGCATCAACGCCGTCTATCTTCAAGGCGGGGAGCGTGCTATTCCGCGATCCGTCGTCCTACCCGTTCATCCCGCCGCCAAAGGACACCAGCCGTTTCCCGTTGCTGGCAGGCGGCTCCGCCAGCGTCAACGACTTTGATCCGAACCTCAAACCTGGCTACACACAGTCGTATTCGTTTGGCCTCCAGCGAGAGCTTAATAAGGACACTGCGGTAGAAATCCGCTATGTCGGGACGCACGGCACTCGCCTGTGGCGCCAGTACAATTACAACGAGGTGAACATTTTCGAGAATGGTTTCCTCGGTGCATTCCAGTCTGCGCAGAACAATCTCAAGATCTTTACGGCGGCGAATCCCAGGTGCGGACAGGCGGCTTTGCCGGGCCAGCCGACGCCTCCGCCGTGTAACTACGGAAACACGGGTCTACCAGGACAGGTGAACGTCCCGCTCATCACGACCGCCATCGGCGGCAGCGCCGCGGCGACAAA
>DATMCM010000526.1:0-4070 GCA_035558335.1 Blastocatellia bacterium | reverse complement strand
ATTGTGCGGGAGTAAGGGGCAAAGCCTGGCGCGTGAACCGTCAACGTGGCGGGCAAACCCGCGGTATCGATGGCGAACCGGCCTTCCGCGTCCGTGGCAGTCGCCAGCGATTCGGTCCCGACCGCTCCGTTGCTTATTAGCGTCACATCAGCGCGGGAGACTGCCCCACCGTTCTGGTCCAATACAACGCCCTGGATTCTCAGACTCTGCGACGATGCGCGCATATTAAAGGCAAGTGCGACAGCGATGATGAGGATTGTTGATCCAAGTCTTTTCATTTAGCTCACACCTGAGAGGAGTTCAACCGCGAAACTCCTGGCTATTTGTCCGCCATTTTAGACGGTGGATTTCAAGACCAGCCTCCCAAACGGTCGGGCCCGATTCTCGTGAAACCAACCAACTCGAGCCGATAGTGCAATAACAGGTCGGGAAGGGTTGGCTTGCCCCCGCCTCTTGGTTGTGTCGACGATTGGCCAGCTCGAGGGGGGCTGCCCTGAGAATAGAGCGGCGGGGGTAAACCACCCTTCCCGACCTGTCATTGCGCCAAGGTTCGACCGCCGCTTTGCTCTGAGGTTCGAGCACAATCCCTTGAGTCGGCGGTTCGTTCGAGTCTGCCGTGGTGCACAGCCGGCACTACGGTAATGCAAATGCCACAACGTAGTCGCCCATCTTGGTTCCGAGCTTGCCGTGGCCGCCCGCGCAGATTACCAGATATTGTTTGCCGCCAACTGCATAGGTCATCGGGGCCGCCTGCGCGCTGGCCGGCAACTCAGCCTTCCATACTTCCTTGCCGGTTTCAACATCGAACGCGCGCAGATAAGTATCCATCGCCGCGGCTATGAACACCAAACCGCCGGCGGTCACCGCCGAACCGCCGAGGTTGATCGAGCCCCACTCGCTCGACTTCGGAAACATCCCGAGCTGAGAAATCGTACCCAACGGCACTTCCCAGCGCACAGTGCCGGTCGCGAGATCGACTGCAGTCAACGCGCCCCAGGGAGGCGGGTTGCAGGGCGCTCCACTCGGCGCTCGTAGATGCTCGCGATACATCGCATAAGGCGTTCCCGTCTGGCGGCCGAACTCGCCCTTGAATCGACTTCCTTCTCCTGTCGCTCTAAGCTTGTTGTACTCTTCTCGCGGAATGAGCCTCACCAGGGTTGCAATCCGATTGGTGTTCGTGATCAACAGACCCCGCTTTGAATCGTAAGACATCCCGCTCCAGTTCATCCCTCCTGCGTTGCCCGGAAAAACAATCGTGCCTCCGAGACTTGGCGGGGTAAACAAGCCTTCGGAGCGTGCTCCCTTGATGAGCTGGCGGCACGCGTCGCGATCAGCAGGGGTGATTCCCCACGCGTCTTGCTCGGTGAGCTTCTGAGGAACGATCGCGGGTGGAAGCGTGGGGAACGGTTGAGTTGGAGAGGCTTCTTCACCCGGAACGTTACTGTGCGGGACTGGACGCTCTTCGACTGGAAAGAGGGGCTTGCCGGTCGTTCGATCCAGAATGAACAAGTGACCTATCTTTGTTCCGACTGCAACGGCTGGTGTGTCGCGCCCGTTTCGTTTGACGCTGATAAGCATCGGCTGCGACGCTACGTCGTAGTCCCACAAGTCGTGGTGCACTACTTGAAAATGCCACACGACTTTTCCCGTCGATGCGCGCAACGCGACTACCGAGTTGGCGTACTCGTTGTTACCCTTGCGTTCGCCGCCGTAGAAGTCGGGGCTCGGGCTGCCCGTGGGAACGAAAACCAGATCGCGCTCGGGGTCCGCCGAGATGATGGACCATGCGTTGGCGGCCCCAGTTCGAATAGCGCTGTCACCTTGCCAGGTCTTGCGCGCGGGATCGCTGGCTTGTTGGGGTATCGGATCCCAGCTCCATGCCAGCTTTCCGGTGCGAGTGTCGTAGGCGCGCACGACTCCGCGCTCCAACTCAACCCCGCGATTGTCACCCATCGAGGAGCCGACGATCAGCAGATCGCCGATAATCGCAGGCGGCGACGTCACTTGGTAGTCGCCTCGATCCACAAGCCGCACATCGCGAGTCAGATCGACTTGTCCGTCTTGTCCAAAGTCTTTGCAGAGCTCGCCCGTCGCGGCGTCGAGCGCGATCAGCCGCGCATCGATAGTCGCTACGTAGATTCGGCGCTTACCGGTCTTTCGATCCGACCAACTGGAAACACCACGCGATGTGACTTCGGAATAGCCTTGCGTCAGATCGACTTTCGGATCGTAGTTCCATTTCTCCGAGCCGGTTTGTGGGTCGAGCGCAATTACCCGGTTGAACGGAGTCGACAGATACAGCATGCCGCCGGCGAGAATAGGGGTGGCTTCAAAAGCAGCGTTGCGTACAGACCTGCCTTTCACATCGACAGCGCCGGTTCGATAAGTCCACGCGACTTTCAGGTTCTTCGCGGTGTCGCGGTTGATCTGGGTAAGCGGCGAATAACGAGAGCCTCCGGGGTCGCGACCGTAGGCCGGCCAATCCGAGTCGGACTCTGTCTTAGCTTTAGACGGCGTCGCGGCTCCAACATTGATGATAAGACAGACTGCGGTGGCGAGCGCCATGGTAAGACGAACTTCTTTGGAACTCCAGCTGTGTCGCATTTGAAGTCCTCCTTGCACTGTAACCGCCAGAACCGTATAGATTCCCGTTGCCTATCGGCATTCATCCCGCGCTCATCTGGGATTACTTACTCTTCGAATACGTCACGCGCCAAATCTTGTTCGCTCCATCATCGGTGATCAGCATCGAGCCATCCTTCAACACCAGCAACCCAACCGGCCGGCCCCACACGTCCTGACTTTCTTCGCTTGTCATCCAGCCGGTTATGAAATCATCGTAGCCGCCAATCGGCCTCCCGTCTTTGAATCGTATGCGAATGATCTTGTAGCCCGTTCGCTTAGTACGATTCCAGGAGCCGTGCAGCGCAACAAACGCGTCGCCGCGATATTCATCCGGAAACATCTTGCCTTCGTAGAACACCAGCCCGAGCACCGCCGAGTGAGCTTGAATCAAGACATCCGGGACGATCGCTTTCTGCACAAGATCGGGCCGCTCGCCTTTCCGCCGCGGGTCTTCGTGGGAGCCGATGTAGGAGTAAGGCCATCCGTAAAACGCGCCATCCTTGACCGCGGTCACATAATCCGGAACAAGATCATCCCCAATCAAATCACGCTCCTGAACCGCAGCCCAAAGCTGTTTCGTTTTTGTGTTCCACGCCAGCCCGATCGGGTTGCGAGTCCCGCTTGCGAGAATCCGATGGCCGGTGCCGTCCGGGTTGAACTCGGAGATCGCCGCGCGCATCGGTTCTTCGCCGGCGTCAACGTTTGACTTCGAGCCGACGGTCACATACAACTTCGAGCCGTCGGCATTGAAGATCAGGTTGCGCGTCCAGTGCTCGCGGTAGCCGTTCATCGGCAGATCGGCGATCTTCTCGGGCGCGGCTTCGGCCTTGGTTTGCCCGACCTTGTAAGCAAAACGAACAACAGCATCGGTGTCGCCGACGTAGAGATAATCCCGCCAGAAAGCCATCCCAAACGGCCGAGCGAGCCCGCTGGCAAACACAAACCGCTCGTCAACTCTTCCGTCGTTGTTCGAGTCTCGGAGAATCGAGATGCGGTTTCCCTCGGACTCGGCAACAAACACATCGCCGTTGGGAGCTAACGCCAGCCAGCGCGGTCGCTGAAGATCGCCTTCCGCATAAGTGCCGATCTCGAAGCCGCGCGGCATGCTGAGTTCTGCGCCTTCGGGTCTCGGGGCGATCTTCGAGAAGTTGACAGGACCCTTCTGGACCTGGGCCGGAGGCAAATCAGCAACCGTGATGTTGTAGTGACGAAGTTCGCCGGGCTTCGACGCTGATTGCTGCGCCGATGAGTTGTTCGGCGATGACTGCGCGCAAGCCAGAAGAGCCAGCACGAGAATCGTTAGAGTGAAGGACTGCGCGCGCCGTACGGCACGAAGGATTTTGGAGACGATGTGGTTTGGATTCACGGTTGTCTCTCCAGACTCGGTGGTGTCGAACCTCGAGTATAGTACAGGATGGAATGGCGGAGTCGCCAAGCGGAGATTT
>DATMCM010000525.1:0-9598 GCA_035558335.1 Blastocatellia bacterium | reverse complement strand
CAGCGACATAGCCGCATTTTTCAGCACCGCGTTTGTCGCCCGCGCTCTAACGCGTACCAGCGGTACCGCAAGCGACACTATCGCCACGACCAATGCAATCAGCATCAACGCTTTTCTTATCGTCATTGTCCTCTCTCCTTTTCCAAGCTTCAGCAAACGCAGCCCAAGGGTTTGAGATCTCAGCCTGCACACACCACGGGGTCGCGGAGGCCGACAATCCAAGCAACTACTTCGGGGAACTGTGGGAAAAACGGACTGATAATGTACTAGAAGCCGAGCATAAGCAAGCTCAAAATGCGCAAGTGCCCGGTTCGCACAGGTAGGCTCCGGGATGGAACGGCCCAATTCAAGTCAAATGACTATTGACCGGCTAGCTTCGTCTTAACAAGGTCACTGAGAGCCTTCCCGTCGACGGTCTTTCCTTCAAGCTTTGCTCTGGCGAACTTCATAACCGCACCCATGTCCTTGATCGACGTCGCGGCGGTCTCCGCGATCGCCTCGATAACCGCTGCGGTGATCTCTTCAACGCTGGCTGAGGCCGGAAGGTAGGTCTGAATTATTCGCGCCTCATTTTCTTCCTTGAGCGCAAGATCCTCGCGCTTGCCCGCCCGGTACTGTTCGGCCGCGTCGCGCCGTTGCTTCAACAGGGTATTAAGCACCCGCGCAGCCTCGGCATCGTCGACGCCCGCGGGCAGCTCGGACTGGCGCATCGTAAGCGCCGTCTTCACCATTCGAAGCGCGCTGAGCCGCTCCGCTTCCTTGGCTTTCATCGCCTCGGTGATGTCCCGGCTGATCTGTTCAACGATCGACATACGACTCCCTTCGTCGCTCATCGTGGCGCTGTCGGTCCGTTGTTTCGAGTGCGCGATTTGTCCTGGTCCTTGTGCTCGAGGTTGTAGAAATCAAGCATCACATCGCTCTCACCGCGCAAGTCCCTTTCGAGCCGGTTCAACGCCACTCGCACCACGTCGCGATGATGAACCTTGCGCCGGCTCGGGATATTCGAAACCTGAATCCACAGCTTGTGAATCAGATTAACGTCGTCTTCGGTGAGGTGGGGCGCGTGAGCTCCCAAATGCACTATGTGTTCTTTTCCGTTGGGCTCGATTACCTTGAAGGCTACTTGTCGGCGCGGTTTCTCTGGCAGCCGCTCCCACGCCCGGCCAAGCTCGCGAGCCTGCTCCTGGGCGGTCATCTTCGAAGACAACCCGGCAACCACCTCGGCCGAGTCCAACCTCAAAGCGGTCTGCGTCACTGCGTCGAACACATTGGTAGCCGGCACAATCAGCAGATCCACCGGCTTGCCGTGCTTTTCTGCCAACGCAACAACTCGAGTGAATAACCGCTGTTCGTATTCGGTAAACAACGTTTCGTCAGACAGGTCGCGCTCGCCTCCTCCCGGACCCGCCATCAAACGCATAGTCAAAACCACGATGTCTTGTTCTTCGGTGTTGGTCCTTTCAAGCACATGCTCCAGGTGATTGAGGGTGTTGTAATCACGTACTCCGACCAGCACATTGCCGGGCCGCGCGCCCACCGCTTGTAGATCGACAGTCTCGTTGTGTTGAAGCTGGAACTGGTCGAGCTTGCCAATCGTCATGTCGAGCTTGCGCAGGTTGATTCGCTCGGAGATCGTAAAAATCATGAAGAACGCCGCGGTGAAAACAATCCCCGATATCGTAGCCACCGGCTTGGTCAAGAGGTTGGTCAGCGCAAGCGAGAATAAGACCAGCGAGATGGTGACCAATCCCATCGGTATCTCGACTCGCCCGACGCGAATGTTGCCGGGCACTCGCCATTCGCGCTCCTCAGGCCGCTTGAAGCGAAGCACGACTGTAGCGATTGCGTTAAACGAAAAGCTCCATATCACCCCGAATGCATAAGCCTCACCCAGAAGGAACGTATTCCCGCGCGACAGTATGATCGTGACGATCTGGAGAATGGCGATCATGTTGATCGTGCGATAGGTGGTTCCGTATTTCTTTTGAGGCGCGCGGAACCAGTCGGTCAACACACCGTCTTCAGAGACCCGATTCAGCACTCCGTTCGAGCCGATGATCGCGGTGTTCACTGCACCCGACAACATCAGAAAGCCCACGATCACCACGAACGCCTGGAACAGCAATCGGATCGACTCCGGTCCAACGAAATTCATCGCTAGCCCGGAGATCAGGTTGGTCAAGTACTGAGGCCGCTTGTCGTCGGGGATGATGGCAACCGCAAAGAATGAGACCAGTGAGGTGAATAGAAGCGAGTAGACAAAGATGACGATCCCGGCCTTCTTGAGGTTCCTGAGCTTCGGGTACTCGAGTTCCCGGTTAACTTGTGCAAGCGTTTCTTCGCCGCTCATCGCAAGCACCGAGTGTCCAAACGCGATCATTATGCCGAGCAATCCGATAAAGCTCGGCGCGTTGTCTGCGATCTTGAATCGGTCGCCGTCCGGGACAAACCATCGCAACCCTTGAAGCCACCCAAGCGCGTGTTCAGGAGCACCGGAGAAACTGAGGTTCGAGGGAATCGGCACCGGAGGCATTTGCCCGCCGCGCATGATCAGCGTTAGTAACCCCCAGCCGATCAACATCACCACCATCACGGTCGTGACGTACATTATCCGTATCGCGTCGTCGCTTGATTCGTGGACTCCTTTTATGTTCCGCCACCAGAAATAGACTGTAGCCAGAATTGCGACGCACGCCGCCAGATAGTTCGATGTGTCCGCGGAAGGCTCCCAGGTATGGCCAAAATACGTCGCGGTGTTTGCGATCAGCGAGACGATATACTGGCCGGCAGCCACCCCCGAGATCGGCCCGGTCAGCATAAAGTCGAATATCAGAGCCGAGACGCTGAGCTTGGCCATCGTGCCGCCCATCGCCTCTTTCACCACCCGATAGACGCCTCCGCGAGTGAACATCGACGACGACTCGACGTACACCATGCGGACCGCCGAGCTGAACAGCATTACTCCGAGGATGAACCACGGCGCAGCCTTGCCTATATACTGTTCCGCCAGTCCGCCGGCGTAGAATGCGGATGATCCCAAATCGTTCAGCACGATCGCGGCGGCTCGCCAGAACGAAATAAACGAGAGCATGACCGAGGTGGCTACGACAACGCGTACTCGGGTGGGGGTTGTGGTGATTGCCATTTTGACTATGCGCGAACGCTCGGTTCCGTCACCTCCGCTCGACTTTGGCTAGTATCGCTCATGCGAACTCGCTTATTGGGCGAGGTCGCAGTCTTCCCAGCCTTGCGGTCTCAACTTCAATCCGAGTCTCGTTTGAATTTCCACCCGGCAGCGGTTCAGGCAGCGAGTTCATGTCTAACGGATAGGATACCCCCAAGCTTAGTGTTGTCAAGCTGGAGGATTCTCGGTAGTCACCCAATTCGAGGCCTTTCTTTGCGTCATTTCTGTGTCTCCGCATCTCCGCGGTTAGTAAGCGCTGAAAACCTGCTAACCGCAAAGACGCCGAGGCGCAGAGACAACGCTTAGAATTGAAACTACGACATCACCACCCATTCTCGAAACCAAGACGCTCAAGTCATGAATAACCATCACGAGGCTGGGTGATCGCAACTCGTCGCGGACCGACCCGCGTGCTATGATCAAGAATGAAATGACACGCCGCAACCAGGTCCAGCTCTTCCTGCGCACTCTTATCCTGACGTGCGTGGCGCTGAACCCGGCCTCCCTGGGCGGAAGCCTGCTCCAGGTCTCGCCCAAAGCAGCAGATCATCACCCTCTGAGCCGCAGGGAGCTCTCAGCGTACAGTATGCCGCGCGACGCGATTGCAGCTCGCGGACACAGTTTCTCTCTGAAGGTTTGCAAGAGCCAGCGTCCTCAGCTCGATCAGGAGACAGCGCGCAAGGCACCAAAGCTTGTCTTCCACGCTTCTCGAATCGAACCCGTCCTGGCTTTCCCACTGAGCCACTCCTATCGCTTGAGCTCGCAGGCAGCCGGCCGCGCTCCTCCTCGACTAGCGTAGTTCTCAATCAAAAGAACAGAGCTTCGTCAGTGAGAGAAAGACTTGCGGCGGAGTGTGCTTGCTGGCCGTTGAAAACACGCGCCTACGAGGCGTAGAAGGAGTTGATAACATGAGTTCCGAGATTCTGGTTGTTCTTATATTGATAGCGGCTGCCATTCTCTTCATTTTTTGGGTCAGAAAGAACGACAGCGCGAAGCACGAGCGTGATGTTGTAAACGATAGCGCTACCGATATCGATGGCAGCAACCGCTAGTCGTGCGAGGCTTGTATCGGGGAGGCGCAGCGCGCCTCCCCTTCGAATGAGGTGGCAGATGAATCTTATTTGGACGCTGATGATCGCGAAGGCCGTTAAGGAAGCGAGGAGAGTTTGCACTGGTTGCCAAAAGCCATCGACTTACGTTCGAAAACAAGCCGGGCAGTTCTACACGTGCAAACACTGCGGTCACAGGTTCAAGGAGAAAGCCAAACTCGTCTACCATTCTTCAAACCGGAAATGAACATGCTTTTCAAACCGCGCGCCCGGAGACCTGCTTCGAGATCTCGGCGCGAATTCGTCGAGGCGCAAATCATTCGGTGTCGACTCCAGAAAGGCTCAACATGTGTCTCGCAGCTTCGAGTTGCGCGGCGTCGCCGATGACACCTAGAAGATCGTTGGCTCGCAGGGTGGCTTGAGGCTCCGGGTTGGTTATCAGCTCCCGAACACGCATGATCGCAACGATTGAAGCGCCTGACATGGCTCGCAGATTTGCCTGCGCAAGCGTGTTGCCCACTAAAGGATTGCCGGCTGCAACTTTCAGCCAGGTGATCCCAATGTTGTCGCCCGCGTTCAACAGGTCCTGGAGTAGTTGGCGCTCTTGGTCGGTGTTGATGCTGAGATCGTAAGAATCACTTCTTACGACGTCCGCATATTCCTGCACTTTGCTTAAAGGGAAGCCCAGTTGGAGCAAGGTCCGGCGGACCATTTGTAATCCGCCCTCGAGCTCCGGATGAACCACCTGGTTTGCCCCGAGGACCGCCAGGCGTTTGATTCCTGACTCAGTTGCAGCGCGGACGATAATCGGCAGGCTTGGAGCCTGATCTCGCGCCGCCGCAACGATCACTTCCGCCGCAGCTTCTTCAGGAATCGTAACCACCAGCACCCGGGCTCGGACCAGCCCGGCATGCATCAGCACTTCTGAGTTAGCCGCATCGCCAAACAGCGTCGGTACCCCCTGAGCGTTCAACTCTTCGACTCTTCGAGCATCGGTATCCATGACCAGACGAGCCACGCCGAGCTGTCCCAGGACATTCACTATATGCTGCCCAACGCGCCCATAGCCTACGACGACCACATGATCGGCAGCAGCCTCCGCTGAAACAATCAGAGATGGGCCGTGGCGATCGAGAAGCTTCCAGACGCGCGGGAACTTTCTTAACCACCTCTCCGATAACTCAATTGAGCGGTACATTACCGGATTGACCGTGATAGACAGAAGCGCGCCGGCGAGGATCAACGAGTATTGGTCTTGATCGAGCAGCCCCAGGGCTAAGCCTGCGCGGCCCAGGATAAATGAGAATTCTCCGATCTGGCTCAAGCCCGCAGCTACCACCAGAAACGTCCGGGCGGGTCGCGAAAGGAAAACTCCCAGAGAGACTGTAATAAGATATTTGCCGATCACGATCACGGCAGTGAGCGTCAGAACCGCCCCGATATTGCTTGCCAGATAGCGCGGATCCACGAGCATTCCGATCGAGACGAAGAACAGAACCGAGAAGGCTTCGCGGAAGGGCAGCAGATCAGCGCTAACCTGGTGGCTAAGCGGCGATTCGCTGACCACCGCTCCGGCAACGAAGGCCCCGAGAGCCAGGGAAACGCCAAACGCTTCGGCCGCTCCCAGGGCAGTGCCTAGCGAAATGACAAGAACCGCCAGGATGAATAATTCGCGCGATCGGGTACGCGCGACGCTCAGCAATAGCCAGGGGATCAACTTCTTACCGACAAAAAGAAGAATCAAAACGAACGCGGCTGCCTTGAGCAGTGTTATTGCAAGATTGTTCCAGCCGCCGGTTCCTCCAGCCATCGCGGGCATTAGTACGAGGATCAGGACTGTCGCCAGGTCCTCCAACACCAGCCAGCCGACTGCGGCCTGACCATGCGGAGTGTTGAGTAACCCGTTGTCCATCAACCCTCTCAGCAGGACAACCGTACTGGCGATCGATATGGCCAGCCCCAACATGACGCCGGCCGGCTTGGGCCAACCCCAAATCTGGCTCAGACCAAAGCCCAACAGAGAGGCGAAAATCATTTGGCCGAGCGCGCCTGGGACCGCAATATCTCGCACTTTCCAAAGGTCGCCGAGCGAGAAATGCACGCCGACTCCAAACATCAGGAATACGACTCCCAGCTCCGCCAACTGACTTGCTGTGTGAACGTCTCCGACAAACCCCGGAGTGAATGGCCCGATTGCAATCCCGCCCAGCATATAACCAACGATCGTTGGCAGGCCGATGCGCCGAGCTAATACTCCCCCAACGAATGCGACAACAAGACTTACGGCGATGTTGATAAGCAGTGGCAGTTCGTGCATAGGACACTCATTGTAATTGACCGGTTGCCGCGCCCAAAAGGATGAATCCCTTACAATTTTGGTCGCTCGCCGGTAAGATACTCAGCCTGACCTCGACACTATGCTCGTTGAAAAAATCACAAGCCGGCAGAACCCGCTCGTCAAACGCTTTCGCCGCGTCCGCGTTGGAAGCGAGCGCCATTTTGTTTTTCTCGAAGGCGTTCGCCTGATCGAAGAAGCTTTAGGTTCGGGCGCGAGGTTCGAGGCGGTGGCATTCACCTCCGACATTGAAACGAGCGAGCGCGGCGTGCGGCTGCTCGACCTGCTTCAACAGGTTCCGTGCCGCGGCGCTCATCTGTCTGCCCAGGTCATGGAGGCAGTCACCGGCACCGAGGCCGCGCAAGGCGTCGCGGCGATCGTGAGTCGCCCGCACTATGACCTGAGCGACCTGTTCTCGCGCGAACCATCACTGCTGGTAATCGCCGACCGCTTGCAGAATCCCGGTAACCTGGGAACGATTATCCGAACCGCTGAGGCGGCAGGCGCGGACGGAGTAATCACGACCCCCTACACCGTCGATGCGTGGAACGACAAGGCGCTTCGAGCGTCGATGGGCGCGGCGCTCCGGTTGCCGATCGTAACCGGCGTTAAGCTCGAAGAAGTCGCTTCGCTTTGCCGGCTGCACAAGCTCAAGATCGTTGCGTCGCGTCCGCCTTCGCCTCGTCCGCAGCCCGGAATCAGAAGACCTCGGGCGGCCAGGAAGGCACTCAACTACACCGATGCGGACTTCAAGACGCCACTCGCGCTGGTTCTCAGCAAAGAAGCCAGCGGAGTTGAAGAAACCACGTCGGCGATTGCCGATGAATTTGTGAGCATTCCCATGACCGGCACGGTTGAGTCGTTGAACGTGGCCGCCGCCGCCGCCATCCTGCTTTATGAAACGGCCCGCCAGCGCAACTTCTTTGCCGCCGCGCCCCGCCCCTGACTATAATCCTTGGTTGAGTAAGCCCGCGGATCGGTCATTCAAATGACACACAGCTCCGACAGAGTCTCCAGCTTCCTGCAGTCACAGATCAAGCGCGGCGCGTTCCCCGGCGCACAATACGTCATTGGCGAAGCTGCGCAAATCGCGGCGGAACACGCGATGGGACTCGCGGTCGTTGAGCCTGAACACATCCCCACAACGCTGGATACAATCTACGACCTTGCCTCTCTAACCAAGCCCCTGGTGACTTCAGCTCTGATTGTGAAGTTCGCTGAGCAAGGTTTGATAGATCTGGAAGCTCCCGCGGCAAGATACCTGACGGAGCTGGATGTGCGAGGCAAGCAGCACATCACTATCAAGCACTTGCTCACGCACGTCTCCGGGTTTCCGAATTGGCGGCCGCTCTATTTAGAAGCGCGAGACCGCGAGGACGTCGTCGCGGCCATCGCGCGGATTGCAACACCTCTCTCGCCACGTCTTTTGTACAGCGACTTGAATTATGTGTTGCTCGGCATCCTTTTGGAGCGACTGACCGGGGAGCGCCTCGACGGCCTCGCCGCCCGCGAGATCTTCGCGCCGCTCAGCCTGAAACGAACGATGTTCAATCCGCCGGCGGAGCTCAGGCGCGAGATAGCGGCGACCGAATGCGGCCAGGTCTTCGAGCACGCAAACGCCGATGCGGACTTGATCGCGCATGAAGGTGTTGAGGTCGCCGCGTCATCAAGTCCTGGAGTTCCGGCTGCCGGTGCGCATCGATGGCGCGACGGGGTGATCTGGGGCGAAGTTCACGACGGCAATGCCTACTTCATGAACGGAGTCGCCGGGCACGCGGGTTTGTTCTCGACGGCGCGAGAGGTCTTTCAGATCGCGAGTCAGTTTCTAGAAGGCAGCAAACTGTTCAAACACGAGTCTCTCTGGTTGTTCCGCACGAACTTCACGTCGGGCCAGGACACGGCTCGCTCACTTGCCTGGATACTTGCTGCAACCTCGGATTGCTCGGCGGGCCCATCGTTGCCGCCGGCAGGCATGGGTCACAACGGGTTTACGGGAGGAAGTGTGTGGATGGAGCCCGAGAAGCGCCGGGTTATGATTCTTCTGACCAACCGAGTTCACCCGAGGGTTGATGCGATTGATATGAAAGCGATACGACAGAGATTCAATTCGCTGGCGATTGAATCGCTGGATGGTTTCTAGTTTCTGGTTTCTAGTTTCTGGTTCCGGTTGGGGTGCCTCCCCAGTCTCACGGACTACCGGGACGAACCAGAAACCAGAAACCAAAAACCAGAAACCCTTTCTGAGTTGAAGTGCTTAAGACGTTAGACAACTACATCGACGACCAGCCGGCTGAGGGCGGCTTCCTTGAGTCCCTCCCGGCGCTGGTCAGCCGTGACGCTCGCCTAAACAAACTGCTAGCCCTTTCGTTTGTAGCTCACGTCATCTTTTATGCAGCTCTAATAAAGCTCGACTCGTGGGCCATTCAACAAGTCATCGAGCGTGGCAAGCATCAACAGACGCTTGTTCAGCTCACCGAGCTGGCGTCGCCGCGCGACCATGTGATTCTTCGAGCGGCCCCCGAACCGCTCGAGCGCGCCGACATAAATCGGCTTCGCTTCGACCCAAACAATGCCAATGACGTTCAGTTGCTTGCGCGCTCTCCCAAACCAACCGAGCAACGAGGGGCACACGGCAGGCTCCCGTCCGCAGATCAAGTTGAACGCGGCTTGAGAGCGATGCGCGGAGAGGGCGATCGCGACTCGCAAACGCGTCCGAGGTTGGCTGCTCAGCCTCCGGCCTCTTCGCTTGTGCAAGCGAGCGGAGCATCGCAACCGGACGCTCCGCCGCTGGCTCAATTGCCTTCATCACAAATCGTGCCCAACCCTTCCGCTGCCGCACCCAGGCCTGACGTCCCCGCCGCGGTCAGCGGAGCTCGCGACGTTGCTTCCCCAGGAACCCACCGCGGCGAAAGTTCCCAGTCAACGGCACTCGCGCTGCAAGCCGCAGAAGGCCAATACATGGCTTTCGTCCGAGCGAAAATTCGAAAGACGAACGAGCGCATCATGCCGCGCGACTGGATCAAGGATATG
>DATMCM010000524.1:0-2140 GCA_035558335.1 Blastocatellia bacterium | reverse complement strand
GGAAAATGGCTGAACTCGCGCCCGCGACTGCGATGCTGCACAAAGCCGAAGGTCCGGTGTTGGCCGTGCTTAAGGTCTCGACGGCCAAAGATCCCCTGGTGCTGCCGAATTGGGATGGTCCCTTGCAGAAGTCGCGGTTTCGTGAAGCGTTGCTCGGCGGCCACGCCGCGGCTTGATTGTCGCTGTCGGAACTAGTTAGGCCGTTATGCTGCCTGTAGCGTGGATTTTGTTCCCGTTTGAGGTTGAAGTCACGCGGCTTTGAGACCGACGGCTCGTACGAGGGTATCGAGATCGTCGATGACGCGCTGATAGAGGCGATCGAGCTGCGATCGCCCTTGGGATTCGAGCCGGGCATCTGCTTTGATGGGGCTGAGCAGGCCTGCAGTGAGTGGGGCATAGACGCGTTCGAAGAGCTTCAGGAAGATGAGGCAGATCGAGTACCCCTGCGGGAGGAGTTGATAGCGGCGGGAGTTCGGGAGCTTGGCAACGAGGCCTTTGGCGCGCAGTTTCGAGAGATCGTAGCGGAGCGAGGCGAGTGTGTAGCTTTCGGGGGCGCAGCCAAGCGCTTCGATGACGGCGGGATGGATTTCGGCGGTGGTGAAGGTATTGCCGGCTGCGATGTGTGCGAATCGTACGAGCGCATGCATCACGGCGAGTTGCCGAGGGTGATCGAGCTTGAGACCCGGAATGCGCTTTCCCGTCGACGTGATTGTCGGTTCCGCGAGCTTTCGCAGCTGGCCACGATCTACAAAGGTTTCCAGGATATCCTGCTGGACGTTGAGGTAGTTATCGTTGATCGCCGATAGTGCTTTTTGGAGGACAGGTAGATTTTCGACGGCTTTCTTGACGCCGTAATCGTTGACGTTGTTGCTCGCTGCCTCCGTCCGGAGGATGAGGTGATCGCGAACGTACTGCTTGATGAAGCCGTTGCGATAGTGGCTGCGAATCACCGGGTTGGGTAGGTCCATGTCCTCGATCTCAGTTTGCAGCTTGCCTCGATATTGCGAGCTGACCTTGCGACCGAAGATCACGGTGATCTTGTTCGGCTGCCCAATTGTTCGATTGGCATCGAGCAGGCGTTGGCCGAGATTATCCAGTGCCGCACGACGACGGAAGATGAGGTTGTCGCAGTACTCGACTTGCGAGAAGAACAGCCGGTGCTGGCAGCCCGCATGCTCTCGCTCTCTTGCGGTGAAGAAGGGCGTGAGGTGTGCCAGCCACTTTTGGCCGCAGGTCACCAGATCCCGAGGGGTGAGCGAGTTGGCGAGGTCTTGCAGGCGATCGGGAGCTGCGCATTTCAGGAAGGCATTGGCGGTTTGCTTGAATCCGATGCCTTTCTCGCGCATGCGGTTGGCCAGCCAATGGTGCTGGTTGAGGCAGATACGGGCGGAGAATGGAAGGTAGGGGCAGACGCGCACGAACATTCGCCCCCAGTTCCGGTCATTGATGTAAAAGTTGTATTGAATGACCCAGCGTTGCGCGAACTGGAGGTGCCATCGGTTCGCGACCTTATCGCCAATGGCAGTCATGATGCGCGCGGGTTCTCGCGCCTTGAGGATGACCACGATTGCGTCGGGCTTGGCCCGTTCGAAATACGGGTCGACGAATTCGTCACGACGGCCCTTTGGCGCCTCCACGATCGGAATGTTGCGCTTCGCGGCCCGCTCTTGCACCCAGCGCTGAAATTGGTCGGCGATGTCGCGCAGGGTATACCGGGTCACCGGATATAGCTGGCGATACGTGTTGAAGAAGCCGACAACTCTTTCCGGCTGCTGGAACGGCTGAATCAACCCATTCAGCAGGATGCGGTCGAAACAACGATAATGCCAGCGTATGCTGTCCTTGTGGTGCTCATAGAAGGAGTTCATGGCCGCCTCCCGGCTGCAGTACCAGCAGCGGGATCGTAGCGGTTATGCTCGGCCTGCAGCCATGGCTCCCCCTTGATATCCCGTGGTCCTCCAAGGCCCCTCATCACGCGCAGGCGCAAGGGATATCAAGGGCGGAGCCCTTGGCTAGTTTGAGCTTCGGAATTGGTCTCTCAACCAATCGCAAGAATCGGGTGTTGCGAGCCCCCGCAACCACTATTTATTGCGATGCGCTAAAGCCTCGACGTGCAATCGCAATGCGACCGTTGGGAATT
>DATMCM010000523.1:0-18126 GCA_035558335.1 Blastocatellia bacterium | reverse complement strand
GCACGAGTATGTCGGTTAACACGCTGCTGAGTACGCTTGGGGAGGCCGCGAGCGAGGGGCGCCTCGTCGCGGTTGTCAGAGTTCTAAAGCCGCTGAGGTCCACGATCACAGCGGCTTTTCGGCCCGGTGATCCCTTTCCGAGAATTGGAGATGAACGGATCGAGGAGAAGGTTTCCAAGGCAGTCGACGAAATGATCCGGAAGGGCCTTGAGGCCGACGTGATTGAGGCCTGCGATGCTGAAGGCAATCAAGTGAGGGTTGTAGTTGAACTGGTGAGAGACAAGCTGCACGTCGTAGTCTTCGGCGCGGGGCATGTAGGACAAGCTGTGGCGCTGATGAGCGCGATGGTGGGGTATCGCGTTACCGTGGTAGACGATCGCGAAGAGTTTGCTTCTCGAAAGCGACTACGCGATCCAGCCATAAATCTCCTTGTCAGCGACTACGAAACGGCAACCAGAAGGATCGATTTGAGCTACAACACCGCTGCCGTGATCGTGACACGGGGGCATCAGTACGATGAGGTCTGCCTTCGCGGCGTGATTCGCTCGGCCGCTCGCTATATCGGAATGATAGGAAGCAAGAGGAGAGTCTTGGCGGTTTTCGCGCGGCTAGGTGGCGAAGGATTCTCTCGCGAGGAGGTTAGTCGGGTTCACGCCCCGATCGGATTGCAAATAGGAGCGAGATCACCACAGGAAATCGCAATTTCGATTCTAGCCGAGATAATTAGTCGGTTGAACAATCAGGAAAAACAGACGCGAGGGTAAGATCATGGCTTTTGAGGGATTGGATTTTCTGGGCATTGCGGCTCTGTTGTCCGAGGACGAGAAACTGGTAATAAGCTCGGTAAGAGGGTTCGTGGAAGCGGAGGTCAATCCGATCATCGCTGATTGCTACGAGGAGGGGCGCTTTCCAACCCAGATCATCCCGAAGCTAGGGGCGCTGGGCGTGTTTGGGGCCAACCTGCCTGAGGAATACGGCTGCGCTGGAATGAACAGCGTGTCGTACGGGCTTGTTATGCAGGAACTCGAGGCCGGGGACTCCGGCGTGCGAAGCTTCGCATCGGTGCAAGGCGCGCTCTGCATGTATCCGATCTTCGCTTTTGGCAGTGAAGATCAAAAACGGAAATACTTGCCGGAGATGGCGGCTGGTAGAGTTATCGGCTGCTTTGGTTTGACGGAACCTAACTTTGGGTCGAACCCAATGGGAATGTTGACCAGAGCTGAGAGGGTCCGCGACGGTTGGGTGCTAAACGGCTCGAAAGCTTGGATTACAAACGGCTCCGTCGCCGATATCGCCGTTGTCTGGGCGAAGGTAGATGGTGACGAGATCAGAGGTTTTATCGTCGAAAAGAATAGGAAGGGTTTTCTCACTCGTGAGACAAAGCACAAACTGAGCCTTCGTGCCTCAGTAACTGCCGAGCTGTCATTTGAGGACTGCTTGATACCTGAGGAGAACTTGTTGCCTGGATCGAAGGGCTTGAAGAGCCCATTGATGTGTTTGACTCAAGCCCGGTATGGGATCGCTTGGGGCGCAGTCGGCGCGGCGATGTCGTGCTTCGATGTAGCATTGAAGTATTCGAAGGAGCGAATGCAGTTCGGACGTCCGATTGGTGGCTTTCAGTTGACCCAGAAGAAGCTGGCTGATATGGCGACGGAAATCAGCAAGGCTCAGCTTCTATGTTTGCATGTCGGCCGGATGAAGGATCTGGGAACGGCAAAACCCGTGCACGTTTCAATGGCAAAGATGAACAACGTGACAATGGCGCTGGAGTGCGCGCGAACAGCCCGGAGCATTTTGGGCGCGAACGGAATCATTGGCGACTATCCGATCATGCGACATATGTGCAACCTCGAGTCGGTGTACACATACGAAGGAACGAACGAGGTCCATACTCTCATAATCGGCCAGCACCTCACCGGACTAAACGCCTTCGAGTAGTTGCACTTGCGGACCGAGATCCCCAATCCTTATCCACATTCGATACTTCAATACTTCAATACATCAATACTTCAATACATAATATCTATTATCGGACGCAGATACTCCTTGTTTTTTTAATTCGGCGTTGAGATCCTTGATTCTGCGTCCATGAGCCTTCGCTCGAGGGATATTTTCTCAAGCACTAGACTCGCCTGGCTGGCTAATGCTTCCAGCTCGCTGATTCCCTTCAGGTCGGTTCCTCCCGGATAGTTGTCACCGTAGACGACGAAGACTGTTCTGTCGTTGCAAACCAGAGGCAGCGCGAAGAGCGAAAGATCGTGGTCAAGACCTCCAAGTTTGCTCAGTATTTCCATATTCCAATAATCGCGCGGCATGGGACCGACAAACGGCAAGCCGCTCCGCACAACTCGCGAGAACAAGCTGTCTACATCGAGCGGAATGCGCAATCCTCGCACAAACCGGTCGGCTGTTCCGTTAGGCGCGTTCGCGCTCAATCCAAACTGGCCTAGGCCTGCAAGCTCGAACTCCCTCACGACAAAGAGGATGCCTCGCGTTGCAACTTCGCTTGCGTATCTCATGATTGCGAGGCTTACTTCCGCATCATAAGAGTGAAATCTCAGCTCCGCCAGCAGCGAACACAACAGCTGGGAGCGTTGCGAGTATCCATTCTCGGCGGGTGTCATCGTTCGATTACTTAATTGGCTTCCGATATCTGTCAACTCGCTAGTCTCTTCGGTAGCGTCGAAGTCTTGGCGCCCGCTATCGATGAGGCTTTCCTCATACAAGCGCTCGTCACGACGCGCTTCGTCACTCTCCTTAGCCGACCTCAGCAAGACTTGGTCGACTTCCAAACCATCGCTCAGCTTGACCTCATCGAGCAAGTTAGGAACCGAGGCTTCGTTTACTGCTATTCCAAACTTGCCTTTCTCGATCCCGACCAACCTTCCGACGACACGTTGAATGTGACGTCTTGCCTCAACCTGAAGCGCTGCTTGACTCATCATTCCGCTTTCGACTATCAACGTCTCAACCGTCCAGATCCCTCCACCCTGCATTCCTATCTCTTTAAACTTCGCTAGCATTTCCACTCCGAGCAGTTCCCTCTTGGCCAATGCATCCACAAAGCTTTCGCCCGGCCAGCTTGATGCGTGCGTTATGCGGCCATCCTCCATGATGATTTTGCCCGCAAGAGTCCCGTTCTCGAGCAAAACCGTACCAGTCTTTCTGCTCAAAGCTAGTATCTGCAGAATGTCAGTTAGAGCGAAATCGCTCAGGTCGCCGTTTAGCTCCATGGCTTTCATTTACTCTGGCAAGAAACTCGTTACAAGCTCTCTCAATCTTATTATCGAAATGGGTTTCGATAAGTACCCGCTGGCGCCAAGGCTCATGCCCAATTCAATGTCGTCATCTGCCCCCTTGGTGCTGATGATTATTATGGGAAGATCCTGGCGTTGCAGCTCAGTTCTTACCTGTCTTACGAACTCCAGGCCGTCCATCTTCGGCATGCGTATGTCGGTGAGCACCAGATCGAAGCTGCTGCTCTTAACCTTCTCGAGCGCCTCAGCGCCGTCCGAAGCTTCTGTTATGTCGGCTTTGGATATTCCGTTCACCCGTTGAAGACTCATACGTAGCAACTGTCTGAACGTCGCGGAATCATCCACCACCAAGAGAGATCTGCTGCTCATCCGTTCCTCCTTCACCGCGTGCGCAACAGGCTTATGAAGCCCTCCATCGTTCGTAGCTTGCGATCGGCCTGCGCGAAAAGCTTCGAGCTGACGATCGCGCTCGCAGCATGTCCCGCCAGCAATTCGAGAAGTTTGTGATCGAGCGGCGTCAGACCGGCCTTGTGCGCCAGTAGCTTGTACAGCGCAATGACGCCGACCACCCGCTCCTTTATCTTTAGGGGTATGCAAGCGCAGACTTCACCTGCTTCGCCCGCGTCCTCCGTGAAGAAAGGCTCTCCCCGTTCCGCTACCATTCCCTCGAGGCCTTCGCCAATCGCGACTCTCTCCTTGTCAAGCCGCTGAGCAATCTCGCCTTCATATCCGGCAAGCACCAGCTCCTGAGTCTCCTCGTCCACAACGAACAACCCAAATTCCTCGGACCCTATCATGTTGACGAGTATTTCTTTGATACACTCCACGACTTCTGCAGGATCAAGTGTTGAATGCAGTCTATAACTTGCAACGTAAAGGTTTGCCAGGCTTTCGTTCTGTTCCTCAACCTCGACGTAACGAAGCGCGAAGTCCTTGTTTTCTTGCTCGACCTCGTGAAACCTGTGGTCGATAAACTCGATCTTCTGAGCAAGCTGCTTATTTTCAAGCCTGACGCGCTCGATTTCTTTCATCAGCATATCGGAGAGGTCGAGCTTCTCGGTCTCGAGCTGAACTACTCGATATCGAAGCCGCTCGTTCTCGCACATCAGCTCTTCCGTGAATGCCTTTCCCTTCCTGAACAGCTCGAGTAGCTCTTCGCTTTTCGAGAAAAGAGTCAGTATCTCTTCAGGCTTCTGCGTCATTGTGCTCCCTTTAGTCCAAATTCTGGATTGTAATGTTGACCCGCACCTCGCCATAAGCCGTAGTGATTGGTGCGACCAGCGTTTCAAAGCACTGGTCATAACTCACAAGGTTAGCTCCTGTTATCACCGTCGGCGGGCTCATCCTCAAGCGGCTGCCCCCGTCGTTGATCCTGGAAATGGCCCTCCCTATGGCCATCGATGCAAGCTCAGCGATAGAGCTGCGTACCAACGGCGTCAGGCCGGGTGAAGGCTCGCCTATCATATGGCCGGCTAACTGGACCGCTGTGAACAAATCCATGTCGAAAATAACGCGGCCGTGAGCTTCACCGGCGAGCCCGATTATTGCCATTACTTCCCTGCCGGCGACAGGGCTTGCCTTCATGGTGATCGAAGGAACGTCAACCGATGGTCCCACGAGTTCCTTGAACAACAAGCTGGTAGAGTCCACGAAGATCTTGACGAAGTCTAACCTCATTCTCTCTCCCTTAACTCGCCTGTGAGCAGACCTGCTCAATTGCCCTTCTGAGCTGCTCGGTTGTAACTGGCTTCGGTAAAAAGCATTTCGCTCCAGCCGCAAGCGCTTCTTCGACCTTTCCTCGATAGCTGACCGAGCTGATCATGATCACACGAGCCGCCGGGTCCGAGTCACAGATGCGTTTCACAGTCTCGACTCCTTCAATGCCGGGCATTACGATGTCCATCAAGACTATGTCGGGCCTCAAGCGACCGTATTCTCTGATGGCTTCGATGCCGTTGGCAGCCTCACTCGCAATCACATTGTCGAACGAATCCATCATTCGTTTGAGGTGAAAGCGCATAAATGCGGAGTCATCCACGATCAAACAGGTTAGCGGCGATTTCATTACCGCCGGCACTTCAGCGACTACTTGCATGGCATTCCTCCAAAGGTGTCACTCTGCCCACCGCAGTTGTCAATCGCGATGCCATTTCGGTGAGCGGCACGACTTCATTAACAAAGCCTTTCTCGATCGCTACTCGCGGCATGCCGAATACCGAGCAGCTCTCTTTGTTCTGGGCGAGCGTCCAGCCTCCGGCTTTCTTTATCTCGCCTATACCCTGAGCTCCGTCGCTTCCCATCCCGGTCATTATCACGCCAGTAGCCTGAGCACCATACTCCGCGGCGATAGATCGAAAGAGGACATCAACCGAAGGCATATGCCCATTGACTACCGAGCCGCGCTCGAGCGTAACTTCGCATCCGGATCGGCCACGACTGACCTTCATATGTGTGCAAGCCGGCGCTATGAGTGCCTTACCGGGAACGATCAAATCGCCCTCACTAGCCTCCCGAACCTCGATTTCGCATATCTCGTCCAGCCAGCGAGCCAACATCGAAGTGAAGCTCTCAGGCATATGTTGAACGATTAGTAAGCAGGCGTTGAGATCAGCGGGTATCCGCGGCAACAGGTATCGTAGTGCGTGAGGGCCACCGGAAGATGCTCCGATAGCCACGACTCTCTGCGCCCTCGCTCCGCAAGAGACACCAGCTGGTCTCTTCTTCAAGACTCGTCGATCGAGTGCCCGATTGTTCGCTGCGACGATCTTTCCACGCGAGGCACCCTTGATCTTTGAGACCAACTCATCGGCCATCTCGCCGATTTGCGACGACGCTCCAGGCTTGCATATGAAATCAACCGCACCCTTCTCCAATGCGCGCATTGTCAGAGCTGCCCCACGCGCTGTCAGGGAGCTGAGCATAACCACCGGGATGTCGTGCTTTGCGACAATGTGACCAAGCGCAGTGATCCCATCCATTCTAGGCATGTCTACATCCAGTGTGACGACGTCAGGCTTCAGTTGGTCGACCTTGCTCAATGCAAAGTCGCCATCGATCGCAGTGGCAACCACTTCGATCTCTGGGTCCTTCTCAAGACAATTCGAGATCAGCTTTCGCATCACTGCTGAGTCATCCACGACCAGGACCCGAATCTTTCTACCACTAGCCTGCATAAGCCTCCCTCGCCGGCCCGTTGTTTCTTTGGTGCTTTACCGCTCGGCGAAAAACCATCTCAGCATCCAGTATCAGTACGACTCGCCCATCACCAACAACAGATGCCCCGGCAAGAGCGTCGTTTTGTACCCAACTGCTGTCAAGCGGCTTGATGACCAGTTCTTGTTCACCAATCAATTCGTCTGCGACTAGCCCATACCGCTTCGATCCGATAGTTAGGACTATTACAAACAAGTGCCTGGTGTCGGCTCTCAAGGCCGAGCCGATCCCGCCCTTTCGCCGTTCAAAGCCAAACACTTCGCAAGGTTTGACTACAGAGATGAAGCGATCGCGAAGCCTGTACGTTTCGAACCCATCTATGTGTCTTATCTCGTTCGGGCGGACTCGAACTATCTCGCTTACGGATAGAAGTGGAAGCGCAAACAGGCGCGCTCCAGCTTTGAATAGCAGTGCTCTTATGATCGCTAAGGTCAGCGGCATCCGAAGAACGAAAGTCGTACCCAGGCCCGGTTGGCTCCGCAAGCTAACCGTGCCTCGGAGTTGCTCGATCGCGCTCTTGACTGCAGAGGCCCCGATTCCTCGCCCGGACAGGCGCGTGATTTGTTTGGACGTGGAGAACCCTTCGCGGAATATCAGCTCCAGCGCCTCTTCGTCATCCATCTGTTCGGCTTCGACCTTCGATATGGCGCCGAGTTCGACCGCGCGCCTCCTGAGCCTTGCGGGATCAAGCCCGCGGCCGTCGTCGCTAACCTCGACGACAACCTGATTGCCTTCGTGATATGCGCACAACGCTATCTTCCCAACCCGAGGTTTGTTTCCGGCAATCCTTTCGGCTGTGACCTCGACGCCATGATCCACAGCGTTGCGCAACAGGTGAAGCAGCGGTTCATAAAGGAGGTCCACCAGGGCACGATCAAGCTCGGTCTCTCCGCCGCGGAATTCCAACTCAACCTGTTTTCCTCGAGCGCTTGCAAGCTCACGCATCGGTCTCGCGAAGCGCTTGAATACGTTGTCGATTGTGACCATTCGCATCTTGAGCACGCTCTTCTGAAGTTCGGCTATAAGCTTGCCCATCTGCGCGTGGGCGCCGTTGAAGCCGCCTGCCATCTCGTGCTTTTCCAGTGCGCGCTCGATCTCCGGAGCCGCCTGATTGAGAACGGAACGCGCGATGACCATCTCGCCGGCGAGATTCAGCAGGGCGTCCAGCTTCGGCGCCTCGATTCGTACGAACTCGCGACGCCTCCGCGCTCCATGCTCGACTTCCTCGGATTTTGATTGAGTATTCGAACCTATCGGCTCGGGGTGTTTCAGCATCTCCCCTTTTTGGACTACGGAGACTCCCGACTCGAAGCTGATCTTCCCGAGACCGGTTAGCAAGCTCGCCACCGTATGCTCCGCAAGGTCGGTTACCTCTTCGCCGCCTACAACGGCTCGTAGCGCATCGAGGCTAAGCAACACCAGATCAACTACCCGCCTTTCAAGTCTGACCTCACCATTCAAGACCGCGTCGAAGACATCCTCGATCTTGTGCGCTACCTCAGTCACACCATCAAAACCGACGCAGGCGGAGTCGCCTTTTATCGTATGCGCGGCTCTCCGCAGCCGAGTCATTACCTCGGGGTCGGCTCCTCCTGCTTCGAGCGCGAGCAGATCGTCGGCCATCTCATCCAGGATACGAACAGACTGCTCGCGAAATACCGCAAGCAACTGATCCAGCTCGTCTTTGCTCAGTTCATCCATCCAACGCTCACGACTCGAGCTTGTAGGCTATGCCCTTGTTGCGATGCACCATTGAAAACCTGCTCGACAGACCTTGGAGACTCTCAGCGTGCCCGAGGAACAGATAGCCCCCAGGGACAAGGCAACTACCAAAACGAGTTACAAGACGCCGCTGCTCGTCCGCGTCAAAGTAGATCATCACGTTTCGGCAAAAGACCATATCAAGACCGCGGAGTCCGTTATCGTGCTTCAGATTGTGATAGTCGAAGATGACGCGCCTCTTCACCGCATCGCTCACCACGTAGTGGCCATTCTCCCGTCGAAAGTATTTCGATATCCAGTTAGGCTCAATGCCTTTGAGTTGGTCCTCCCGGTAGATTCCGCATTGCGCCCGCTCGAGCGCCGTGAAAGAAAGGTCTGAGGCAAACACTCGGAGCGTCCATGATTCCACTTCGGTAACCGATTCGAGCATTGCGATGACTGCGCTGTAAGGCTCCTGGCCGGTCGAGCAGCCGGCGCTCCACACTCGAATCAGACGAGTGCCGGCTCGTTCTTTTTTCTCAATAATCTCCGGAAGAACCACTTGCCTGAGCAGGTCAAACTGCGGCTGATTTCTGAAGAACGAGGTTTCGCAGATCATTAGTGTGTCAAGCAGCGAAGGAAGTTCCTGCGATCTTACCTGCGAGTGCTTCACAAGACAGTAGTACTCGTAGCCGCTACGGATACCGAGTTCATCCATTCTTCGCCGAAGCCTTGACTCAAGAAACGTTCGCTTCTCGCTTCCGATGCTGACGCCACACTCAGAATAGATCAAGTCCTTGAACAGCCTAAACTCGCTGTCGGAAAGGATTTCCAGGTGGCCCAACTCGGATCCAAACTGATACATTGGCTAAGGCCTCACGAACGAGAATGTCGTCAAGTTGTCACTGAGCCCTCGCGGGAGTCGGCAGCTCCCGGTGCCTCGATAGCGCTTCGATTACGCAATCAAGTTCGCTGAGAATCTCGGAAGAAAGGGCCTTGCGGAGATCGATCAGTGTTATGTATCGATTCTTCACATTGACAATGCCATCGATATACCCCGCCCCCATTTCCGATATGATGTCGGGCACGGGCTCAATCATTTCCTCGGAGACCTTAACAACCTCTGAAGCACCATCTACAATGAGACCAGCTATGCGGTCATCGATGTTCGCAATGAGAATTCGTTGTTCTCCTTGGGCGGTTGCGGCGCGCGCCCTCAGCCGCTTTCGCAGATCAATTACCGGCAAAAGACTGCCTCTGAGATTCATCACCCCCTCAACAAACTCTTCCGTATCCGGTACAGGTGTAATCTCGCGTGGAACGACAACCTCCCTCGTAAGCAGTATGTCAACCGCGAACTCCTCCGTTCCGACTTTGAACACTACGACTTGCCGTCTTGGCGCCATTCTTGACTCCTTTAAAAAGTCAGTCCGCCTGAGGGTATCGCACTGAGTGCGGGCCGTGTCCGATAGCTCCTGCGGGTGAAGCCGGCACATCGTACGCGAATGGATGAATGAAGTCGTCCTTGACTCGGAACTGGGAAATGGCTCGGTTCAGCCTATCCGAGAGCCCCACCATACCTTGGATCGTCTGTGCCGTCTCGTGAGCTCCAGCGGATGTCTCGAGCGTAATGCTCGAGATGGTTTGCATCGCGCCAGCCAGATTTGTGGTGACGCGCGCTTGCTCGTCGGACGCTGCAGAGATTTCCTCGATGAGCTCGGATGATTGGCGGACGGCGGCGGAAATATCTTGGAGCGCGCGACTGGCCTGCGAGGCTAGGGAACTTCCACCTTTTACCTCCTTCATACCAGCCTCCATAGCCAGAAGCGCTTCCGCTGTTTCGTTCTGAATTGACTTTATCAAACTGGCAACGTCCTTCGTCGCGCGTGCCGATCGTTCAGCAAGTTTTCTGATCTCCTCAGCCACGACGCTAAAGCCGAGTCCCGCCTCTCCGGCGTGAGCGGCTTCGATTGCAGCGTTGAGCGCCAGCAGATTGGTCTGCGCGGCTATGTCGTTGATCAGGTCGATGATTTCGGAGATTTCTGAGCTACGAGCGCCGAGTAGTCGCATCTTGTCAGAAGTCTGGAGAACCGCGGAATCAATCCTCGACATAGCCTCTGAGGTATCACGTACAGATCTGTCTCCGTGCTCGGCCATGTCGAGCGCACGACGAGCGGCGCCTGCGGACGCTTCCGCATTCCTTGAAACCTGATTCATCGACGCTGCCATCTCTTCCACGGCGCTCGAGGTGTTTGTTATCTCATCGGCCTGACGCTGCGAGCCTACGGCTATCTGCTCAGCGGCTGCGAGGATCTCCGTCGCGCTTGAAGAAACCGACAACCCGATCTGCTTCACTTCGGTGAGCATGGTGCTGAAATGGTCGAGCATCTTGTTAACTGATTGCACCACCCTACCCAGAGTGTCATCGCCTTCGGCGCCGCGCCGGGTAAGATCACCCTCCGAAACTTTTGACACTATGGACAGGAATTCCGCCATGCTCCGCTCAAAGGATTCCTTTATTCGTCTGCGCTCGGTTACGTCGCGTATAATCCCGCGGAAACCTTTTGGCTCGCCTCCTGGACCACGTACCAAGGAAATCGATGCTTCGACATGTCTCTTTTCACCATTTCTACGGTTTATCGTGTATGAGAACTCGCCGCTCGGGTCTCCGGTTCGAAACACCCTATTGAATTCTTGATGAACGTTGCGTGCAATGTCCGGGTCCATGTACTCGCGGTTGTTCATACCCTTTAGCTCCTCGGCCGAGTATCCGTGGAGCTTGCACACTGGATCGTTGAAGAAGGTTAGATTGCCACCCAAATCGACTTCGTAGTAACCATCCTCGATGCTTTCGAGAATCGTGCGGTATTTCTCTTCGCTCCTTCGCAGCGCCTCTTCGGCGCGCTTACGATTCAGCGCCGTTGCCACATGTTGAGAGACGAAGGCCAGGACTTCGTTTTCCTTCTCACCAAACAGTACATCAGGTCGATAGCTCTGCACTGCAAGCACGCCGATCGTTTCCTCCCCCACCCTAAGAGGAACGCCCAACCAACAAACCGGGATGGTTCCTATCACTTCAATCTCGCCGCGTCTAATGATCGGTTCTAGCGTCTCGCGAGTAGCGAGAAGCGGCCCGCCGGTCCGTAATACGTACTCGGTCATCCCCCGCTTCAGTTTCCGTGGCTGAGGCGTGGTATCGACGACGTCAACATAGCAAGGAAAGCTGACCAGTTCGGTGGACGCATCGTGCACAGCGATGAAGAAGTTCTCAGCATTCAGCAACCCGCCCACGATCTTGTGAACTGCGGAGTAAAAAGCTGGAAGGTCTTCTGCAGAGCTTGTCATTTCCGCAATCCGATATAACGCTGAGTGAAGCAAATCCGACTGATTACGCTCCTCGACCAGCTTTCGAAGGCGATCGTCGCTGGCTCTGACCCCTTTTGAGAAGATCAGCGAAAGGGCTAGCATTCCGAGCAGGGAGATCCCGCCGGCCGCTGTAGCATTGATCGTAGCAGCCTGAAGGACTTGTTGAGGAGCCGAGCTGTTAAACAGAAGGTAGGCGGAAACGAACACTATCAGGCTCAGCAGCGACGCTAACGTTAACGACAGAGCAGTCAGCCTCTGCGCGATAGACTTAAGCCCGATTCGGCCCAGAACTGCGAGAGGATACGAACCACGATCTCCCACACTACTACTTTCGTCCGTCGAGTTCATTTGTACTCACCATTTTCTTGATCGTAAGCCTGAAGAGCTGGTAGCGATTAGGGCGAATGCACTTCGAGCTGCATGCAAATCCTCAGGCTGGTTGAGCTTGACTTGTGGTGTTGTCGGAAAGGGGCAGGCTTAAATGCTGGGTTCTGTGGTGCGTAACGATGACCTTTATGGGGCACGGGACGGGAGCAGTACCTAAACCAAGCCTACGCCGGATTGCGCCTATTATGCGCATTTAGGATTAGCAGTCAATACTATTCTACGACTTCCTTTGCGTACATAACCCGCGCCGGTGACGATTCTTTATGCTACGGATAAGAAGAATAGAGGGCCGCCTTGGCACATATGGGACCAAGACCAACTAAACCTCGCCCATCAGGCTCATCCAGTCTTCAAGGCTCTGCATCCGGAGACACTGATTCTGTCTCTTCTCCTCACCGATCGTACTTGTAGGCTTAGGCGCGTAGTCGTGCCCAGGAAACAAAACGGTATTATCAGGCAGATTGCTAAGGACCCTGGTGAGGGAGTAGTACATCTGCGTAGAGTCGCCACCAGGCAGATCAACTCTCCCGCATCCCCCTATGAACAAGGTATCGCCAGAAACAAGGGCAGAGTCGACGAGAAAGCATTGGCTGCCTGGAGTATGTCCCGGTGTATGCAACAGCTCGATTTTGACACCACCTACTGTGACAACGTCTCCGCCTCGATGTCTCCGCAAGTCGCTCTCGGAAAGGCCGGTCAATTGCTTTAGGCCTTCGCATTCAACCTCGTTGACGTGGACCTTGACCGCCCGAATAGCAAGCAATTCGCTCAAGCCGGCTATCCTATGACCGAGTATTTCCCCTCCAACATGGTCGGGATGGTAGTGAGTAATAAGAGCACCCGTCAGCTCCATCTCCTCTCGATCAATGAACTCTACAATGCCTGGTATGTCCCAAGCCGGATCGACAACCATGCAAATACGTTGCTCCTCATCACCAACCAAATAGACAAAGTTTGCCATTTGAGATGCAAAGTTATTAGTTGTTGCGAAGTCTCGTCCCGCCAGCAGCTGTTTAAGGTACAAAGGCATACCGCTTTTCTCCCGGCTCACTGCTTATGATACGACTCCTGCGGAGCGCTTGAAAACCTGAAAGTCATCAGGTAGAAACTCTTTATGCGGACGAGACAAATACGAAGATTCATTTCACGCTTCTCGATTCTGTTGCTTGTAAGCGGGCTCATTTTGGTTGCGTACTCCTGCAAGAGCCAGCGGTCCTCGGCAGAGAAGGCACTAGAGCAGCACCTGAAGAGTCCAGGGATTCGTGATGTTAAGGTTGACCTGTTCCACGTAGATCCCAAGTTTCCCGATAAGGCATACATTTCAGCAACAGTGACACACAATTTTGCTGGAAGCGACGGGACCTTCAAGAAAGAATACCTCGGTTACATCTTAAACCGAGACGGAGAAGGATGGCAGGTCGAGAAAAGCACGGGATACACTAAGGAGGCGGACGACGCGAGCATACTTCTTTCTGGGGAAAAGATCCGAAAACATGGGTGATCGATTTGACCGTTGCCGATGAAGAGTCGCTTATTCCGCTGGCTTGTACCCGCTTGTGCGTTCCCCGTACTGAGGTGGATACCAAAGTAGTTCCTTACTGTAACCGGCTTGCCCCTGTTTGAATGGGCGGTCTGAATCGCCGGCGCCATAGTAGCCGGCGTGCGGAATTGGACCGTATTCATCTAATCGACTGCTAGGGGTTGCCGGCGGTCTTGATCGATAGGGCCTTTCATAACCTGAACCGATTCCATATCCCCTAGAGCGCGATCGAAGACTCCTCGATGGATGTGGTGATGTTGAAGAATCGTTAGTGTCTAGTGCAGCTGCAGAGTGTCTAGACGTGGTCCCTTCTCCCATGTTTTCCGCCCTCGTCGTTCTAGCTGAACAAATCTCCGAGCCGCGCCCTCATCCACGCGGTTTGAGCAATGAGCAAAAGGTGAGTGCGCCAAGCCAAGAAAGGACCAACAAATGGTCCTTTCTTGGCTCAAACAATGTTGTGGTACGGATACGAAGCGATGCGCCACCCGATCAACTCGGCGCTCAGCCAATTTCTTCAATGTCACCGCTTGAAATTGCCTGGTCTACGTATCGCAGGCGCCTGCCTGAGCACGGGCGAAGAAGAAAACGCCGTTAGCGACGTCGCCGTTGCAAAAAAAGACTTTCCGTTGATCGAGATCAACTTGCCCACCGCCACTGACCCTGGTTGCCATGCCTGCGTTCCTTCATCATCTGGTGAGCAAGACTGGACGGCTACCAGACTCTCGCGACTGGTAAGGTAGTCGAGTCGCGCGATCCGAGGCGCAATACTGTCGATCAATAATGGGCTCGACTCCTCGAAATCGCCTGCCGTAGTAATCGAAAGTAGCTTGCCTGAGTAGGTAGCCATCAACCACTCACCGTTATCTTTCACTGAGAGCAGCTCAGACAGCCCGCCTTCATCGCTGAAGTCCTCCGAGAACACGTTGCGCGAGGCTACCTTACTCTTCTTGCCAAACCTTGCCATCGCGAGCATCGGTTGCGACGTGAGGACGTGGACATTGCCTGGTCGACCGATACGACCCTTTCGTCCATTGCCGGGCCGACCGATCTGTGCGACGTAGCCTTGGGTCACGATGCCTACTACACGCTTCGCCGGATCGTATTTAACAAGGCGTGGGCTCGTATCGTCAGCACTTTGTTGAGCCAATTCGGGAAAAACCACCAATTGCCGGACGCTGGCGGATAGCCCGTCGGTATGGAGGTCAACCTGACAAAGTGAGCCATCGCTCGTTAGAAAGATAGCAAACGGCTTTTCAATCTCCGAGTAGACAACAATATTGCTGCCGGGTGTTAAGAATGCGCCTTGCGGAAGATCTTCCGGGTATGCGCGCTTGAGCAGCGTGAGCGTCCCATCGCCTATTAGCTTGTAGAACGATATCTCGGATTGGTCGTGAGGAACGTTTTCTTTATCCGAAACCTTCCTGTTGGAATAAACTGTTAATACGCTGCTGTCTTGATCAATAGCCAGATACGAAATGAAGTTGTTCGGGCCGTATTCGCTCGGATGAACGAGGTCAACCTTGTAGAGATATCCTTGGTCTATGCTGTAGGTAAAAATCGAGGCACCGTTCGTGAAGACGAGATGATTCCCATTTGCTCCCAGAGCGATGTCTGTGGGTGCATCCGAGCTGTGAACCTCTGCTCCTACGCCCTGGATGTCAAAGGATACTACAGTCGAATCGCTGATGGGCTTTCCATTGTCACCCAGATTCAAATGCAGGTAAGCGATGACTTCTATTGCTTCTACTTCGCCAGCTTGTTCTTCGAACCTTGTTCCTCGTACGAAAACAATCTGAGTTGCCGAGTCAAAGGTAAGCTTCGTGGGGTAGTAAATTGTTCTCGGAGAATCAGAGCTCGCAAAAGCCGTAAGGTCCTTCTTCAAAACTACGCCCGGCTTCTTTGTGTCAATTAGGTATAAGAAGTGATTGTCCAGCTGACCCAGGTCGCCGTTCTCCTCAACTGGCCCCTTCGGGGCATATGGCGCAATGAGGACGTAGCGATCGAACGCAAACACAACGTTGTTTTGACCGCCATTCACACCGGCCAACTCAACATAGGACATCGTGATTCCCGCGGCTTGAGGCGAGTAGGAAGCAAAGCTGAACAAGCTGCCCAACAGCGCAGCCACAACTATCGAACGGACGATTAATCGAAGCCAAGCCGGTCTATTCTTGCTCATGTGATGTGACCCTCTCTAGGCGCGCTTGTGCGGTCTGAGCGCGTAGCTTAGATCCTGAATGGTTAACCTCAAACTCGCACTCTGACCCTACAGTCACCAACGCCGTAAGGCGCTCGATTAGCTCGTTACTAAAAACGGGGTCTCTTTAATTCTCGGGGTTCGATGATATTGGCAAAGTCTTTTCCTGTCAAGCTTGTTGTCCCCTCGGGGGTCGTAACCGGAGTGTCATTTGACCTCGTACTCCCATGCGTCTCTAGGCCCGATTCTCTCTCAGAATCCCCAATTGTCCAAGCTTAAGCCTCAACCCCCTCCTGGACAGGCCCAGCTCCACCGCCGTTCGCGAGAGGTTGTTTCGGTTCCGATCAAGCGACTCCTGAATGAGTCTCCGTTCAAGTTCTGCTGTAGCAATCTTTAGCTTGACCACGCCAGACTCTGTCGGCCGCAAACTCGAATAGTTCCCGTTTCCCCTTTGGACAGACATTCTTCCGTTGATCCCAGGAAAGGCAGTGTACTCATGTTGGTCGCGGTTTGGACGCATCTGCCGGCGTGGGTTTGATACGTCGGGCGAGAGGTCGTCGACTGAGATCCTTGCGCCATCGAGCGCGTATGCGACGACACGCTCGAGTTCATTCCTTAGTTGTCTGACATTCCCGGACCACTCGTGATTCGAGAGCGCGTCGATCGCCTCCTGAGTAATTGTTATGCCCTGTTTGCCGGATCGCGACGAAAAGTGCTCCATGAAATGCGCCGCCAGCACTGCAACCTCTTCTCGCCGATCCCGGAGTGGAGGCACGTGAATACGAATAATATTGAGACGATGAAACAGATCCTCACGAAACCGACCATCTTCGACGGCGCGCTCGAGGTCCGTATTTGTCGCAGCGAGAATTCGCACGTCTACACGAAGAGGCTTGGTCTCTCCGAGAGGTTGAATTTCGCCTTCTTGTAAGAACCTCATTAGTTTCGGCTGGACTTCGAGTGAGACATCGCCGATCTCATCCAAAAACAGTGTGCCGCCGTCCGCTGCCTTTATGATTCCAGGGTAGTTCGCTGTGGCCCCTGTAAAGGCTCCTCGTCGGTGCCCAAACAGCTGACTGTCAATTATATCCTTCGGCGTGGCGGTACAATTAAAGGGTAGAAAGATCGCACGAGCTCGCGCTGACTGATTGTGTATATATCTCGCAACGAGCTCTTTTCCAGTACCCGACTCACCAGTGATCAGCACGGTAACATCATTCGTTCTGATCTTGTAAATCTTGTCGATAACGTCGAACATCGAGGTGCTGGCCACGATGAAGCCAGGCATGATCGTTTGAAAAGGCAGTTCCCGATCACGAATGGGGCCACTCGTTGCGGCCGCCCTCAAAGAGCAAGTTTCAAGCCCCAGTTCGGCTTGCTTCAGAAGTGGCTGTAGGCGTCCAACGTCGAATGAGTCGTTTGCTTTCATATAGACGACTATTGGCGCGCGCGAGTTATCTCCAATCCGGATGACATACCCGTTAGCTGATCGCCTTACGGCATCAGTCGTTGCCTGGTCCAACGAACCGGCAAGCGTTATCGCTTCCTCGCGGGCAATGCCTTGCGTCGCAAGCGGCTCTGCTATGCCCGTTTCATCAACCTTAAATATCGCTACCTGCTCTACGGGGAAGTTCTCCGAAACTACCGCCGCGAGTTCCCGAACCAACAGCTCCCGAGACGCCGACGCCTCGATCAACCTCTGCATCAATAACACGTCATTCAAAGGGCTGACTCTGAGGGTCTGAGATCCGTCATCACCTTCCGTTAGCGCCGAGAGCGCCCTGCGACAAAGCTCACTCGCAGGGGCCGCTCCAAGTCTCTCGAAGATCGCAAGAGCCTGAATCACATTAGACTCGGCACCCTTCAGGTCGCGCGCGCTCTTCAGTAGCAGACCCATCTCATAGTGACTAAGCGCGAGCTCATAAGCGATCTCAGTGGTGGTAAAAATGGAGATGCTCTGCGCGATGTGTTGCTTTGCCTCTGGCAGTCGTCCCGCAGCGGCCTCGAGCTTTCCTGTCAGCCGCTGTATGAGACCTGACATAGAAAGAGATTTCTCTTCCTTCAACCTCTCGTGAGCGAGTTCCACGTATTCACGCGCCTGATCATAACCACTCTGCGAGAAGTGAAGATCGGCCAGACTAACCTGTGCGAGCGTCACTCCGTGCAGATCGCCGATTGAGGTCGAAAGCTGTAAGGCCTGTCGGAGCGTTTTGAGCGCCGAGTCCGAACGACCAGATGAGCGATCGATGCTGGCCAGCACCCGCAACGCATTACTTTCAAGCCATTTGTCAGCGCCCTCAATCAAGTCGAGGCTCCTTCGAAGATGCCTCTCCGCTTCGGAGAACTCCCCCCTGGCGCACAGTATCTGCGCCAGCGTCACTCGCGCTGTTGCTTCAGGGCTGGGCTGCTCAAAACGCTCCGAGACCTCTATCGCTTTCTCTAAAGCAACGATCGCCTCTTCCCAC
>DATMCM010000522.1:0-29483 GCA_035558335.1 Blastocatellia bacterium | reverse complement strand
ACCGGCATCCGAACTTCATTCGGGGCTACGGCATGCAGGGCGGCGTGCAGCGAGGGATGCTGCCGACCACGCTCAAGGCGATCCCCGGTTTCGGGTCGGAGTATAAGAAAAGGGTGCGTGAAGAGAACGACCCCGCGCCCTTTTGGCTTGGCGCCTGGGGCGAGATGCTGCCGCAGAAAGAGAATCGCGTGACGATCAACAAGGAAGTCAAAGACGCGTGGGGAATCCCCATAGCGCACATCGACTGCAGTCACAGCGACAACGAGAAGGCGATGGCTCGCGACATGCTTGAGACTCTGAACGAGATGGTTCACGAAGCGAAGTTCCAAGTCAACTTTGGCAATCCGGTTCTCGCCTCGCCGGGGTTGTGTATTCACGAAGTCGGCACCGCGCGCATGGGAAGCGATCGAAAGACCTCGGTGCTGAATAAGTTCAATCAGAGCTGGGACGTCAAGAATCTGTTCGTGACCGACGGCGCGTGCTTCGTATCGATCGGCTGTCAGAATCCCACGCTGACGATGATGGCTCTGACGGTCCGGGCGTGTGAGTACATTGCGGACGAGTACAAGAAGGGGAACGTTTAGCAATTGCGGATTGCTGATTGAGGATTGCGGATTCTTGAAAGGCGGGAAACAGACATTGAAGAGAACAACAATGATTACCGGGTTGATTGCATTTCTTTCGGTTGCTTCGCTCGCGGCGCCGCCGCTGAAGTACGGCAAGTGGATAGACCTGTTCAACGGTAAAGACATGACCGGCTGGCGAATGGCGGGCAAAGGCAACTTCACCGTGGAAGACGGAGCGCTGGTCACTCACGGCGGAATGGGAATGTTGTGGTATGAGGAGCGCAAGTTTACCAACTTTACGCTGCAAGTCGAGTGGAGGGCTAACGACAAGTGCAACAACTCGGGCGTGTTTGTTCGCTTCCCGGACAAGAGCGACGACCCGTGGTACGCGGTGAACAACGGCTACGAGATTCAGATTGATGACTGCGACAAGAAGGGCCTGATGTTTCAAACCGGCTCGGTTTACAGCTTTCATCCCGCTACCAAAGTGGCTTCGAAGCCCACAGGCGAGTGGAACGTCTATGAAATAACCGTCGTGGGGCAGCGCTACACCGTAGTGCTGAACGGGGAGAAAGTTAACGAGTTTGAGGGCACCCGCGGCATCGATGGGTATGTTGGCTTGCAGAACCACGATCTGATTTCACGTGTTTCTTTCCGGCGGGTGCGAGTGAAAGAGATCAAACAATAAGCGTTAGTAGTCCCGCCTTCGGCGGAAGTTCGTACAAATCACAAGTCATTGATTGCGGTGACAAACTTGAAGGCGCCACAGCGAGCGGCACAAACTTCCGCATAAATGCGGAACTACGAACCTGGAGACCGTGAATGGATTCCAAAACCTACAGCCGGTTAAGCGTGATGATGTTTCTCCAGTTCTTTGTTTGGGGCGCGTGGTTTGTCACGCTTGGCACGCACCTCAGCGAACTCGGGTTCAGCGGCAGCCAGATCGGCTACGCTTACTTGATGAACAACATCGGCGCGATCATCTCGCCGTTCTTTGTTGGTATGATTGCGGATCGGTACTTTTCATCGCAGAAGGTGATGGGGGTATTGCATCTGGCCGGCGCCGCAGTGATGCATTTCACCGCAAACTCGACCACGGTCAGCGGGCTGATATTTGGCCTGTTGCTTTATAACCTGACCTACATGCCCACGCTTGCATTGGTGAACGCGGTGTCGTTCAAGCAGATGACGAGCCCCGATGCCCAGTTCCCGAAGGTCCGAGTTTGGGGGACGATCGGCTGGATCGCGGCCGGGCTTACTATTAGTTATATACAACTGAACTTCTTGCCGGGCATCGAGAAGAGCGAAATCCCGATGAAGATGGCGGGAATTACTTCCGTGCTGCTCGGGATTTATTCGTTCACGCTCCCGGACACTCCGCCTCAAAACGTTGGCCGTGAGATAACCGCGGGCGAAGTGCTTGGACTAAAGGCGCTGAGGTTGATGAAGGAGCGTTCGTTTGCGGTGTTTGTCCTTTGTTCGTTGCTGATCTCAATTCCATTGGCGTTCTATTACAACTTCACGAATCTGTTTCTGAATGACCTCGGGGCTCAAGGAGCTGCGGCGAAACAGAGTCTGGGACAAATGTCAGAAGTTGGTTTTATGATCCTGATGCCCTGGTTTCTCGCGCGGCTGGGCGTAAAGAAGACGTTGCTGATCGGGATGCTGGCGTGGGTTGTGCGCTACGCCTTTTTCGCGAACGGCAATCTCGGGTCATTGGAGTGGATGCTTTACGCGGGGATCTTGCTCCACGGTGTCTGCTATGACTTCTTCTTCGTGACCGGACAGATATATGTCGACAAGAAAGCGCCAAAGGAGATTCGCGCAAGCGCTCAAGGCTTTATCGCACTGATCACCTACGGAATCGGAATCGGGCTGGGATCGATCGTGTCGGGGAAGGTCGTCGATGCGTTCACAACGGGCGGCTCCAAGGATTGGCGAATGATCTGGCTGATTCCGTGCGCGTTTGCAGCGGCGATTGCGGCGCTGTTTGCGTTAACCTTCCGCGAACCGAAAACTGTCAATGACGGGGCGATGGACATAGAGTCGGCGGTAGAGGAGGCGTGATGCAGCTTGGATTGAATTTCGGATATTGGGGTTCCGGGCCTTCCGACAACATCGCCATAGCTCAGGAAGCTGAGCGGCTCGGCTATCACTCACTCTGGACGGCTGAAGCTTACGGTTCGGACGCGGTGACCCCGCTGGTGTGGATGGCCGCACAGACCCAGCGAATAAAGGTCGGCACGGCGATCATGCAGATGCCCGCTCGGACGCCGGCGATGACCGCGATGACTGCGGCCACGATTGATCTGCTCACAGGCGGACGATTTCTGCTGGGCATTGGAGCCTCTGGTCCGCAAGTCGTCGAAGGCTGGCACGGGGTCGTGTACGGAAAACTGCTCACCCGGACTCGCGAGTACGTCGAGATCCTGCGCACGATCCTGAAGCGCGAGCGCGCGCTCGATTATCACGGCGAGTATTACGACATCCCAGTGCAGGGCGGAACGGGACTCGGAAAACCGCTTAAGTTGATCGTGCATCCGCTGCGCCCGGAGATCCCGATCTACATCGCTGCGATCGGCCCAAAGAACGTCGCGCTTGCAGCCGAGATCGCCGACGGCTGGCTGCCGGTCTTCTTCTCACCAAAGCGAGTCGGCGTGTTTCGCCAGTCGCTGGACGCTGGCTTCGCGCGGCGCAAGGATGGAAAGACGATTTCCGATTTCGATATTGCGCCAACAGTTGCGGTCGTCGTGGGCGATGACGTCGACGCCTGCCGAATGCACGTGAAGCCAAACCTCGCGCTCTACATCGGCGGGATGGGCGCGCGCGGAAAGAATTTCTACAACGACCTCGCCTGCCGCTACGGATACGCGGACGCCGCAAAGACGATTCAGGACTTTTATCTCGCCGGTAAAAAGAACGAAGCCATTGCCGCCGTTCCCGACGAGCTGGTCGATGAGGTTGCACTTTGCGGTCCGCGAGATCGAATCAAGGATCAGCTTGCCGTTTGGAGCGAGAGCGGAGCGACCACGTTGATCTGCGGCGCTTCGAGCATCGACTCCGTCCGCGTGATGGCGGAACTGGCTTCGTGAGAAAAGAGCGCCTGAGATGAACAGGTCGCTGCATTCGTCGGACGCCGATCCTGAGCAATTAGTCTCTGAACTTCTGACCGCGATTGAGTCAAGCGGAACCTACCCGCGCGAGCGCGTCGCGCGCCTTGCGCAACTCGCTAGCTCCGAAGATCGACAAGTCGCAGAACGGGCTTCTGGAGCCTTTTTCGGGTCGCTGGTCGAGCCTCTCGCCGACTCGTTCGAACCCGCTGGCGTCTCTCTCTACAATCAAGCCTTCGCCCAATTGATCGACGCTTGCCGTAAGACCGAACGTGGAAGGCCGATCGATCAACAACTCACCGGGCTTGGCCTGCCCAGCGAGGCTGACGTGCTGGCTCGGGCCGGCCGCCTGCGCGCTCGCCTGTCTGGAATTGATTATTCGCAGCCCACTGAGGATATGCTCTCCCGAGTGAGCCGAATAATTGTGCTCTCGCGCGTGACGCTTGGCGCGGATGTGGCCATCACCAGCTTGATGATCGAGCGATTCAAGACCGCCTTTCCGCAGGCTGAGATCGTGCTCGTCGGCGGCAGCAAAGCCTCCGAGCTTTTCGGTGGGGACGCGCGGCTCGAGTTCAAAACGATCAGTTACCCGCGTGCGGCGACCGCGCTCGACAAGCTCCTGACCTGGCTTCCGCTTCTCGATTGTGTACGCCAGCTGACAGACGGAGTCGAACGCTGCTTGATAGTTGACCCGGACTCACGGCTGTCGCAACTCGGGTTGTTGCCGTTGACGCCACGCGCGGGAACTGCGGGTTCGGAGAGGATCGGCTACTGCTTCTTTCCGAGCCGCGAGTATGGTCACGAGTCATCCGCTTCGCTTTCGGAGCTGACCTCAGTGTGGCTTGACGAGCTGTTCGGTCGGTCGCAACCGGACTATCCCACCGTGAGTCTCGCGCGTGTCGATCTCGAAGCCGCACGCTCGATTATCGGGCGAATCAAACGCGATGGGCATCCGGTGGTCGCAGTCAACTTCGGAGTCGGGGGCAACCAGGCGAAGCGGGTTGGCGATGACTTCGAAAGCCAACTGGTGAGCAGCTTGCTCCAGGACGGAGCAACGGTTGTGATCGACAAAGGCGCCGGCGTCGACGAAGAACAACGAGCGCAAAGTGTTATTGAGTTTGCAAAGCGCGCCTCGATCGGCCCCCTCCGCTCAATCGAGCTTGATGAAACGAGTCTGTCTGGGAGCTCGAGCGAGGATCGTATCGAAGCCGAGCTGGTGGTCTTTATCGGGCGCGTCGGTTTGCTGGCCGCGTTGATCAGCGAGAGCGATCTCTATATCGGTTACGACTCCGCCGGCCAGCACATCGCGGCGGCGCTTGGTGTGTCGTGCATCGATGTGTTTGCAGGATTCAACTCGCGGCGCATGCTGGATCGCTGGCGGCCCACCGGTCGGGCCGAGACGCGCGTGATCGCGGTAGAGCAATCGATGACTGAGAGCGACGTTCTCGCGGAGACGCTTGGTCACGCGCGGCAGTCGCTAGGCGGGCGTGTCTAAGAGTAGGGACTTGAGTCGGTCGGCGGAGCATTACCACCAAAGACCGTGTTGCCTCTAGATGAGTATGTTCCTCCGCAAACCCCGTATGGGGGCGATGTTTGTAGTAAGCCATCCCCTGATGAGCTTCGAGCTCCGTTAGGAGCGACATTTGATTTGTTAATAGCTGAGCATTCCACCCCTGACGGGGTTCCAGCCCAGTGCCAGAGCGTACTACAAACATTGCACCGCTCCGCGGTTCCGGGCGCCATTCGGATTGGCGGTCGCATTGAAACCGAGTAGCGTTGAGCGTCCTGGCTCCTCCGGGGCTAATTGAACTAAAATCTCTTCGAGGAAGCGGACAGGACCTGGACGATATCAAACGGTTGCGAGAGCTCTAAATGAAAGTCGACATGTCACCCGAAGCCGTCACCGCACGATTGAAGCTGACTTCGCAGCTTAGGCGCTTATGCCTTTCTCTTGCGAAAGCGAAGCTGAATAGTGATGCTCCGGATCGGCCAACCGACGACAATACCAAGTCGCGCCCTTCGAAGGCTCGAGTTCTGGAATAAAACGCCGCTCAAATGGGATTAATGAAGGGTGAGCCGTCCTTGCTCGATCGGGTTCACAAGGGGGGTTGTTGTGAAAACCAGGATTGCTATCTTCGTCTTGATTCTTTCTGTTGCGCTTGTGGTAGCTATTCTTGCCGCTCGCAGAATGTCCAACCCTACAGTCGCCGGGGCTGAAGGCGTGCAGCCCGACCCCTCGGCTCGCAGGGTTCCCGTTCTGGTCGAACTCTTCACGTCCGAAGGCTGTTCGAGCTGCCCGCCCGCCGATGAGTTGCTCGCCAGCCTGAATCAGAACCAATCCGTCGCGGGAGCAGAGATAATCGCTCTGAGCGAGCATGTGGATTACTGGAACCGTCTCGGATGGGCCGACCCTTATTCATCGCCCGAATTCAGCGCGCGGCAAAACGACTACGGAAGCGTGTTCGGCTCGGACGAGGTCTATACGCCTCAGATGGTCGTCGACGGACAAATTCAGTTTGTGGGAAGCAACGCGGGTAAGGCCCGTGATGCAATCTCGAAGTCCGCGCGCGAGCCTAAAGCAGAGATAACCATAACGCCGGCCAAGGCGACTACGCGTCCGGATGGCGAGATCACTATCGACATTAACGTCGCAGGCGTTCCGAGGATCGCGGGCGCTGATACCGCCGATGTTCTGCTGGCCATTACAGAAAGCGGCTTGCGATCCAATGTGTCTCGAGGCGAGAACGCAGGGCGCAAGCTCACGCATACCGCAGTCGTTCGCAAGCTGACTACCCTGGGCGTGGTCGATGCCACAAGCGGTTCGTTCTCAGGTATCGCCGCCGCGAACATCGAAAAGGGATGGACTAGAAGCAGCCTCAAAGCGGTTGTCTTTGTTCAGGAGCGGGAGAGCCGGCGCGTGTTGGGAGCGGCTGCGGTTTCGCTTGCGAACAGCGAGTAAGACTGAAGTAACTATGTTGATCAAGAAACCCGACGACATCAAAGGCAGCGAGATCACACCGCAGAGCGCGTACCTTAACCGCAGAGTCTTTATGCGCGGCATTGTGCTTGCCGCGTCAACGACAGCGACAGGCTTGCTTTATCGAAACTTCACCCGCACGAGCGGTAAGGGAGAACCCGGAGAGCCCGCGGGAGAGAAGATCTCCGCCGTGCAGTCCGCGTCAGGCGTTCCTCAGCTCGATGAGAAGAAGACCCCACTCGAGGACATCACCCACTACAACAACTTCTACGAGTTCTCGACCGATAAGCGCGCGGTTGCGGATAAAGCAAAGGGTTTCGTCACCCGTCCGTGGACGGTATCGGTTGAAGGACTGGTCAACAAACCGAAGGTCTTCGATATCGACGACTTGATCAAGCTCGCTCCGCCCGAGGAACGCATCTACCGCCATCGCTGCGTCGAGGGCTGGTCGATGGTGATTCCGTGGGTCGGCTTCCCGCTGGCGAAGCTGCTCGACCAGGTGCAGCCCAACTCCCAGGCGAAGTATGTCGCCTTCGAGACGCTGGCCGACGCGGCGAGGATGCCAAACATCAGCTCGAACGTGCTGGATTGGCCTTACGTTGAGGGCTTGAGGCTTGACGAAGCGATGCACCCGCTGACGATTCTTGCGTCGGGTTTGTATGGCGAGACGCTGCCGCCTCAGAACGGCGCGCCGCTCAAATTGGTCGTCCCGTGGAAGTACGGCTTCAAGGGAATCAAATCGATTGTGAAGATCAGATTGGTTGACAGCGAGCCGCCGACTACCTGGAACCTCGCCGCGCCCAACGAGTACGGGTTCTATTCAAACGTCAACCCGAAGGTAAATCATCCGCGATGGAGCCAGGCGACCGAGCGCAGGATCGGCGAGTTTGCGAGGCGAGACACGCTTTTGTTCAACGGCTACGCGGATCAAGTCGCGCAGCTTTATGAGGGCATGGATCTTAGGAGATACTTTTGAGGTTCGTAGTCCCGCCATCAGGCGGAAGTTTGTACCTAGCTCAATCGGACGATCGATGATTGTACGAACTTCCGCCTGAAGGCGGGACTACGAACGAAAGTAATGTTACGAACAGGACAATGAAAGACACCAGATTCGCGCAGTTTGTGATTTTCGTTAACAGCGCGGTGCCGCTGTCGCTGCTGGGGTGGGATTGGTATCACCAGCGCCTCGGAGCGAACCCGATCGAGTTCGCGACGCGCACAACCGGCGCACTGACGTTGCTGTTTCTAATTCTGTCGCTGGCCGTAACGCCGCTTCGCAAAGCGCTCGGGCTTCCGTGGATGATCAAGTTCCGGCGGCTGCTCGGACTGTACGGCTTCTTCTACGGCTGCATTCACCTGTTGACCTACGTCTGGTTCGACAAGTTTTTCGCTTTCGGCGCCATCGGAGAGGACATCGCCAAGCGCCCGTTCATCACCGTAGGGATGGCGAGCTTCGTCATGCTGGTGCCGCTCGCGCTGACTTCAACTCAAAAGAGCATCAAGCGGATTGGCGGCAAGCGATGGAACCAGCTCCACCGGCTTGTTTATTTTTCCGCAGCCGGCGGAGTGATTCACTACTACATGCTTGTTAAGGCAGATACTAGAGAGCCAATCTTGTTTGGCGTGGCTATTGCAGTCTTGTTAGGTTATCGGGTGGTTAACAAGTTCCTTCCTCACCTGACTCAGCGAACGCCTTCTCGCGCGCAACGCTAGCGCACCGGCGTTGTGTAAGTCTTTGTGCGGCTTTGTGTCTTGGTGCCTTAGTGGCGGATTGATCTCGCTAGTTGTGGAATCATCTCGCCATTAAGGCACCAAGACACGAAGGAACACGAAGAGCTATTTATAGCCCTCTGCCTGCAGCGCGAACAATTCCGCGTACAATCCGCCACTCGCAACCAGCTCCTGGTGTGAGCCGTCTTCGACCACGCCTCCGTTCTGCAGCACGATGATTCGATCCGCCATCCTCACAGTAGAGAAACGATGCGAGATGATCACCGCCATTCGCCCCGCTATCAATTCAGAGAATCGAACAAACACTTCATACTCGGCGCGCGCGTCGAGCGACGCCGTCGGCTCATCCAGAATCAGCACCTGTGCGTCGCGCATGTAAGCGCGGGCGAGCGCGATCTTCTGCCACTCGCCGCCCGACAGCTCGACTCCTTCATCAAAACGCCGGCCAAGCATCTGCTTGTAGCCTTTCGAAAATCGCGGCAGCAGGCTCGACGCCAGCGACTTCTCCGAAGCGTCAACAATTGCCCCGGGCACTTCGCCGTTGCCATCAACCGGGGTCGAGTCATGCTGCTGGCCGCCTGCAGTGGAGTCGAGGTATGAGCGAACTTCGTCGATCTCACCGACGCCGACGTTTTCGTCGAAACGTAAATCGTACTTAACGAAATCCTGAAAAATAACTCCGATCGCGCGACGCACCGATTGAACGTCATACTCTCGAAGATCGACACCGTCCAACATTATGCGACCCTCGGTTGGATCGTAGAGCCGCGCGAGCAGCTTGGTAAGAGTGGTCTTGCCGGCGCCGTTCTCACCCACGAACGCGACGCGCTCGCCGGGCCGTAGCGTAAAGTTCACATGCCGTACCGCCCACGCGTCGCTCCCTGGATATTGAAAGCCGACGTCTTCGAACACGAACCCTTCGCGGATTGGAGCGGGCACTGGAAGCGCGCCCGTCTTTGAAGCCATCGACGGTTTCATCTCAAAGAAATCGAAAAGGTCCTTAAGGTAGAGACACTGTTGATAAATGCCGCCTGCGCCCAGCAACAGCCCCTGAATCAACTGCCGGCTTCGCGCGAACGAGCCTGCAAGGAAGGTCAGCGTGCCGATCGACATCGCGCCTCGCATTGCGCGCACGAGAATGATCGCGTACGCGCTGTAGTAGCCCAGCGTTCCGATCAGCGAGAGTAATGTGCTGACATTGGCTTTGCGGATCGACAGCGTCCTGTTTTCGAGGTAGAACCGCCACGACAGCTTGCGAAACCGCTCGATCAACCACGGGGACAGTCCGAATAGCTGCACTTCCTTTGCGGTTCTGTCGCTTGCCGCGACGTAGCGCAAATAGTCGAGCTGTCGTCGCTCGGGCGTCCAGCGGTACTGCATCGAATACTCGAGGGACGCGAAGTGAGTTTCGCCAAAAAAGCTCGGCAGCACCGCTATCGCGAGTAACAGCAAAAGCCACGGGCTGTACACCACAAGCGCCGCTCCCAGCGAAATCAATGTGAGGCCGTCTTGCCCGATCGACAGAAGCTGCGCCAGCAACCCGATCCGGCTGGTCGTCTGCCGCCTCGCACGTTCGAGTTGATCATAGAATGCCGGATCTTCGAAGTGTGACAGGTCGAGCGTCGCTGCGTGCTCCATCAAACGGACGCTTGTGTGGTTGGAGAATAGATCGCCCAGCAAGCTTTCGAGCAATGCCGACGCTCTTGCGAGAACTTCGCCTGCAGTCACGATGGCTATTTCGAGCGCGACCAGTTTCCACAGCCTCGCGAAGTCCGGTGTCGATTCTCGGGAGGCGACCACGGCGTCGATGATCAGCTTGCCGACCCAAAGAGTCGCCACCGGGATGCCGGCTCGCAGCAGACGCAGCAGCGCCATCGCTGTCGTGTAGCCGCGATGTGTTTCCCACACCAGGCTGATCAAGGGCCGTATGTACCGAAGCGCACTAAACCTTTGGTGAAGTGTCGGTCGTTCATCGCCGGAACGCGCTGCGCCGAAAGAGAAGTGCATGCCCATACAAAGATGTTAGTGATGAAGCAGCGCGAATGCGAGAGGCGGGGACGGAATTTGCAATGAAAGGTCAATCGCGAGAGCGCGTGTCGCCCTCCCGGCGGAGGGAGGAGATCAATGCAAGCACCGGACAGCGCTGCGATTGAAACCGGAAGTCACGGTTGCTCAAGGACAACTTGAGACGCGCGCAGGCGCAAATCGATGCTCGGCAAAGATGACGCGCCCGACGATACGGAGGCGATTATCGCAGACTTGTTTCGTAGCCTTCGTCGGGTGGCAACCCTTTCTGATTCGCGGCGGCGACCGACAACTCGTCGCATCGCTCGTTTTCTTTAACTCCGGAGTGGCCCCGCACCCACACCATCTTAACCTGGTGCTTATCACACAGGTCGAGCAGCTCCTCCCAGAGGTCTGCGTTGATCGCCTTCTCTTTTTTGTTTCGCTTCCAACCGTTCGCTCGCCAGCGCGCCGCCCAGCCCTTTTCAATGGTATTCACAACGTACTGCGAGTCGCTGTAGACGGTCACCGAACATCTCTCCTTCAAGGCTCGCAGCCCCACGATCACTGCCAACAACTCCATTCGATTGTTGGTTGTGAGCCTGAACCCGCCGGAGAGTTCCTTGCGATGCCCGCCAAACAGTAGCACCACGCCATACCCGCCGGGCCCCGGGTTACCCAGGCATGCTCCGTCCGTGTAGATCGTCACCTTCTTCTGTTCTCTCATTCGATGTTGACCAGCGGATGGCTGACGATCAGAAACTCCTCAACCGGGTTGCCTCCGATCAAATGCTCCTGAATGATTCGCTCGATCACTTCCGGCGTGCACGAGTGATACCAGGTCCCGTCGGGGTAGACGACCGCGGTCGGCCCGCTCTCACAGATTTGAAGACAGTTCGCCTTCGTGCGATAGACGCCCCCTTCGCCGACCAGGTTCAGCTCCTTTAGCCTTCGTTTCAGATACTCCCAAGACTCGAGACTCTTCTCTCTTTCCGAGCAGAGAGGTTTGGTCTGGTCGCAGCAAAGAAAGATGTGGCGGCGAATCTTCGGCACGCCCATCGCCTCGGCTTTCTTTTCGAGCTTGTCTTGTAGTTCTGCCGGCATCGACGCTTACTTTGTCTCGCGGAGCCCGCGCAACAACTCATCGCGAAAGTATCCGGCAGGTATGGTGCCCTGCTTAATAAAAAGAAGGTGAAAGGTCTTAGGCGAGAATCGATCTCCCAGAAGTTTTGATGCTTCTTCGCGCAGCGCGTAGATCTGATCTTTTCCAAGGCGATAGGTGATTGCCTGGGTGGGCCACTTAGAGTAGCGAAAGATTGCGGACTCAGCCGACTTGCAGCTCGCTCGCTTATCATCCTTCGAAGTCGCCGCGGCGTCGCCACACGAGCCCGGAAGAAAATCGACAATCTGCGAGAAGAGATCAACCGCATCGTCGTAGCTCATGCGCCCGGTGTGAATGCCGGTGTCCACCCGTACGCGCAGATCGCGATAGAGCTTGCCCTGCAGTTGGTAGAGCCTTTCCTCCGGAGTGTAGAAACCCTGTGGCGCGCCAGGCTGAGGTTCAGCCATCAACGCTTCAGAGTAAAGCGCCCAGCCTTCGGCGGCCATCGAGTCTTCCCACATCGACGACGAGTCTTCCACTGCGCCGGGGGTGAGCCAGCGGATCGCCGATATGTCGGCGCGGTATTGCGTCTGCACCTTGTAGTACCAGTCGTGACCGGGGAAGCCTTCGTGTGCGGACAGGTCAGCTAGCGCCGAGCGGTTGTTTGATTTCAAAGCAGCGACGTCGTTGTCCGTCGGAGTCACGTAATAGCGTCCCACGCCGGTCGTCTTGAAGGGCGGAGCCGGGTAGTAGGATGCGCCGTCGATCGAAGCTCGCAGCGGCGGCGGAGTCTCGACGACTTCGAGCTTGTAGTCGGCGGGCACGTCGAAGATCCCGGTTTTGCGCGCATAGTCGACGAGGCGAAACGCCGCGTCACGATACCACGAGATCATCTCGGTGTCGGACTTGGGATAGTCTTTCGAGAGTTCATCGAACACCGCGCGCACGGCAGCGGGGCCTTCTGCGGGCAGCGTCCAACCGTGAGCCTTTCCGATCTCGCCGGCGAGCGCGATCATCTCCTTCCGAGTTGCCTCGACTATCGGCCAGGATTCTTCGTAAAGCTGAGCCGCGGTTTTGTCTATGTGGAAATTGTTCTTGAGGGCCCAGTCGTACTCGGCTTCGCCCATAGCGAAATGATCCGCTGCGAACTGAGGCTTGACCTTGCTTGAGGCAACATCGTCAAAGAAAGTTGCCGCCACAAAATCACGCAGCTTGTGATAGGCTTGCGCAGCCTGTTTCGAGGCATCTCGTAATTTCGGCAGCAACTCGTCGCGACGCGCACCGGTGACTCGAGCCTCCGCAAGCTCTGGCAGCGTCTTCTCGAAATACTTTGCATCGGCTTCGGCTGTGTCTATGCCGTTGCGTTTCAACACGCGATGATCCGGAGTGTTGCCCGACTTCACTCCGGCGAGCAGTTGCTCCTGGGCGACCGAAAGAAAGCGGGGAACCGTCGCAACGCGGCTCGCCACAAGCGACCATTCATCCTCGGTGCCGTAAGTCTTCTCGCCGGTCTGGGTCATTCCTTGCAGCTGCCAGTCGATCGCGCGGAACGGCTCGTCGGTATAGGTGTCCAGCGCGCGCTCCTGGTAGCGCCGCACCTTGTACTGGTGGAGAAGAAATCGAATCTGCGCAAGCGCAACGTCGCGGTCGATGCGAAGAGACGGCGGAAGCGAGTCAGCGGCAAAGCTCTCAAACGACGTTTGCTGGGTCTCGAGCCACTTGTCCTCCTCTTCGAGAGCGGCAGCCGAATGATCGCGCAGCAACCCGTCGGTCTCGCGCAGCGACGGATCGAGTCTGACGCCCCCAAGATAAGTGTTCACCACCGGGTTGCGCTTCAGGAATTGAATCGCGTACGCGTCTCGCAAGGATCTGAACTTGCTCTCCGCCGGGTCGGCGACACTCTGATTGGTTGTTGAAGTGCAGGCTGTCATAGTTGCGATCAAGACTGCTGTCAGGAAGTGTCTCATGCTCTAACCTTTCGGACTGATGGCTGAATCTGTAGGGGCGTCCCTCCGTGGGCGCCCCTCCTCGGTATTCGAAAATGGCTTGCAGTGAGGGGCGCCCACAGAGGGACGCCCCTACAGGTGTTGATCGTAGTCATCCACACTAGCCACGCGTCAAATGCCGATACTTGATTCGATGCGGTTGGTCGGCCGCCGCGCCAAGTCGCATCTTGCGATCCGCTTCGTACTCCGAGTAGTTCCCGTCAAAAAACACCACGTTGCTCTCACCCTCGAAAGCCAGAATGTGAGTCGCGATTCGATCGAGGAACCAGCGATCGTGGCTGATCACCACCGCGCAGCCCGCAAAGTTCTCCAGCGCCTCTTCGAGCGCGCGCAGCGTGTTGACGTCCAGATCGTTGGTCGGCTCGTCAAGCAGTAAAACGTTCGCGCCCTCCTTCAACATCTTGGCGAGATGCACGCGATTGCGCTCGCCTCCCGAGAGCATCCCGACTCGTTTCTGCTGATCGGTGCCCGAGAAGTTGAACCGCGCGACGTAGGCTCTTGAGTTCACCTGCCTCTTGCCGACTTCGATCAAGTCCTGCCCGTCTGATATCTCTTCCCAAATCGACTTGTTAGGATCGAGTTCCCGGCCTTGATCGACGTAGCCCAACTTTACGGTCTCGCCGATCCGAATCGTACCCGAGTCGGACTGCTCGTTGCCGACGATCATCCGGAACAGCGTGGTCTTGCCCGCGCCGTTCGGGCCGATCACGCCGACGATGCCGCCCGGCGGAAGCGCGAAAGTCATGCCATCGACAAGCAGATTATCGCCATAAGCCTTGCTGACCTCGCTGGCTTCGATGACGACGTCGCCCAGTCTAGGGCCCGGCGGAATGTAAATCTCGAGCTCCTTAGCGCGCTTCTCGGTTTCCTGTGCGAGCAGAGCTTCGTAAGAGTTGATGCGCGCTTTGGCTTTTGCGTGGCGGCCTTTAGGCGACATGCGAATCCACTCCAGCTCGCGCTGAAGCGTCTTCTGCCGTTCGCTCTCGGATTTCTCTTCGTTGGCAAGGCGCTGCCGCTTCTGCTCCAGCCACGACGAGTAGTTTCCTTCCCACGGAATGCCTCGGCCCTGGTCGAGCTCGAGAATCCAGCCGGCGACGTTGTCCAGAAAGTAGCGGTCGTGAGTGACGGCGATCACCGTCCCGGGATACTTTTGAAGATGCTGTTCGAGCCAAGCGACCGATTCGGCGTCGAGGTGATTGGTCGGCTCGTCGAGAAGAAGAATGTCTGGTTGCTTGAGCAGCAGACGGCAAAGACCAACGCGGCGGAGCTCGCCGCCGGACAGCACCTCGACGCGCGTTTCCCCGGGCGGGCAGCGGAGCGCGTCCATCGCCATCTCGAGCCGGCTGTCGAGGTCCCACGCACCCGCCGCATCGAGCTTCTCCTGAACTGCCCCCTGGCGCTCGAGAAGCGCGCTCATCTCGTCGTCAGACATCGGTTCGGCGAATTTCTCGTTGATCTGATCAAACTCCTTGAGTAGGTCGACGGTTTCCTGAACGCCTTCTTCGACAATCTCGCGTACGGCCTTTGAGTTGTCGAGTTGAGGCTCCTGTTCGAGGAATCCGACGGTGTATCCCGGGGAGATGACGGTCTCTCCGACGAACTCCTTATCGACGCCGGCCAGGATGCGCAGAAGAGTGCTCTTACCCGAACCGTTCAAGCCGATGACGCCGATCTTCGCGCCGTAGAAGTAAGAGAGATAGATGTCTTTGATGATGGGCTTCTTGTCGTGGAACTTCGCGACTCCGACCATCGAATAGATGACTTTGTTTGGCGTGGAACTCATGTGCTGTGCTTAATACCTCCGAACCCGATTCAATCTTGCGAACGACAAGTATGCGGCCTGAGTGCGAAGGTTCACAACCGCGAGGCAGCCGCCTTCCTGGCCTTCTTTTTGCCCTCGCCCTTCTTGCGCTTCTTTCCGTCTGCGCTATCCATCTGCTCGCGAAGTACCGTCGCCCTGTCCAACATGACAGCATCCATTCGTCCCGCGCCGCGCTCGGCTATCCACTGCATCATCGCGGAGAGAAAGAGCTCCTTCAGGTAAGCAAAGGAGAAGCCCTCGGTGGCTTTGACTAGCTTCGGAAGCGCCTGCTCAGAGAGCCGCAACTCAGCTTCCAGCGATTGATTCCAGGAAACAAGATAGGCCAATCTCTCGGACGCTTCCGGCAGGTTGAAATAGTACTTCCGGTCAAATCTGCTTGGCCGATCGAGGATAGCCGGATCCAGTTTCTCCGGGTGATTCGTGGTCGCCAGAACAACAACCCCGGTGTTCGCAGCAAACCCGTCCAGCTCGTTCAGGAAGAAAGCTCGATTCTCCTTGTCGATCAGCGAGTCGAGATCTTCAAGTACAATAATCGAAGGCGTAGTCTTCCGCCCTCGCTTAAACACCTCGCGAATCCGGTCGTGATCGGTTCCCCAGCAGGCCTTGAAGCTCTTTACATACAAGCACGGCTGCCTGGTTTCGTTGATCAGCGCCTTAACCGTATGAGTCTTGCCGTTGCCCGGCGGACCTATCAATAGAACTCCTCTTTTCCACGGAATTCCGTGCTTGTCGTAGACACCTCGCGATGCGAAAAAGCGCGCGAAGTCGTCCCTGATCTCGCGCTTGAAGTCTTCGGGAAGGACAAGGTTCTCGAAGCTCGCGCTCTTGATTGCATCGAACAATTCGCGGTTCTTTTGCCACTCGCCGCGATCAAACACCAATATCTCGCCGCGCACCTCGGTCGACCATGCGCAGACCGCCTCGAGAAAGTCTTCAGCGATTCGTCGAGTGTCCGCTATGACCCAGTGGTGTCGCTCGCGATAGCCTTCTTCATGCCATGTCAGGAACAACACATCGAGCAGATGCCCGCGCCACAGCACGTTGAACCACGCATTCTCCGGCTCGTCCTGCAGCGAGCGGCCCGATTCCGCAAATACCGTCCGCGACTTGTTGTAGACACACGTTTCGTTTGCCACGAAGCATTGCTCCGCTCGCGCGTAACCGGGCAGATCGAATGAGAACAAGACCCCTTCGATCAAAGCTCGATCATAGTAAATCCGCTCGAGCTCCCGGCTGACCTCATATGCGATGCAGTCAGACGGTTTGCTCAGCGCGTCGCTGATAAAGTCCTTCAAGTTCATACAGATCAGTGGCCAGCTAAAGCGAGCCGGCAGTTTCAACAATTCCTCGCCCCTCCGGTTTCAACTCGGAGCTGAGGCGGCGAAGGCAAATCGTTCTTCTATTTATGTTTTTGAGCTGAACTTCCTGAGGTGCAAGTTCGGTGAGAGGCCAACGAATCGGCCACAAGAGGTTCATCACAAACAGCTGAAGTGCGCGGTCGTGATCATAACATCACTCGATTCCTAATAGTCGCAAAGAACAATAGACGTGTTCTCATTCAGTAGTCAACGAGAATCTTCGGAGGCTGGTTCCCAGTCATGTTTGTTTGTGTCTGGGTCCGGACCTAGAAATGTTCATCAAGTCAGCGCTGCCTTCTTCAACAGGGCGATCTGACCAGCGTGATACAGGTCGTGTTGGATCACGCCGTGAAGCATGAAGTAAACCGAGTAAGGCTTGCCCGGCACGATCTCTGATAGCCTTGCCTCGTCCAGCCCCGCTACCGTTTCCAGCAACGCCGTATGACTATTCTTGATCGCGTCAATCGTCGCCCGCCAGGCTGCGTCGCTTGTGTCTGCAACTGTCGGAAAGTTCTCTTCGTCGGTAGGCTCGAGCGCCGTTGCCTCTACGATCCTTCTCCGAACGAATTGCTCCCAGGTCGCTATGTGCAGCGCGAGCTCCCAGATGCTGTGAGCTCCGGCGATCGGATGCGCGGCGGCTTGCTGTGCACTCACGTCCTTCAACAACTCCAACACCGAAGGCCCGTGCCACGCCTCGCCTTCAAACGCGCGCCGAAGCTGACTCCTGATTCGTCTGATCTCGCTCATAGTATTTCGCTCCGCGAAACGGTTCGGAGTTTGGAGTTCCTGGTTTAGGGTTCGTGGTTCAACTCGCCAAAGAACCCTGAACCCCGAACCCTAAACCCTGAACCCTGACCCTAAACCCTGAACCTAATCTGATCCGCTCTCAGGCCTAGGTTGCGGCGTTGGTGTCGCAGGCTGACCCGGTGCCGCCGGCTTAGGCGGAAGGGGCGGCATGTTCTCCTTTGTGAAGCGAGGCAACATCTCGTCGCGCATCGCAAGCGCGTACACCGCCGCGGCTATCGCGATCGCCGACTTCTTCACGTCGTCTTCGATAATTCGCTCGTAGGTGTCCAGGTTTGTGTGCCACGTAGCCGAGTTGTACTCGATAGGGTCCTGGCCCATCCCAATTCCAGGCAGTCCCGCCTGGCTGAACGAAGTGTTATCCGAGCCGCCGAGCGCGCGGCCTTTTGTCGCGATTGCGCCCATGACGCCGAGGTCTTCAAACGGCGCGAGCGCTTCACGCACAACGTTAGCCGCCTCCGGAGGTCCAAACACTCCGGCCCCGCGCGCGCGGCCGGTTCCCGAATCGATATTGAAGTAAGCGACGAGTTTGTTGAACTCCGGCTTCGGTTCTTCGAAAGATCCGAAGTGCTCCTTCACATAAGCCTGCGAGCCCAACAGCCCTTGCTCTTCGCCGCTCCAAAGCGCGACGCGAATCGTTCGACGAGGCTTGACGCCGATCGCCTTGAGTATTCGGGCGGCCTCCATCATCGTGGCGCACCCTATTGCGTTGTCCGTTGCCCCGGTCGCCGCATGCCACGAATCAAGGTGTCCACCCAGCATTACTATTTCTTCCTTCTTGTCGGTGCCGGTGATCTCCCCGATAGCGTTGTAGGAAGTCTTACCTTCCGGATACCAGTGGTTGACGATGTTGAACTCCAGTTGAACCGGTGTGCCGTCGGCAAGAATTCGCGAGATGCGGCCATAGTCTTCGTTGCTCATTACTACTGTCGGGAGCGCCTTGGACGCATCGAAGGTTCGGTTGTTGAACGCTCGGATCTGACGATGCTCTCGACCCGCGTCGTTGACTCGAATACGCGCGCCGTTGGCGACCAGAAACGGATCGAGCTGCTCATCGACCTGCCGCGCGGTGAGCTTGCCGGGCGGATCCTCTGGTCGTGTGGGCCTACCCGGAAACTGCCCGGCGTTTGGATTATTAGGATCGTAGCGTGCCTTGGTATCTTTGTCGTCGCGTCGTCGGGCGGGCGGCTCCATCGTGACCGGTACGATCTGATGTTTTCCGGCGAGCACGATCTTGCCTTTTAACTTGTCCTTTTGCGTCGCAAGGAAAGCGGTCAGCTCCTCCTGAGTAGGCTTTTCGGGCACCATCATCTGGTAAGCCTGCGCGGTCACCGGGCCGTTAGTGCCCGGCGTCCACGCGAGCACTTCGCACGAGAGCGTTTCCTTGACAGGCGAAGTTATGAACCCCGAGAACCGCTCGTTCATCCAGCCCGGATGCCCGAAGTCCCACGCCTCAAGATGTGCGTTGTCAAAACCCCACGAGGTCATCTGCTTCACCGCCCACTCGGCGGCGGCTTTGTGATTAGGCGAGCCGGTCAGCCGTGGACCATAAATGTCGGTAAGAAAATGCATCGTTCGCATGATCTGCGAGTTGTCGGTTTCTTCTTTGCGAATCTGCGTGTTGGTGTTCGCAGAGGGTTGTTGCGCGGCGATCGGCGCGACTGCAATGAGAGTAACGCATAGCGCGAGAGCAATAAGCTTCGAGGTCATCCAGTCCTCCATCTCGAGGGCAGTGAGCTCAGGCTTTGGCCAGGTTTTTAGTCCCGCCTTCTGACGGGAAGTTCGTAAGCTAGTTGCGGCATACAAACGCCTGAAAGCGGGACTACGAACCCATGGTCTCGATGAATCCCGGGCGTGAAAAAGCCATGCTAAAGCCTCAACCCCACGGTTTATTCCACTGTAGTCGATGAAACAGAGATTATAGATTGCCGGCGAGACACCGGCAAACCGGTCACTGACGCACCGCCAGAACCATCGCTTGCATCGAGTCGCGAGCGAACCGCTTCTGAAGCGCGCGGGTGAACGGATAACCGAGCCGTGCGAGCAGCTTGTTCGGGCGTGAGTAGGCGAGAATGTCGTAGAAGACTTTGCCGGATTCGCGGTCCCACTCGACTGCGAACCGTTCTTGTCCTCGCTCGGCGTGATCGGGAAGGGTGCCATAAACGAATCCGAACTCCCGACGCGGTCCCTCTTCCTCGATGACGGAAACGATCCGGCAGGCGTTCAGCGACCAGAAGCCCAGATGGTGAGCCAGCACCGCTACCGTCGTGCCCTCCTGGATCGGGGCTTCGGGCCAGAGCAACTCGAGCCAGCCGATGTTGAACATCTCCCATCGCTTGATCGCCGCGATCGCTCGCGCAAAGACTTCTTCTCCTTCGCCCAGCTCGATTCGGTTGTGGTCAATGGTGTAGCCGCGCGGCGCTGCCATGTGGTCGGCGGCGGCGGTTGAATACGAGAAGTCGAGGTTGCGTTGGAAATCGATGAACCGCTTTGCGAATTCGTTGGAAGGCCTGGTGCGGAGAAACATTGCTAAGAAGTCAGCGCCCGAGCGACGCATCTTCGGCCTCGTAGTTGAAGCTCGCCGGATCGATCTGACCAGGCGGATGCGCACGCTCCCATTCCACGGTCTGCCGCATCCCTTCTTCGCGGGAGATCCGCTCGACGTAGCCCAACTCCTGGCGAATCCGGTTGGTGTCGCAGTGCATCTGATGCTGGAAGTTGTAAGGCACCGCCAGGTGGGCGGGCATCTTTTCCAACGAGAGACTCACGACCTCGCCTCGCCAGTCCGCTGCTCGACCGATGCTTCGAACCCAATCCGCTTCGGTGAGCACGTCCGGCTCTCCGATGTTGTAGACTCGGCCGGCCGCTCGCTGATCCGTTACTGCGAGCGCGATCGCATCAGCTACGTTCTCGACATAGCCGCGAGTCCATAGCCACTTCGCCCGACTCTCTTCGAGAAGGATCTTGTCGCGGCCGTCATCCATTCTCTTCAAGCCCTCGAAGGTTCGGTGGTACTTGTCTCCGGGCCCGTATACTGCTGGCAGCCTCAGAATCGTGGCCCGCGACCCCGCGGCGTGGTTCACGATTCGTTCGACTAATATCTTGTCGTATGTGGCGGCGAAGTCCTGTGGCGACTTCGAGATCGCGCGGTATGGGTAACGGCTCTCCCTGAGCGGCGAATCTTCGTTCATTGGCTGGGGATCCGGAGGACCCGATTCTAAACCAAGCAGCCGGCCGTAGCTTCGATATACGTCCATGCTGCTCGCGACAACGATGCGCTCGCACACTGGCTTCACGGCGCTCACCAGGTCCGTCGCTTCTTGTTCGTTGTAACAGATCATGTCGAGCGCGACGTCCGGCTCGACGTGTCTTAACTCTGTCGAAAAGGAAGCCAGACGGCTGCGATCACCGGTGATATGTCTCACTTCAGCTGGAAGATCGGTAGTTGTTTCACCGCGGTGAAAGACAGTCACCGTGTGGCCCGCCTCGATCAGCCGCCGAACAACGTGCTTTCCGATAAAACCCGTTCCGCCTATCACCAGGACGCGCATAGGAATCAACTGTCCGAGAGCTCCGCTTCTTCGAGCAAGCTCCTGTAGCCGCTGAAGAACTTGCCAAACACTCCGTTCCACGGTGGGATGACAATCGATACTGCGCCGAATGCCTGAGCCTGACACGCAAGTCTGATCAGCGGCTTCGGATCTTCAGTGTCGATATAGCCGAACTCCTTGATTCGCCGCCCCTCCAGTTCGGGAACTTCTGAAAGCTTCTCGGCGCCGCCCAGCACACCCACCCAGCACGTACCGCACGAAGCCGACCGGCACTCGACCGGTATCGGGCCTTCGCCGACGATGCAGCGCGGTTCGCGCGAGTGATACTCGCGCTTGTCTTGCGCCGCGGCGGTTGTGACGTGTTGTGAGCTGATCAGCTTGAAGCGAGCTTCGGGATCGTGTTCATCGAATGTGACGGTGAAGATCTTGTCCGGCTTGAGAAAACTGAACAGACCCTGCTTGTCATCGTGCGCGCGTTCGCTGAGTATCTGTTGCGGCGTTTTCGCACCGGCTTTCTTCAGGACTGCTGTGGAAGCTTTGAATGCCGACGCGCCGACTTGTTGCAGGGTCATAAACGCAACCGCGGTGATGCCCACCAGTAAAGACTCATCGACTTTGAGTCGAGTGGCGACCTCGCGGGCGACGTCTCGTATCTGCGCGGCGAGGTCGAGGCTTGCGGGCGCGCCGGACGAAGCCGCCAGCGTTGCGACCGCTGATTTCGCTTCGGGCCAGTAACGGTGGCCGTAGAGGAAAGTATGTGACGAATCGATCTGGTCTTTGAGTAGATAGCGCCCGTTGAGCAGCAGCTTACGCGCGAGTTGCTCGGGATCTTCGGCCTGCTGCAACGCGCGGGCGAGCGAGAGCGGGAAAAAGAAGAACCAGATTCGAGTGGCGGCCCGGTCGACCTCGTGGATGTAAGGCTCGAGCGCGTCGATGATTTCGCCCCACGCCTGACCGTTGTGCTTGTTCAAAAAGGCTTCAAACAAAGGTTCACCGTTGTTACTCATTGCTGTGCTCGATGTGCTCATTGTTCTCCGATTCGAAGGGTGGTTTACGGCTGCCAGGTGACGTAGAACTCGCATACCGAGTCGCCGCGTGCGCGGCAGCGGGTATGCGTGATTCGAGCCGAGCGCGCGCCGCATAGTTCGACCGCGTGACGAAAATAAGCCGATCCGCTCGGGCAAAAGCTCGGCGGCGGCGGGGTGTCGTAGTTGATCGTCAGCAGTCCGCTGGTATCGCTCAGCGGTCCATACGAAGCAGAGCCAAAATCTTGATAGGCGTGATGAATCAATGCCGATTGCGAAAGGAAGCTGTGGATGTCCGGATTCACCAGGCTGCTGTATGGGCCGGAGAGAGCCGACGTCGCCGAGAACTCGCCCAAACTGTCAAACACCTTCTCGTCGTCGCCGCCCAGCTCTTTCGCTATGGCTTGGTCGACATGATCGAGCGTAAGCAGCGGATACCAACTGTCGATATCGATCTCTTGAAGCGAACGGCGCTCTTCGTCACGGATGGACGAAAGCACTCGCGCCCATACATCGGCTCCGTGGTTCAGGACTACGAACAAGAGTCGGGCTCGAAGCAGGCCACCCTTGACGTGCATATTGGCGTAGCCAGGCTGGGGCGATTGCATGGTCCTGCTCCGGTTCGTAGCTTCGACGCTCGCGGCGCGTGGATTATATCACGAAGCTCGCCGCCGCATGACGCGTCCGATCATACCTGAACGGACGCAGTTGTTGTGAACTCCGAGTACTTCGGATCTCGAGGATTTGGATCGACGAACTCTCGCTCTTCTCGTGTCAGGGCATCAGGCGGAACTCCCCGGGCGATCATCGAAGCGAAGTACTCGTCGATCTGATCGTAGATCTGCTGAACCGTTTGCGAGTGAAATACTCGCTCGCGAAGCCTCGCGCCGCCCGCAAGCCCATGAGTGAAGTATCCGCACATCTGCTTGAGCTTCCCGGTCAGCCCTTTCTCCGGCATCTCGTCGCGCATTAACTCATGAAAGCGATGAAGCACTCGCTGCTTCTCTTCAAGCGGCGGTTGATAAGGCGTTTCGCCGAGCATCAGCTCCGCGGTCTGCCGAAAGATCCAGGGGTTGGCGATCGCGCCGCGCCCGATCATCACCGCATTCACGCCCGTCTCGTTCAGGCGATCGATCGCTTGCTCGGGAGTCGTAACGTCGCCGCAGCCTGTCACCGGAATCGAGACAGCTCGCTTCACCGCCGCGATCGTCTCCCAGTCGGCGCGTCCGCTGTAGCCCTGCATTCTCGTGCGCCCGTGAATCGCAACCATGTCGCCGCCGCAATCTTCGATGATTCGCGCAACCTCGACGGCGTTGATCGACGAGTCATCCCAACCGGTGCGAATCTTCATCGTCAACGGGATCGAGATCGCGCGACGCACCCGGCGCAGAATCTTCTCGAGCTGAGGCAGATCGCGAAGCAGAGACGACCCGCCGCCTCCGTTGACTACTTTCTTAGCTGGGCAACCGCAGTTTATGTCAACAATATCCGCGCCGCTCTGCTCTATGATCTCGGCTGCGGCGGCCATTCGTTCTTCGTTGTGACCGAAGATCTGAATCGAAAGCGGGCGCTCCTCGGGCAGGAACTTCATCATGCGGTGAGTTCGCATGTTGCCGCGAGTGATGGCTTCCACCGAGATGAACTCGGTCACTATCAAGCCGACGCCGCCCAGTTCCTTGATCAGCCGCCGAAACGACGAGTCGGTCACGCCCGCCATCGGTGCCAGCACGAGGTTTGGCGCAATAACAAAGTTGCCTATTGTCATCTCTCGCGTCGGATTCATAAGTGCAGAAGTCTAGCACAACGACACGCGGGCAAGCACCTCTTGGTGAATCCGGGCGTATCCCTGGAGCAAATCCCTGAAGCGAATTCAGCGAAGAGCTGCTGGAATTCCCCGACGGTAACAGGTTTGGGGGATTGGCCAGCGTAGCGGACTCTCTGACCGCATAGCGGTTACCTATCGATAGATACCGGAACGGATCCACGGACGGGCCGCATAGCGGTTACCTGAACACCAGTGCACGTATCTGCCGTCTATCGATAGGTAACCGCTACGCGGCCACGACCCGAGAAGCGTAGCCGCCTCTATCGATAGGTAACCGCTACGCGGCCAGACCCGAGAAGCGTAGCCGCCGTCTATCGATAGGTAACCGCTATGCGGTTATCACCCAAAATTCCCGCGATGGTATTGCCGAGCGACCCAGCTGTGGTTTCAGTATTAGATCACCACAACGCGAGCTGGCCTGAAGGAGCCGCCGGCGCTATGCACTCCGGGGAATCATTCGCGGTCGAATTCACGAGCGGCGAGACGGTATGCATTCCCATCTCATTGTTCGAGTAAGGCGCAAGCATCTGAATCAGCGAAGCGTGGTCAGCATTGTAAGGGTCAAGCCACACGTCTTCGAACTGCTTTGGGAGGATCACAGGCATCCGGTCGTGCAGCGTCCTCATGATCTCATTTGGCTCGGTGGTGATGATCGTGCAGGTCTTGATCAGTTCACCTTCTGGAGACGTCCACAGATCGTATAGACCGGCAAAACCGAAAGGCCGCTCGCCTCTTAGATGGATGAAGTAAGGCTGCCTCGAGCGGCCGTGCTTCTGCCACTCGTAGAAGCCATCGGCGATCACCAGACAACGTTGCCGCATAAACGCTTCTCTAAAGCTGGGTTTCTCGGCCACCGTTTCCGCTCGGGCGTTGATCAAGCGGTTGCCGATCGAGGGATCGTCAGACCACGCAGGGATGAGCCCCCACTTCATAGCGACCAGCCTTTTCTTCTCGCCGATCACTACCACCGCGACCTGTTGAGACGGCGCTACGTTGTAACTGGGCGCGAGTTCCGCTTCGACTTCATCGACATCGAACTCGTCCGCTATCGTTTCTGCATAGAGCTTTCTGACGAATCTTCCGCACATAGGTTTATGTAAGACTTCTAAAACAGCACCGGCATGAAGGCAAGCGAGCAAGTGCTTTGCGTCCGTGTCGTGACGGCTCAGAAAGAGCATGGGACAGACTAATGCATGCGCCTCGACTGCGTTTCGTAGTAGCGGCAGTACTCGACCAGCGAGCATTCTTTACAGCGCGGATTTTGCGGACGGCACACCTTTCGACCGTGTCGAATCAAGTTGATGTGAGCTTCGAAGTAACGGTCGCGGGGAATGATCTGCTCCATCAACCGGTGAGCTTGCTCGTCCGAGCACCGTTCCGGAATCAAGGCCAGCCGTCGAGCGATGCGAAAGATGTGCGTATCGACTGGAAAGACGGGACGGTTGCAAGCGAACAACAAAGTGCAAGCGACGGTCTTCGGGCCTATACCCTTGAAGCTTGCGAGAAACTGTCTTGCTTCATCGAGCGGCGCGCTTTTCAAGAACGAAAGATCGAGCGATCCGCGCTGCCGCTGGATTTCGTTAAGCAGGTCCTTGATCCTTTTCGACTTCTGCCGCGCGAGTCCTCCCGAACGTATCGCGGCTTCGATTGAAGTGACGCGCGCTCGTCGCGCCTCCTCCCACGTCGGAAAACGGCGCTTCAGGCTCTCGAAAGCGCGATAGCTGTTCGTATCTGAAGTAGCCTGCGAGAGGATTGTCCCGATCAACACATCGAGCGGATCGAGCCCGCGGTCACGCTTCGGCTTGCCGTAAACGGCCCTGAGATTCTGAATAACATAAGGAACGCTGTCAGCCGCGTCGTGGATCGTGACGGCAGCATCGTGGCTCGCTCGCGAACGCATAATGCGTCTTCTAGCATTTCAGGTCGGCCGGAGACAAGCGTCTGCAGTCGGAAGATGTCGTCGTCTGTATGTGAGATGTCTCGTCGTGTCTGTGACACATCGCGTTGTCTACGGGATGAAGGTACAAGTCTAAGTTTGACACTGTTTGAAAGCGTCTGCGATAATCCGGCTTTGACATGAGAGGCTAAAAGCCATTAGTAAGTATGCGCCCGTAGCTCAGCCGGATAGAGCGTTTGCCTACGAAGCAAAAGGTCGCACGTTCGAGTCGTGCCGGGCGCACTTTAGATCTTACCTCTTCGTTCGGTCGATGTACTTACACTCTCCGCCCCTCCCACGCAGACCGTCATGACAAGCTGAGTAGCGCCCTATGCCACACAACCTGTTACAACAGATCCATTGTCGAGTTGGGTCTACTCTCTCTTCTTTAGCGCCGCAGTAAGGGTTAGGTCCGAACCTCCCGAGACCTCTATCTCACGTGACCAGGCGGTTGCTCCACAAACCAGATCGGAGGCGCGCTCGGGGATCTATATTTTTGTATAAACAGAGACTGTCCTATCACCCCGGGAACGGCTGAAACCGAGATCATGGTGACTATTACGTACCCGCAGTAGTAGCGGGATGAGCTGATCGTCAAGGTTGCGCTTCCGACACGCTTAAGGTGCTGACACAACCGCAGCCGGCTCGGTGCCCGCGAACGCCCAAAGCGCCACAGAGAGGATTGACCGAGCGCGAGGAAACGCGAGAGCTATCGACAGCGGATGCAGTAAGCGGTTCTTGACGAAAGGTGGTTTGGCTCCGCTCTACTTCTTTAGATCAGCCGTCCAGTTGACAACCAGGGTGATGGGCGCCGACGGCTCCTTTTGTTCCACGGCAGTATTGACCAGGAAGCGCTGGCCGTCGGCCGTCACGTCGTAAACGTAGCCGGGCCCACCTCTACGTATCTCGAAAAGCGGCCGCACTGCTCCGACCTCCAGGGTCGCCCCCTGACCGTTAACTTCCGCTGCCATCAGCTTGTCGTCGGGTGCCAGGTAGAAAATCTCTTTGCCGTCCTTTCGCCATTTAGCCGGCGTGTTAGCGCCCGAAGTGGACACCTGCCGCTTGCCGCCAGGACCGGGGAAGGGAGCTACATAAAGCTCGACATTGCCAGACTCGCTCGAGAAGTAAGCGACCCATCGCCCGTCGGGGGAAAACACTCCGTTGCCTTCCTGGGACTCGGTCTGCAAAAACGGAAACGGCTTGCGGTCACCCGAAAGCGGCAGGATCCACAAATCAGCCCCTGTCATGAGACCGTTGGCCCAATAGAGAAGAAACCGACCATCGGTGGAAAAACTGGTCGGAAATTTGTCGACGTCCGATGCCAGGAGCAGCTCCTCGCTGCCCGCGCCGCTTGAATCTTTTTGATAAATATCAAAATGGCCTTGGCGGTTTGAGGAAAAAGCAACGCGGCTCCCATCTGGCGTCCACGCCGCCGCTCGCTCTTCCGCCGGATCGAACGTAAAGCGTGTCCTCCGGTCACTAGCAACTTCGTAGATCCAAATATCTGCACGCCCGCTCTGAGAGTCGATGATGACCACCGAAGCCCTCTTCCCGTCAGGTGAAAGGCGGACATTTCTATAATCAGCCTGATCGCCGAGCACGCCGAGCTGCTTGCCGCTGCGATCGAACCAGGCGAGCTGCACGGCACCCGTCGCTTTGCCCATCTGGTAAGCCAGGACGCCGTTCTCCGAGACGGAAAAGACTCCTGCGGTCAGGCTTTGTGGTCCGGCGAATCCGATGCGTTGAACCTGTTCGGCGATCGGGAACGCTTCGCCCGCCGTCTGGAGGCGGTTGGCATCGAACGGCTGAGCCATTAGTGTACCCCCGCGCAGATAGACCAGATATCCCTGAGCGTACTCCACATTTGAACTGGCGCGCAGCACCTGCTTGCTCTCCTTCGACTCAAGGGAAGCAAGATAAGCCACTGTGCCTTGGTCGAAGCCTCTGATCCCACCTACATAAATGAAGTGCGTGCCGTCTGGCAGGAACGTGGGCCAGCGATGGGATACATCACCTAGCGTCTCATCGAGGTTAGTGACCGGGCTTGAAGCGCCGCCCGAGGCGGATACCCGGTGTAGCGGACCGGAAATATCGGGGGAGAAAACGATCACCCCGTCGCGGTTCCAGGTGCCGCCACGACCCTGAGGCGCGTCGGACAACGTGAGCGCCGGACCGCCGGCAGCGTCAATTTTTTTGAGCTTGCCCTGCGCAAAAAACCCCACGGAACGGCTGTCCGGCGACCAGAACGGATAAGTGGCGCCCTCAGTGCCTGCGAGCGCCTGCGCCGAGAGCGCATCGAGGGAACGAACCCAGAGAAGATTCCCGCCCCCTGCTGTCGCTGCGACGAAAGCCAGGCGACGGCCATCGGGTGAGAGGGAGATGCTTCCTCCCGTTCTGCCGCCGAAATTGAAGGTCGACTTTTCCGGGGGAAGAATGAACGAGCGCACGGCGCGGACGTCAACTCGAGTGCGCTCCAGGTATGCGAGGGCCAGAGCCAGCGTCGCCAGCACCGCAGCCGACGCCACGATCCAGGCGAGCAACTCGCGTCGCTTCATCCATCGTGACCCGAGCGCTGGCATGGCTCCTGTCTGGATCGATGTTGGAGTCGTTCCGGACAACGCCTCGATAGCGAACGCAAGATCGCTCGCAGAATGGAATCGCTCCTCTGGATTCTTCTCCAGGCAATGCCGCACTACACGCTCGAGCGCTGGCGCCACGTTCTTATTGCTCTCCGAAAGATCAGGAGGATCTTCTCTGAGGATTGCGCTCATAGTCTCGGCCGGCGTTTCACCATGGAATGCACGTTTGCCAGTGAGCATTTCGTAAAGGATCGCCCCGAACGAGAAGATGTCCGCGCGATGATCTACCGGACGACCGCGCACTTGCTCCGGCGACATGTAACCGACCGTACCAATGACCATTCCTGGATCGGTATCGATTCGTCTGGTTGGAATATCTGTTTGCGCTTGTGCAGCAGCGGGCTCTGTCAGCTTGGCCAATCCGAAATCGAGAATCTTTACTCGGCCATCTTTGGTGACGAAGATGTTCTCCGGTTTCAGGTCGCGATGGACGATCCCTTTTTCGTGAGCAGCCGCAAGTCCGCGCGCGATTTGCAAGGCGTATTCAATAGCTTTTCGCTGCGGCAGAGCTGTCCCACCCATTCGTTCACGCAGGGTCTCACCTTCCAAAAGCTCAGAGACGACATAAGGCGAGCCGTCTTGTTTACCAAAGTCATGGATGGCCAGAATATTCGGATGGTTCAAAGCGCCCGCGGCGCACGCTTCCTGTTCAAAACGATGCAGGCGCTGTTCATCGTCTGAGAATGAAGAAGGTAGAACTTTGATGGCAACATCACGACCCAGTCGAGTATCGCGTGCGCGGTAGACTTCTCCCATCCCGCCCGCGCCGAGGATGGCAAGGATTTCGTATGGACCAAGACGAGTGCCGGTGCCAATCGTTGTCACTGCTTCAACTCCGCGGTCCAGTTGACTACCATCGTTAGCGGGGTCGCCGTTTGGCTCTCGGCAACGGCATTGATGAGGAATCGTTGCCCGTCCCGGGTCACCGCGAACGGCGCTATGCCAGAATACTATTCCCCGCACGAAACTCGAAAAGCGCCGCCACCTCGCCCGCCTCGAAGCTCTCTCCGCCCTTGACCGTCACCGC
>DATMCM010000521.1:0-4287 GCA_035558335.1 Blastocatellia bacterium | reverse complement strand
GAACTTGCTCAACTCTCACAAGAAGAAAAGCCCAACCAGGAAGAGCTGGTCGAATGGCTGGTTCGCTGCGCCGAAAATCCTGCTACCAGGTGGGAAGGCGCTTTCGAACTGGCTATGAGCGCCTGGGAACTACGGGCCAAGTGCACGCAGGACGATGCTGACGCCGACTCGGAAGAGTCGGATTCTTCTGAAGAGACCTTCGAGGATGGAAGCGCCGACCCAGCCCAAAAAGAGTCAACTGTGGAGCCTGTCACCGAGGCTCAGGACTTGGGAGCTCGCGCGTCATTGGCGGCGCTGCTCACGGCTGATCAGAAGGAGCGCTTGATGACCGCTTTGCTCGACACTGAACAGATCACCGAGGGCGACGAGCAGCTTATTGAGCTTGTCAAAGACTTCCACGATCCGAGGCTGATTCCGTTTCTCGTGTCGCGGCTCCGTCGAACTGAAAACAATCCGCCGCACTCTGCGAACACAATCGTCCAGGTCGTCGCCGAACTATTGAAAGACAACCGCATCAGCGCGCTTGCTGAGAGCTACGATGACGCCCCGTATGATTACGAGGACGATGAGAATGAAGAACGCGGCGATAACAAAGCGAGCACTCAATCCGCCGCGGTTCGCGAAAGAAGCGCGCAGATTCGGCTGTTTCTTCAGCAGGTCGAACGTAAGATCCGAAAGTAGAAACTCGATCCCGTTGTTTTATTACCCAACAAGCTTCCGGAGTCGAGCAAACGAGCTGCGCATGTACCTGATGATCCGAGGCACCAGGACGATTGAGGCGATGACTGCGATCACGATTATCACAATCACAACGATCGGATAGAACCACGCAAGCACAATCGAACCCACAGCCACGACATCTTCCGCGAAGCTGGCGGCAATATTCGAAACTGGCTCGGGGCTGGTGTTGATCGCAGCTCGCGTCGCGGCTTTGGTCCCGTGAGAGCTGAACGCGAGTCCGCCTCCAACTAGAAACGCAATCACCTGCACGCCTCTATCGAAGTCGCCGAATGTTGCGGCCGCAAGCACCGCACCAGCAGGAACGCGGATGAAGGTATGCACGGCGTCCCACGCGCTGTCGATCAGCGGGACTTTGTCGGCGAAGAACTCGATCACGTACATTCCGAGCGCAACCCCGATCACCCACCAGTTCGTCACTATCCCGAGGTCGCCTGGCAAGTTCAGATGGGCGAATCGTCCCAGCAGACCCAGGGTCGCGACTGCGGCGTACAGATTGATTCCTGACACCTACGAAGCTCCCATCGCGAGTGCCAGTGTGCTTACAAGGCTCATTCTGGCTCCGAACCGAAAAAAGGCTGATTAACGCTTAGGTGAGCCTGACATGCTTTGGACCTGACCGCAACGACAACCCAAAAAGATGGGCGAACAACCTGATGCCATCACTCTCCTCAAACTCTCGGGCCAGCTTGCACTATCAGTTGAGAGGAAATATTGTTGGGCTTGAGCGAGCGGCAGGCAGCCGCAACGCTATTGAGAAGCGATGTGACAAACGAGAAGTAGTTCCGACTTCCTGCTGCGATCCAGCAAGAGATATAGACAAGCTTCGCAGAGCCGGGACACCATCTGAAGAGTTTAGAGCAAGCGCTATGAAACACAGACTTATCGCGTCTCTAATGGCGAGTCTAACTGTGGCCGCGCTGTTTCTCGCGCAGGCAGGCTGTTCGCGCCCCTCGGGAGGGGAGAAGGCCACATCCAATACTTCCCCCGCCACCAACAACTCCAACTCCGGTGGACAATCCGCTTCCGCGAGCCAGCCCTCGCCGGAGCAGCCTGGTGCTTCAAACCCGTCCACGGGCGAAGCCAAACCTGCCGAGGGCGGAAGCTCAGCACAGCCGGGTGCGACAACTCCTGCCGCGGAGGCGCCGCCGCCACCAGCACCGCCGCCACCACCGCCCCGCACATACACCCTGTCGGCTGGCCGCCCGATATCGATCTACACCACAAGCTCTCTCTCAACAAAGACCAACAAGTCCGGGGACTCGTTTGTCGGGACTCTGGCCAGCGCGATTGTGGATAAGGATTGGGTGATCGCGAAGCGGGGCGCGACGGTCGACGGCGTCGTCAGCAATTCCGATCCCGGCGGAAAGGTAAAGGGCGTCGCTTCGTTGACGCTGGTCGTTAGGCGATTGGAGCTCGCCGACGGACGCCGGATCGAGCTTGCGACCAGCTCGTTCACCAAAAAAGCAAAGGCAACGAAGAAGAAGGACGCCGCCAAGATCGGCGGAGGCGCTGGTGTTGGCGCGTTGATCGGCGCGATTGCGGGCGGCAAGAAGGGCGCGGCAATCGGCGCGGGCATCGGGGGCGGCGCGGGAACAGCCGTGGTTTTGTCGACTCGCGGAGACCCGGCAACCATTCCCGGCGAGTCGCAATTGACTTTTCGCTTGCGCTCGGCTGTGACGGTGACGCAGCGTTAGTGGGTAGAGGCGACGCTTGGAGTTCAACTCAGCGATGGCTCTTAATTAGCACCTTGCGGTTCAGCGGTTCAACCAGAAGTCCTGAAGTCGCAAACGGATAACAACTTTCGGAGAGAATTCAATGTACAAACTAGCGGTTCGGATAGCACCCTCTCTCGTTCTTGCTTGCGCAATGTCGCTGGCAGCCTTGCCACCATCGGCCCATTCCGCTCAGAAGACGCGAGCGCGCCGGGTGTCCGCGCCGACAATATGGCACGACCCGGGCGACGTAGAGTCGATGGATTTCGCAGCCGGGCCGGGAGGCGTCAAGAAGACTCCAAAGCCGCCGTTCACATTCGTCGAGGAAGACACCGGAGGCACCAACCCGAAGATAAAAGTGAAGGATGCAGCGGGCAGAACGTGGAGCGTGAAGTGGGGATCGGAAGTGCACGGAGAAGTCTTTGCGTCGCGGATGGCCTGGGCAGCCGGGTACTACGTCGAGCCCACCTATTTCCTCGAATCGGGAAAGATCACTGGCGCCTCCGGGCTTCATCGAGCAAAGAAGTATGTCAGTTCCAACGGGAGTTTTACCGAAGCGCGCTTTGAGTTGAGACAGAAAGGCATAGACAAGCTGCAAGACGATAAGAGCTGGAGTTGGAACAAGAATCCTTTTGTAGGCACGAAGGAGCTCGACGGTTTGAAAATCGTGATAATGCTGGTATCAAACTGGGACCCGAAGGATCAGGGCGATGGCTCGTCGAATACCGCAATCTTCAAGGACAGGAACACCGGCGAGACGCGATACGTTGTCACCGACTGGGGCGCCTCGATGGGCAAGTGGGGCGGCGTCTTGAGCCGTGAAAAATGGGACTGCGACGGCTATGCCAGTCAGACCAAAAAGTTCATCACCGAATCGAAGCGCGGCATTGTCGAGTTCGGTTACGACGGGAAGCACAAAAGCGAAATGCGCGAAGGAATCAGTGTTAGCGATGTAGCCTGGCTGCTCAACACCTTAGGACGCGTGCGTGACGACCAGCTTCGGGATGGGCTGAAAGCCAGCGGCGCAACCGAAGCGGAAGTCAGTTGTTTTACATCAGCGATTCGCGATCGGATAAATCAACTCAAGAATGCTACCGCCAACCGGTAAAATGCTCTTGTCGTGAGTAAAAACACCATTGACTCTCTCCAATACCGCAACAGCGGTATCCGCGTAGCATTTCGCTCGACAAACTCCAATACCGCAACAGCGGTAACCGCGTAGCGGTTACCTATCGATAGTTTGCAGATTGGCGATAGCCGTGGGCCGCGTAGCGGTTACCTGCGTAAAACCAGAATACATGACAAGGTCAATAGGTAACCGCTACGCGGCCCAGAGTACCCTGAACCATGCAAACTATCGATAGGACACCGCTACGCGGTTACCGAGCGCCTCTGAAGAACTGACCTCCGGCGAATCCTACAAACATTCGACCACTTCGTGGTTGCGTGGCCGCTATGCCGCCCGGCGCTTGATCATCACCATGACCTATCGATAGGTGGCGGCTGTGCGGCCTCGGATTTTGGACATTTCGCTCCGACAAACTCCAATACCGCGACAGCGGTAACCGCGTAGCATTTCGCTCGACAAACTCCAATATCGCAACAGCGGTAACCGCGTAGCGGTGTCCTATCGATAGTTTGCAGATTGGCGATAACCGTGGGCCGCGTAGCGGTTACCTGCGTAAAACCAGAATACATGACAAGGTCAATAGGTAACCGCTACGCGGCCCAGAGGACCCTGAACCATGCAAACTATCGATAGGACACCGCTACGCGGTTACCGCAGCGCCTGAAGAACTGACCTCCGGACGAATCCTACAAACATTCAACCACT
>DATMCM010000520.1:0-3539 GCA_035558335.1 Blastocatellia bacterium | reverse complement strand
CTCATCCGAGTGATGAGGCGCATGGTCGGTGGCGATCGCATCGATCGTCCCGTCTCGGACGGCCTCGATCAAAGCGGCGCGGTCTTCTTCGGACCTGAGGGGCGGATTCATCTTGGTGTTTGTATCAAAGCCCACGACCGTGGCATCAGTCAAAGCAAGGTGATGGGGAGTCACTTCACAGGTGACTGCAAGCCCCTGCCTCTTGGCACGACGCACCATTTCGATCGAACCCGCCGTCGAAATGTGCGCGATGTGAACTCGCGCCCCGGTTAGCTCGGCAAGCATGATGTCGCGGGCTACGTGACTGTCCTCGGCGGAGAAGCTCATCCCCTTCAATCCAAGCAAGGTCGAGTAGCGGCCCTCGTTCATCACGCCGCCGGCGGCCAAATGCAAGTCCTGGCAGTGATCGACAATCACGATCCCGTGGTCGCGCGCATACTCCATTGCGTGGCGCATCACCTGCGAATCCATCACCGGACGTCCGTCGTCGGACACCGCAACGGCGCCGGCTGCCTTCATCTCGGCGATCTCGGCGAGCTCTACGCCCTTGGACTCGCGAGTGATCGCGCCAACCGGGTAAACGCGCGCAAGCTGCGCTTCACGGGCTTTCTCGATGATGAACCGAGTAACCGACGCATTGTCGTTCACCGGCTTTGTGTTGGGCATCGCGCAAATCGAAGTGAACCCGCCCGCTACGGCCGCCGCCGCGCCGGACGCGATGGTCTCTTTGAACTCCTCGCCTGGCTCGCGGAGGTGGACGTGAAGGTCGATGAACCCCGGCGCGACGATCAAGCCGCTGGCGTCGAAAACGTCTGCGCCTTCGGACGACACCGAATCCTCGATCGCCTTCACGCGGCCGTCTTCCACAAGCAGGTCTGCGGTTCGGTCCAGTTGCTGCGACGGATCGATGATTCGCCCGCCTTTGATTACCAGCTTCACTGCCCCTCCAGGTAGCGCAAGCTGCCAGCTTGCGGCTCGTCCAATAGAATCGCGGCGAATGTCCCTTTCAGACAAATCCGCAAGCTGGCAGCTTGCGGCTCGTCTAATAGAATGGCGGCGAATGTCCCTTTCAGACAAATCCGCAAGCTGGCAGCTTGCGCTACATTTCGCGTCACTGTCCTTCAGTCCCGATAAGCAGGAACAGAATCGCCATTCGCACCGCCACCCCGTTTGTCACTTGATCGAGTATCAGCGACCGGGCGCTGTCCACGACTTCGGAGCTGATCTCGATTCCGCGATTGACTGGCCCCGGATGCATCACTATGCAATCGTTCGCCGCAAGCTCCAGGCGTCGCAACGTGAGCCCGTACTGGATCGAATACTCCTTAAGCGAAGGAAAAAACGCATCGGTCATTCGCTCGCGCTGAATTCGAAGCATCATCACCACGTCGCTTCCCGCGATGGCCTCGTCGATGTGATCGCAAACGGTTAGCGAGCCCTCGGAGTTGTCGATCAACTTGTCGTAACCGATTGGGATCAGGGTTCTCGGCCCTCCAATCCGCACGTGAGCGCCGAGCTTGCTGAGTAAGTGAACGTTCGAGCGCGCGACGCGGCTGTGCATGATGTCGCCGACGATTGCAACTTGAAGTCCCCCGATTCGCCGCTTGTGTTCGCGAATCGTAAACGCGTCAAGCAGAGCTTGAGTGGGATGCTCGTGCGCGCCGTCGCCTCCGTTGATGATCGAAGCGTTCACCATCCGCGAAAGCTGATGGGGCACGCCGGGCGACGGGTGACGGATGACGATCGCGTCCGGGGCCATCGCTTGAAGGTTCTGGGCGGTGTCGATCAGCGATTCGCCCTTGCTGACCGACGAAGTCGAAGCGGAGATATTGATCGCGTCCGCCGAGAGGCGCTTTGCGGCAATCTCGAACGACGTGCGAGTACGCGTGGACGCTTCGAAGAAGAGATTGATTACCGTCTTGCCACGAAGGGCGGGGACTTTTTTGATCGCGCGAGCGGAAACCTCTTTGAACGACTCGGCCGTGTCGAGGATGGTGTTGATATCCTCGACTGAAAGTTCTCGGATACCTAGAAGATCTTTCTTATTAAACGCCAACTTTGCCAGTGGTCAGTAGTCCGTAGTCCGTAGTCAGTAGCTGGTAGCCAATAGTCGGGGCGGGCTTCTGAAAACATCACTCCACGTGCTACTGACTACGGACTACTGACTACGGACTCTTCACTCATTCTCAACAACAATGACTTGTTCTTCTTCGTCGTAATCCTTGAGCATAACCTTGACGATCTCGCTGTCGGTGGTCTGCACTTGCTTGCCGACATAGTCGGCTTGTATCGGCAACTCGCGATGACCCCGATCGATCAGCACCGCCAGTTCGACTATCCGTGGACGGCCGAAATCGACAAGCTCATCGAGCGCCGCCCGCACCGTTCGTCCTGTGTAAAGAACATCGTCCACAAGAACTATCGCGCTGTCGGTAACATCGGAAGGTATGTCGGTTTTGTTTACAACCGGTCTCGGGCCGACGGTCGAGAGGTCGTCTCGATAAAGAGTGATGTCAAGCTGTCCGGTTGCCGGCCGCTGGCCTTCGAGCTGCTGGATCTTGTCGGCGATTCTTTCGGCGAGCGGAACCCCTCGCCTTCGAATACCCACCAGAAGCAAATCCTTGGTTCCACGATTGCGCTCGACTATCTCCGACGCGAGCCGTGACAACGCACGAGTGATTCCTGCGGCGTCCATTATGTGCGCTTTAAACTTCATCCCAAGTTCCTCTTCTGGGTTTGAATCGCGCAGAATATATCACGCGCTAGAATCGGCCTCAAGCTCGGACCTGGAAATGTGTGCGCGTCAGTATTTCGCGCAGCGGCCAGCAGCGGAGTGCATCTCATTTCCAGCCGCGTTCACGCGGCTTTCAGAAGGCAATAGGCCAGCAGCCGCGTTCACGCGGCTTCCGAAGGCAAAATAGGCCAGCAGCCGTGTTCCGAAGGCAAACAGGCCAGCAGCCGTGTTCCGAAGGCAAACAGGCCAGCAGCCGCGTTCACGCGGCTTCCGAAGGCAAATAGGCCAGCCGTTTTACGGCTGGTTCACGGCCGTGCAGGTCTCGTTGAGCCCGTTTCAACGGGCTTCTCATTCGAGCTTTAGCCAACGCATCTTGAAGGCTAAAGCCATTCCATAGAAGCACGCTAAAGCGCGCTGACCTGGTTTGTCGCGACCCTTCACCAGCCCTAAAGGGCTGGCCCACTTGCCCTGCGGGAAAGCCCGATGAATCGGGCTCCTGGAGTTTGGACATTTTAGTGTCAAGTATCGGCATACAGAACAAGGTTTTTAGCGAAGTTCTGAGGGAGCAAATGGGAAACAGACGCTTCGTCTATCTCGCTGCGCAGTTTAGTCACGATGTCGAGAAGCGATGCTCGCTTAGAACCCTTCAGTCTCCACTTAGGCTGATCCAGATAGTCGCGGGTGCGGCCAGGCCCAAAGCTTTTCAAGGCTGCCAACAACAACATGCTATAGGAAGCTACAGCCAGAGCCGGATGACGCGGTATGGACTGCTCGTTGCGCACTTGAGCTTGGCCGACGCCGAGGA
>DATMCM010000519.1:0-7030 GCA_035558335.1 Blastocatellia bacterium | reverse complement strand
TCGAAGAAGCACGCGGCATAGGCAAAAGCCGCCGAAAGCGCAAACACCGCGAACGAGATAACCGTGTAGCGAAACGTTTTTCTGAATACCGACGGAAATTCGTATCGAAAGAACGAGACGAAGACACCGAAGCCTGAAGATTCGCTTCGGTAGATTGCTCCGTGCGCTCGCGCGACGAGGTGGTTCAGATAATTCACAAGCCGCTGGTCGCGCACCTCTTCGCGGGCGATCGCCAGGTCAGCCGCCGTTCGCCGATAGAGCCGGCCAAACTCGCGTACTTCTTCGCCCGACAGGCCCGTCAGCCTGAATCTGGACACCCGCGTCGTCAATTCTTCAAGCCGTTTCCATTTTCGGAGCCTTGGCTCGAGAAAGTCGCTTAGCATTCTGCCGCGTAGGTTAGCACCCGGCGCTTCAAAAGAAAAATTGCTACAATCAAGTTTGAGATACGTCTGAACAGGTCGATACACGGAACGAACGAGCATGTCATTCTCTTCTTTGGTCGGAAACGATCGAATCAAACAGTGGCTCAGGCGCGCGGTTGCCGAAGACCGAATCGGTCAGGGATTGATCCTGGCGGGGCCGGACGGCGTGGGCAAGCATCAGTTTGCGCTGGCGCTTTCGCAAGCCGTCAACTGTGAGAATCCGGTTGTTGGAGAAGGCTGCGGTTCGTGTCTCGCTTGCCGCAAAATCGAACGCAACGAACACCCCGACGTGAAAACCATTCTGCGTGAGAGCAGGGACCCGGACTTTAAGAAGGAGGCGAAGAGTCAATTCATCAAGATCGACCAAATGCGGCAGATGTCAAACGAGGCGCAGTTTCGTCCGTACATCGGCCGGCGGCGGGTCTTTATGATTGACGAGGCAGAATGGCTTCGAGAAGACGCTGCGAGTTCGATATTAAAGACTCTGGAGGAGCCGCCGGAGACTTCGCTCTTGATCCTGATCACGTCGAAGCCCTACGCACTGCTCGAGACAATTCGATCTCGATGTTTGATGTTAAGCTTCGCGCCGCTCACGCCTGCCGAGATCGAATCGCACTTGAAGCTGACTACCAAGCGGCCGGCTGATGAGATCGCGGTGATCGCGCGTCTCGCGCGCGGCAGCATCGGGCGCGCTCTGGAAATTGAGCTTCAAGAATACCGCGAGAAGCGCGAAAGAGTCGTCGACCTCCTTGAGTCATTATCCCTCGCGAGGGATAGTGCGCGATTGATGTCTGCAGCGGAGTACCTCGGGCGAAAACTCGAACGCGACGAATTCCAGGATCATCTCGACGTCCTGAACGCGATGCTCTCGGACGTATTCCACTTGAAAGCGGGGGAACCGCCCGCCTCACTGATCAACGCGGACGTGGCTGAGCGCCTTCAGCGAATTGCGGACGCCGTCACGATTTCCCAGATCATCGAATGGAGCGAGAAGCTTCAGGAGATACTGCTCGCGCTCGCGAGAAACGTGAACAGGCAACTTGCAATGGAAGAAATGTTAATAAGGGCTTAGGGAAGCCATCAGTGCTTCGTGAACATTGAGAATCTTTTCTCCTATTGCGGTCTTATTGCTTAGGGCTGTCAGCCGGGCCGCTTTTGGTCGCTCGAGAGGAGTTGGATTACGAGTCGCTTGGGCGCCGTCAATCGATAGGCATCAACGATGATGCTCTCAACCTCGTCCCAGTCAATCGTTGGCAGATCGATCCAAAGCCCTATCCAGCCTCGCGGCCCGACGTAGGCGGGAATGTGGAAACGCTCGGGCGCGAACTGGGCGAGGGTTTGGTTTCCTCCGGGTTCCGCTTTGCAATTGATTGCGACGCGTCCGTCGCTGTGATGGTTGTCGAGATAGTAGCCGAATCGCTTGCCTCTTACTTCAAGGCTCAGGTGCTGGTTACCACACTCGCTGGTCGTGGCTTCAGGCAGCGACTCCACCAGGGCTACAATGCGCGACCGACGCCGAGCGACTACCGACTTGCTCGCGGGCTGGGAGGCCTTGCTGGTAGGAACAACTGGCATTGTGCGATGTGTTGCGCGCTGCGTTGAGAGAATTCCTCATCTCACAGCACACCAGGGATCAATGCGTATGACTTCCGCCGATAATCATCGTAGGCTGTGCCAAATACCGCGCTGAGATGACGTTCCTCGAGTCGAGTCTTTCGCCAATATGCCATCGCAATAATGACGACGGCGAGGAGTCCATGAAGCTCGCCCGATACCAAAGCGGTTCCCAGAAACATGCCGATCATGCCGCTGTAGATGGGATGCCGAACGAGCCGGTACGGACCGGTCCGGATCAGTTGGTGATCGACTTTCGCAGTTATCGCTCCGCTCCAGTTTCGACCAAGATGCCGTCGAGCCCACACAGCTAGCAGGGCTGAGATCACTTGAACGGCGAGTCCAATCACAATGATCCACGACGACGTCGGCAACCATCTCCTACCGAGGACTGGCACGCGAACAAAGGCGAGCACGAGTGCTCCATACATCAACAGTTGATGTAACTGGCGGGAAGCTACGGATTCCGAAGTCTTTGTGGCCGCCGCATTTCCAGCAACCGCGCTCCAATAACCGATGAATAGAATCCAGAGGACTGCTGAGACCCACAGTAGTGACTGCGTCCTGCCGATAAAGTAGATGGCAAGCGTAAGCAGAGCCACTAAGATCACTATCGGGATGAAAGCCCACAGCCCGTTGAACTCGATGCTGATGCCGGGAAGCTTGACGGCCACAGCGCCGACCTGGTTGGTGGGTCTCTTGCTTTCCTCTGGTTTCATGCTTGCAGATTTCGTGATGCTCCGGTTGATTTTGGACTTCTCTCGCAGAGATACGCCGCCCGCCCTCAGGCTGTTCCACGACCGCAGCTTAGGACAACAGCTGGCGCTGTGTTGGTGTCGCTATTTACCTCCCGAAACAAGCTGCTTAGCGGGGAGATGCCTCGAGCCCTGCCAGCAATCTCTTCGGTGCGATCAGTTTCCAAGCCTCATGCAGATGGAAGGCCAGCTCCTCATCGCTTATGTGATCAAGCTCGAGCCCAACCCAGCCTCGCACGCCTACGTACGGAGGTTTGTAGAACTTATCCGGCGCGCCTTCAACCAGCATCGTCTGGACTCCAGGCGGCGCCGCCACCACGACCGCGATATGCCCGTCGTTATGATGGTTGTTGGAAAACATCGCAAATACCTTTTTGCGGACGAAAAAGGTTGGTTCACCGTGAGAGAGTTTTTCAGTCGTCTCAGCAAGCGCAGCGCAGATTCGCCGTACTCGCAGCAGATGTTGCTCGGACGTGTTGCTCTCTTTCGTTCAGCCGTTCGAAAAAGCTTCTCAGAGGCGGGGTCAAAGTCGAGGGCAACAACGCGCTTACGGGGTCCGCTCAACGGTCTCACCCCCTTTTTCGACAATCATAGTGCCATCGGCCTCCATGGTGAATCGTTGCTGGACGTAAGTAAACACGAAGCCATTGTGGGTCGAGTTAGAACAGCGGTATCTGACAGGGATGTTCCATCGGTAGGAACCCGCCGCCCAGGGCGAAGGCAAAGTGCCTTGAACCGTTGAGGCGGTATCCCCTCGTGGGTTGCCGGCAGCGTCGGGCGCCAAACCGTTGTCCCAGCCGATTCGAATGAAGTCCGGAGTCGCGGCGTGCCTCAAATCCGCGGCAGTGTACGTGGTGAAGTAGCCCCGGACACGTTCCCCCGCAGCATCGTCTTCCCGCTGAGCAACCCAACCGAAGTTGACGTTTCTTGGACGAAGGTGGACGGTCAACTGCATTCCGGCGCCAGCCTCACCCGTCGGATAATTCAACTCGGCAACGCTTCTGTGCCGCACACCGGATGGCGCTACGACTTTCATGTCCAGACTGCAGGTCTGGCCAGTGGCTGGAACGGTCGCAGTGATCGTGGAAGTACCAGGTCGTTCCGGCGCCGCCCATTCGTAACGCGCTCGACGAGTTCGAGCGTGCGGCCAGCCGGAACTGGAAGTCCAGTCCGCCACCTGCCCGCCTATAGTGAATAAAACAGTCTCGCAGACTCCAATCGTCGTGCGAGTGTCGGGCGTTCCATCCGGCGCGTGCACGGCCGTACGGCTCTCGATGGCACACTGGGCTACAGCATCCGGGTCCTTAGTTGGATCAGGCTTCTGCTCGGGCGGCGAGGGTTCGGGATCAACAGCGGGTCCGGCGTCCCGAGTTGTTCCAGCATCTGATGCCGGTCCGGCGTCTCTTGCCGGTGCAGCGTCAGGAACCGTGCCGGCATCAACGTCGCCAATTCCGATTTGACCCTGTCCGGGCGAACGTTGAAGGGATTGCCCACCCACCATCGCAGTCGCTGTCCGTGAAGAGACGGGCACCCGACTGAAGTCATGAGCAAAGCGACTGGTAGCTGAGGCGCCGAAGTGGACCCTTGAGTCGTCAGGATCACTCGCCGGCAACCGAAGGGTGTGCCAGTTTCGTCGCGCGCCTAAGTCATGCGTTCCGGCGAGGATTGGAGAGTGACGTCGCGGTGACTGGTTTAGTTCGTGCTCAAAGGCGTGCATTGTGTAAGTCATCCTTATCACGTCATGCTGCGTTTTTGCTCTCGAGGGAGCCCGGTCATCGGTTTGCGCTCCGGCCGTCAATCATACCACCACCAGTGGGCTCGTCGTTGCGACGATTGTCGGAAAAGGATCAAAGACCTTATCTGGGATTAGGGAGGTTGGTTGTGCGAGAGCCTTTCCGTCGTCTTAGATAACGCCGCACAGATTTGACGGTCTCAGGCAGACAGATTCTCGCTTACGTGAAGAGCAACGTTCCATTCATCGCGCTACGTCCAGGCAAGCTGACATTGTTTTGTGTAACGCCGTCGGAATTATTTACGGGTCGAGAGCGTCCAACTCATGGTTCTTTGTAAGATGTAATCCGATTTAGCTTTCGGCGCCGGTCGCCGGACCGCATTGGTTCCGGGCAACTCGAGCTCACGACAGAACTGGGAGTGCCATCGGCGCCCGCATCGCACGAGCGGCGGGCTCGAATCCTTCGGGCAGGTCGCCGTTGTCTGCTCGCAAGTACTGTAAGTAGTGCGGCTTCAACCCGGCGATCAGCTCTTTGCGAGTCTTAACCTTGATTGGCTTGCCCATGTAGATCTTGCCCATTCGGCCCATCATCTTCTCGGACATCGCGCTTGAGAACATCAACAATGGCCACTTGAAGTTTGGGCCGTTTAGCTTTCGAAGCTTATACATCCAAAGCGCTATCGCGCCGACTCGCCACGCCGTAGGCGCCCACCAACTGTACTGGCCGGGCCGAAGGTTCATCTTCCAGCACTTCATTATCAGCTGCCACTGAAGCGGCGTCAGCTGCATCGTCTCGGTCACGCCTTTCTTCATTTCCATTCGGGTGTCGTGCAGCGGCGTGAAGATCGATGGAATAAAGAACGCGAACAACCCGCGCCGCTCGACTTCATAGATCAAATCGAGCGTCGCCATCACGTCTTCGTCGGTTTCGTCCGGGTTGCCGACTATTAGAGTCATAGCCGGGAACCAGTTGTTTGCGTTCAGCACGGTCAAACCTTGAATCAAGACGCTGGGCCAGTCTTCGATAGAGAAGGGGACGCCCTTGCTCGGCATGATCTTCTTGGCCATCGAGACTGATCCGGTTTCAAGACCGATCAGCGGCGTCAAGGATTTCTTCTCCGGATGCGAGCTGAGGTAAGGAAGGTGAATCGGGCTCTTGGGCAACAGTATGTCGGAGAGCTTCTTGATCAGCAGCGGATCGACGACGGCCGGCGCTATGGTCGAGTGACTTAGCACGTGCTGCTCGACTCCCGGCGTATTCACTATCTCAGAGTACAAATCGATAAGCGCTTCGCGATTGGGGAAGTAGAACGGCGTCTCGGTATGGACCTGCCCCCAGATGAACATGTCCTCGGTTGCAAGCGAGATCTGCTTGTTGCCTTCGCGGACGTTTGCGCGAACCGCCTTCATGATCGAGTCCTTGGGAAGATCGATCTGAGGGTTCAAATCAGGCAGGCAGAACTGGCAACGGCGGCCGCAACCGGTCGTCATCTCGACTACGCCAAACGTCGTTCGCTTGTCGGGGAAAAGAATGCCGTTGCGGTCCGTCGGATGTTTGACGTCGATCTCGCGCGGAAGCGCTTCACCGCGAATAGCCTTATGAAAGAGAGCGAGCGTATCCAGTGATTCGCTGCGTCCTTCGACTACGCAATCGATTCCAAGCTCGTCGTACATATCCGTCTGAATTATCTGCCATCCGCCGGAACCGCCTACGATAACTTTGAAGCTGTCTCGATAGGGATTTGACTTGATTTGCTGAAACATCTGCCGTGCATAGTGCGAGTTGATAGGCATCTTGGACGAGCCGAAGATCGACGTATAAACGCCGGCGGCGAACGTCACGCCGAGCGGATTGTGAGTCGAGACCGCGATCACGCGGGTGTTTGGTCCGACAAACTTTGGCAGGTCATCCGGAAGACACGACACTATGTCCTCGGCGTTGAATTCACGCTGAAGTGATGCTTCGAGCACGCGGGTGCCCGCCGGCATGAAGCGCGCCGAGCCATCTTCGTTGTGTTCGACCTCGCGCCACTTCGGATACTTGCGATTCAGTACGCCTTCCATCCAGATCGGCATCGAAGCCATTCCCATCTGAATAAAGTAGCCGGCGTGATCGATGGTTTCAGTTAGCGGCGCGGTGAGTACGATCAGCTTGCCCCCGTCCTTCGGGGCTTCGACGGCGTGAAGATGGCCGTTCGACTTGACGACCCCGTGGCCGTTGTTGGTAGGGGAGATTTGCGTAGAGCTCATTCGTTGTTCCTTGCCTCCAGGTTTCTAATCGAGGATCTGGCGTTATGCCGACGCGATGTTCGCTGGCGTTGCTGCCAGCTCGGGGCCATTCTTGCAAGCGGGTACTATACCACCATCAGTGCGTTCTTCCCACACCGGTTTGGGCATGTTATACGTGAAGGAGGCCCGATCATCAGAAGGCTTTGCTGTTCTTTGCGGCTTTGCGTGAAACTGATCTCTCTTGCGCGGCCGCAGAACCGGTTTCACGCAAAGCCGCA
>DATMCM010000518.1:0-8746 GCA_035558335.1 Blastocatellia bacterium | reverse complement strand
GCAAATCTGTTAGCGGAACGCCTACATATTCCAGCCAGCCGCGGTTTAGGAAGTCGAGTTCACCATTGGGTAAAGCGGTGTGAACAAACGCGGGAGTTGTATCTACCAAGTGGCGATATTTACTCTCACTAGCGCGCAGCTCCTCCTCGGCCCGCTTGCGCTCGGTGATGTCGATCACCGTACCGACGAATTCATGCAGATCGCCGGATCGGTCGAGGACCGCACGGCCTACGACGTGAATGTCCCGGACTCCTTTGTCCGGATGAACGATTCGGTAATCCAGTTCAAAATCCGCCTTGTCGCGGATCGCTTTCTCGAACCGTTCCCTGCTCGCGGCCTGATCGTCTGGGTGAATTTTCTGAAAGAATTCTTCGAATCGCGGTACCGGCCCAGCGGGATCGAAACCCAACACGCGATAGCATTCCTCTGACCAGTACCTGATATCCTTGTTGGGATTGGGATTCCAGGCCCAACTGCCCGTGTGGCTGAGTTTCTGCGCCTCTGCCAGATAGGACTCACTTTCCCGTAGCGATTCTTCAGCCCGCCTCTGTTCCGTGATGTCAGTCACCGCGCCCACAAATTCGCGGTTGCCGAATGCATCCTGTGTTGCGTGAGCCAGGGCGTGGACATGCTTGACTCTGCCATCGGGCAGCAACAAACGATAGGCATGCTCGAAATCTGAGGCTCCTCGGGACGCACGTTCAATGACTGACTGAAAGTCGGCGCGGTCCTCTGGATGAACGCGTTGCGCCACTAAGTCTATTGTTGGCGTAACCGCTCGGTCATACTCAAAAATGCGATAGGTTTCGGCTGACCAGATAAGCTCGCCCGTATCAGGTTTCCACCCGAAGCTGCCTGTGTGACTGAGTCTTTGGGCTTCGGCCAGGTAGGCTTCGCGGCGTCCCAGTTCCTGAGTCAGGAGCTCGTGCTCGGTGACGTCCATCCCCGTACCGATAAACTCCTGGACCGCCCCAGCGTGAGTCGCCGGGCTGCCAACGCAACGTACCCGACGAATCTCTCCATCCGGCCGCACAATGCGTTTCGTGAAGTCGAATCCGCGATGTTCTGCAAACATCTTCTGAATGGTTTCCGCGACGAACTCGCGATCTTCGGAGTGTACCAGCGCCATATACTCGTCTAGCGTTGGAGCCTTGCCGCTCGGATCGAGGCCATAAATCCGGAACAACTCTGGAGACCAGTAGTCGAATCCAGCAGCGTTGAATGCCCAGCTACCCGTATGCGCAAGGCGTTGTCCCTCCGCAAGGTAGAGCTCTGCCTGTTTCCGGTCATCAATGTCTACGTTGACGCCGATCCAATACAGTAGAGTTCCATCGCTTGCCCGGACGGGTTCCGCGCGACTGAGGAACCAGCGATACCCGCCTTCAGCGTTACGAACTCGAAAACTCATCTGACCGGCGCTGGCCGTGCGTAGACAGGTCGACCAGCCTCTACGTGATTCTTCGTGGTCGTCCGGATGTAAAAGGGGTATATGGGAATCCCAATCTGCGCCGGTATCGATGCCGAACCGGAGAGGGTGGTCTTTCGGGAGACCAAGGTAATCCGAACCCCGTTCGTTCATGAAAGTGAGCGCGCCGGCGGGGACAGCGTACCAGGTGTGCGCAGGAATCAGATTAAGAGCGACCTGTAATTCTGGTTCGAGCGGAGGGTGTTTTTCGGTACGTTTGCAAACCTCGATTTCTATGCTCGAGCCATACCATTTCACCAACTCTCGCACTTCGTTGCGCAGTGGTCGTATACGATGAAGGAACCGGCGATATTCCCCGTCAGCCCGCCGCAACCGTGACTCGGCCACGAACGGTTCTCCGGATTCAAGCGCCGCGCGCCACTTGGCCACGAAGCCTTCTACATCTTCAGGATGTATCACTGAAGTCCAGCGCCACCCTAGGAGATCTTTTTTAGGGAGGCCGACATATTCCATCCAGCCGCGGTTTAAGAAGTCGAGATCGCCATTAGGCAAAGCGGTGTGAAGAAGCGCCGGGGTTGTATCGATCAGAAGGTGTAGCGAACCGTCCGTCGTCGTCAGCCGGCGCGAGGTCTCAGTTTTGTTGCCTGTCCCCACGGCTTCCTCCGCTTATGGCGCTTCATGCTACCACTTCGCGTTTGAGGCAAGCAACGAAGAGCGAGGCAACAATGATACCTAAGACATCGCACCCGCGCTCGTAAGCGGGTCGGGCGGCAGTGGTACGAACTCCTCATTGTCAAGATCAGGCAGCTTCATCCGCCCGGCCCGCCAATCTGCCTTCGCCTGAGCGATGCGTTCTCTCGATGACGACACAAAATTCCATTCGATAAAGCGCTCGCCAACTGGGGCGCCGCCAAGCAGCATCAGAACGCTCGATTCAGTAGCGTGCACCACCGCCTCCGCGTCGTTGCTGAACACCGCCATCTGCGCCGCCGCGATCGCACGCCCATCCGCTTCAGCCCCACCCGAGACGAGAAAGACCGCGCGCTCGACATGTTCGCGGGGTAGTGCGATCCTCGCGCCCGCCTCGAGCTCTACGTGCACATAGAACAGAGGCGAATGGGTCCTTACCGCAGCGCGCAAACCAAACGCCTCCCCCGCCAGCAGCCGCAGCCAGGCTCCACCGTCACGATAGACCGGCAGATCATCGCCTTCGTGATGCGCGAAGGCCGGCGCGGTTTCTTCCTCGCCGTTCGGCAGCGCCACCCAGGACTGAATCGCGTGTATCGGCCCGCCTTCGCGACGAGCCTGCTCGAAGCGTTCGGAATGCGTAATGCCACTTCCTGCGATCATCCAGTTCATCTCGCCTGGACGGATCGCCTGCTCTACGCCGGTGGAGTCGCGGTGCATGATCTCGCCTGCGAACAGATAGGTCACAGTGGAGAGACCTATGTGAGGGTGTGGGAGCACATCTGCTGAACGCGCCAGGCCTTTTGGTAGATCGACCGGTCCCATATGATCGAAGAAAATGAACGGTCCGACCATTCGCCGCCTTGTGAACGGCAGAACACGGCCGACCTGGAAGCTGCCGATGCTGCGCCTTCTTTGATCAATTATCAGTTCGACCATTGCACACTGCCTTGAGGAGGCTCTCGATACCCGCTTGAGGTCCACATGCGCAACCGAAGATCGATGTGCCCGCGACCAACACGTTAGCACCTGCTTCGACAGCCTTTGGCGCAGTTTCAGTATCAATCCCTCCGTCAACCTCAATGTCGCACGCCCTGTTTCTCTTGTCCAATTGTGCCCTGACCTGTCTGACTTTTTTCAGCGTCTGATCGATAAAGCGCTGGCCGCCAAAGCCTGGATTCACTGTCATGACCAAGACCAGGTCCAAATCCTCCAAAACTTCTTCCAGCATCACTGCTGGGGTGGAAGGGTTGAGGCCCGCGCCTGCCTTTTTGCCCAGCCGCTTGATCAGTTGAATCGTGCGGTTGAGGTGAGGCGAGGTTTCCTGATGGACGATGACATGGTCTGCTCCCGCTTTTACGAATGCTTCAATATACCGTTCAGGTTGCTGGATCATTAAATGCGTTTCCACGGGAATTGATGTTGCGCGGCGTACCGCTTCGACAATCGGTATTCCAAGGCTGATATTAGGAACGAAATGGCCATCCATGATGTCAACATGAATGCGTTCGGCTCCTGCCCTCTCGACCGCGTTTATCTGCTCGCCCAGGCGCAAGAAGTCGGCAGACAAAATAGACGGAGCGATCTTAATCATGGATCTTACTCCTAGTTTTGAATTTGCGATTTGCACGTCGGGTGTCCCTGAAACAACTGCGACTAAACGAATCGGTCTCCGCTCTCCTAGCTGGCTTGTAGAGCAAGTTTTGCCGCCGCCAGTTCTTTTCGCTTACTGCCGTTGACTTGCGGATATTTGAAATCGAGAGAGTTCAACCTATCGATCACCGCCGCCGCGACAACGATACGCGTAAACCACTTGTTATCTGCGGGCACCACATACCACGGCGCTGCTTTGGTGGCGGTGTTTCGAATCGTATCTTCATACACCTTCATGTAATCATCCCAGTACTCGCGCTCCTTGGCGTCATTCCCGGAAAACTTCCAGTTTTTCTCCGGCAGCTCGATGCGTTCGAGAAAACGCCTCTTCTGTTCCTTGTTGGAAACGTGCAGAAAGAACTTAATAACGGCCACGCCGTTCCGGACGAGGTAGCGTTCGAAGCTGCGGATGTCCTGAAAACGCTCCTTCCAGATCTTTTTTGTGACGAGCTCAGGCGGCAGCCTCTGCTGCCCCAAAAATTCCGGATGCACGCGAACCGCCAGGGTTTCCTCGTAATAACTGCGATTGAAAATGCCGATGCGACCACGTTCTGGCAGACACTTCACGCAACGCCAGAGATAATCGTGGTTGAGGTCCTCGCTTGACGGCGACTTGAAGGAAAAAACCTGGCAGCCCTGCGGGTTGACGCCGGACATGACATGCTTGATCGCGCCGTCCTTTCCGGCGGCGTCCATCGCCTGGAACATAAGCAATACGGACCAACGGTCCTGGGCATAGAGCCTGTCTTGAACCTCTGCCAGGAGAGAGACACCCATGGCCAGGGCTTTCTTGGCGCGCGACTTGTCCTCGGGCTTGAATCGCAGCGTGTCAGCCGGATCGACGTCGTTTAGGCGAAAGCTGCCATCGGTTACGCGAAATGGTTTGGCAAGCTTGCGCGCCGTGTTGATCAGCTTTTTCATTTCTTTGTTTTTCAAAAGCTCACCTTATTTCTCGTTAAGTGAAGTCCCGAACTTCGGTTATCTTTCCAGCACCGAATTGATCCAGCCGAGCACCCTATCCCGTGATTTCATCCGTGGCTTTCCTCTCCGGCCAAGCCGCCGCATCAACCAGCCAGAGCAAACTTCCGTCTGCAGGGTGAATCAGCTGCGATGGGAATCGGCCGCCTTCTCCTTCGAGCACTTCGCGCAAGACGGCGGCTTTCTCAGCGCCGCTCACGAAGAAAATCACCGACGCCGCATTGTTTAAGACCGGCAGGGTCATCGTGATGCGAAAGGCGTTGAACTTCTCAACCCAGTTGGCGACTACCAACCGTTTGCGTTCGCCGAGCGCGTCCGTGCCTGGGAAGAGCGAGGCCGTGTGTCCGTCCGGCCCCATCCCCAGCAGCACCAGATCGAAGCGGGGCAATGCCTCGGGAGCCAACCCGAAAAACGCTCGCAAGACTTCTTCGTACTCATCGGCAGCAGATCGCGGATCAGAATATTCACCCTTGATCCGATGAATATTTGCAGCCGGAACCGGTACGCTTGCGAGCATTGCTTCGCGGGCCATGCGATAGTTGCTGTCCGAGTGCTCCGGAGGAACGTGCCGCTCATCGCCCCAGAAAAAATGGATGCGATCCCAGGGTACTTGCGCACGCAACGAGGGATCGCTCGCCAGCAGAGAATACACGCTCTTCGGTGTTGTCCCGCCGGAGAGTGCCACCGAAAACAACCCGTTCGCCCGAACCGCCGTTACTGCGCGGTTGACAAACTCCGTGGCTGCGGCTCGCGCGAGCTCGCCGGCGTTCGGCATGATCTGGATCTCAGGCTTCATCGATGTTATCCCTCAATTCGAGGCTCCTCCTCGATCTGTCATATTTCTTCCTTGATTGTTGCGAGCTAATTACATAGCTAAAACAGTGAAGCTTGAAGACCGGCGTAGCGGGCTGCGCCAAACAACGCGGTCTTATCATTTAGAATCACGCGCACCGGAATGGCTTCGAGCAGGTGCTTGAATCTCCCTTTCCCGGTAAACGCATCGATGAAAATCTGCCCTCTTAGCTTCTGGATTATCTTCGGTGCAATTCCGCCACCTATGAACACGCCCCCGGTTGCTAAGAACTTTAAGGCGAGATTGCCTGCCTCCGCGCCGAAACAAGATACAAAGAGATCAAGCGACTTCACGCATAGCTCAGACCTGCCTTCTAACGCTGCTTGAGAGATGACCGCAGAAGGATCCTTTTCTTCCATTTCGGCGATTAGCCATTCGGGTGCTTCGGCGCGGCCAGCCTCCCGCAGGAAGTCAAAGATGTTGCGCAAACCGGGCCCCGAAACTACACGCTCCCAACTGGCGTGGCCGAATCTCTTTAGTAGGTATCTGAGAAGGTCAATCTCGAGCTCGTTGCGCGGCGCGAAGTCCGTGTGCCCGCCTTCGCAAGCGAACGGATTATGACGCTTGCCGTCCCAGTATGCTCCGGCTTCGCCCAGGCCAGTACCTGCTGAAATCACGGCGGCGTTGCCCACGGCGTTCGGTGCCCCGGCGTTAAGCACAGCGAAGTCTTTGTGTTCAAGCGTCGGAATACCGTAGGTGTTTGCCACAAGATCGTTGATGAGCCCGGCGGATTGGATGCGCAGCTCACGGGCGATGGTCTCCTGGTCAACGACCCAGGGTAAGTTCGGGGTTTCGACTCGCCCGTGTTGCACCGGGCCGGCGATCCCGAAGCACGCAAGCTCAGTCGCCAGCTTGTGATCCGAAACGAATTCGATGACGATTTCATCCAGACTCTTGTGCCCGCGGCTCGGATAGTCCTTCTCAACAACCAGATTCAGCCGCCCGTCCTCGACCGCAAAAAAAGCGAGCCGCGTCGAAGTTCCACCAACGTCACCTGCGAGAATCATTGATCGTTCCTTTCATACTTAGTCGCGCAAACGCGAATCATTAGTTCGGGTCGTGCCAGCCGCCGACGTCGACAGCCAGACGATTTGCTTCGCTGGGGCCCCACTGGCCCGGATCATATTCGTGAACGGGAGTCACGTTCCCAAGAATCGGCTCGACAATTGACCACGCCGCTTCGACCGCGTCTTCGCGGACAAACAATATTGCGTTGCCATGAATCGCATCGCCGAGCAGCCTCTCGTAAGCGTCCAGGCCGTTTTCCTCCGTTGTCTTTATCGCGGAAAGCTCGACCGGCATCGAGACCATTGCCGCGCCAGCACGTTTAACCGAGGCGCCGAGGCTGATAGAGAGGTCAGGCCCGAGCCGGAAGCGCAGATAATTATTCCCGGCCGACAGCGTCCCGAGCGGCGGCCGTTTAAGCTTGGCCAGAACTTCGGTCGCGGTAACCGGCAGGGACTTGCCGGCGCGAATCAGGAAGGGGACGCCCGCCCATCGCCACGAATCGACCTCGAGTCGCACTGCCGCGAAGGTCTCGACCTCCGAATGAGCGGCGACGCCAGGTTCATTCAAGTAACCGCGGAACCGACCGCGCACTAAGTCTTCAGGCTTCAGCGGCGGGATAACGCGAAAGATCTTGACGATCTCGTCTCGCAATGATTCGACATACATGCTCGTCGGGGGCTCCATCGCCAGGAAAGCGACAACCTGGAGCATATGGTTTTGCACCACATCGCGAATCGCCCCGGTTTCGTCATAGAAGCGGCCACGACCGGCGACGCCAAAACTTTCGGCCATCGTGATCTGAACGCTCTCGACGTAATTGCGATTCCATATCGGCTCGAGAAAGGTATTGCCGAAGCGGAAGAAGAGAAGGTTCTCGACTGCCTCTTTGCCGAGATAATGATCAATTCGGAAGATGCCCGATTCGGGAAATACCCCGTGAAGCGTGTCGTTCAAGGCCTGTGCCGACGCCCGGTCACGACCGAACGGCTTCTCGATAACAACGCGCGCGCCATCAGCGCATCCGGATTGCCCAAGCTTCTCGATTACCGTTCCGAACAAACTGGGCGGAATCGCAAGGTAGTGAGTCGGGTGCGCGGCATTGCCCAGAACTTTGCGGAGTTGCTGAAAGGTCTCCAGTTCTTGATAATCGCCGCCGACGTATTGCAGCAAGCCGACGAGCTTATCAAACGCCGCTTCATCAACTCCGCCGCCATGCGTTGCAAGAGAGTCGCGGGCTCGAGCGCGTAGCTGTTCGAGCCCCCAGTCTGATTTAGCGACTCCTATGACGGGAACATCCAATGTTCCGCGCCGGATCATGTTCTGTAACGCAGGAAAAATCTTCTTGTAAGCGAGGTCACCAGTTGCGCCAAAGAAGACCAGCGCGTCAGAGGCTACTCTCTGGTCTGCTCTAACGCCTTTATTTCGATTTTGTTCCGTAAGTGTTGCGCTCATAAACTGAGTTTCTCCTTTAACCGATTCCCCTGGAGGTTTGCTGATTGTTGCTTTTTCGCACCGCTACCTCAAGTGACAGCTATCCGCCCGTTGGGCGCTCCACATGCCCGCCGAATTCAAGGCGCATGGCCGAGAGCACTTTGGTAGCAAAATCGTCCTCGCCGCGCGATGTGAATCGCTGGTAGAGCGCCGCGCTCAACACCGGCGAGGGAGCGCCTTCATCGATAGCGGCAGTGATCGTCCAGCGCCCCTCTCCTGAATCCGAAACGCGACCCGAAAACTGCGCCAGGTCGGGTTGTTTTACGAGGGCGATTGCCGTGAGGTCGAGTAACCAGGATGCGACCACACTGCCGCGACGCCATACCTCGGCGATATCGGCGAGGTTGAATTCATACTGGTAATGTTCGGGATTACGCAGGGGCGTGGTTTCGGCATCAATTGTCCGGCCTTGTTTGCCGGCATCCGCGTGTTTCAGGATGTTCAGCCCTTCGCCGTACGCTGCCATCAATCCGTATTCAATCCCGTTATGAACCATCTTGACGAAGTGGCCGGCGCCGTTTGGTCCACAATGCAGGTAGCCTTCTTCGGCAGTACCTTTCACCTTCTCGCGTCCCGGAGTGCGATCTACCTCGCCGCGACCTGGGGCGAGCGTCTTGAATATCGGATCGAGGTGATTAACGATTTTCGTC
>DATMCM010000517.1:0-3174 GCA_035558335.1 Blastocatellia bacterium | reverse complement strand
GTCGAAGACTCGCCCTGGGCTAGGCGCTTTGGCCCGCTGCGCGGCTACCGCTCCAGAGGGGATCTACATCTGAGGTGGATGATCCGATGTATCGTTTGTCGCGCTGGTTTTGGCGTTCGTCGGTGATGCTTGCTCTTACAGGTCGATGACAATCGAGATGGTTGATGGATGGCCCCGCGCGCCATTCGCATCGCGAGGCCCTCTCTCATCTGGCTGCCGCCAGCTCGTACAGGTACTCGACATAGGAGAATACCGAGCCGTCCATGCCTTGAACTTTTGGATTCGCGGACTCGATGACGTAATACTCGTTCGGCGCGTGCGCCCCGTCGCCGTGTCCCAGACCGAAGTGGCCGGCAGGCAAGCGCAGCGGCTCACCGGTGAAGACATAGCCTGGCCACGAACCCGCCAGTCGCGGCATCACTATCGGATCGATTCCCGATCGGCGGTAGACCGCAGTCGCGGCGCGAATCAACGCGGCATCCGCCGGCGTGCTTGTCGGATCGTACCCGCCACTCATGTTTACTTCGATGTCGCCAAAGCCGCGTTTCGCGAGATGAGACTTGACCGCCGCAAGCGAATCCGCGGCAGTCATATCCGGTACCAAACGCAGATCGAGCTTTGCCACCGCCTTGTGAGGAAGGACAGTCTTCCCGCCCGGCCCGGTGTAGCCGCCAACGAGCCCCTCGATATTCACCGTTGGTCGCGACACAAGAAACTCCAGCGACTCCAGCCAGCTTGCGTCTTTGACCCAATGCTCAACTCCAAGCGCCTTTTTTGCCCCCGCTTCGCTCAGACGGCGGGAAGCCTCCGCGATCATAGCTTTTTCAGCTTGCGAGAGCGGCCGTGCCCTGGCCCCAAAACCTTCAATGGCCGGATCGTTACCGTCCGGCGAGACAAGCGTAGCCAGCGCTTGAACGAGGTGCCATGCCGGACTGTCAACACGAGCCTTGTTGCTCGAGTGAATGTCGCTGCGAGGCCCGCGGCCCCAACGCTCGCCGCTCGATACGAGCTCGAGTTCGATGATGCCCTTGGCGCCCAGGTACATCGTCACTTGACCATCGAGCCCCTGCGCCGCGAAAGGCATGAAGATTCCATTGCAGCGTTTGAGTGCGGCTTGTACCTCAGGCCGGCGCACGATCTGAGGGAAGTGCGGCGAGCCGATTTCTTCTTCGCCTTCCGCAACGAGCACAAGATTCACCGGGAGCTTTCGGCCCGCGTCTCTGATGGCATGAAGCGCAGCGAGAAAGGCGGTCTCCGGGCCCTTCTGGTTCACGGCGCCCCTGCCTACGATGACTTTTCCGACGCCAGGTTTGTCGACCAGCGCGGCTTCCCAGGGCGGCGAGGACCACTCCGCGGGATCAGCCTGCTTTACGTCATACATAAAATAAAGGCCCAGCGTCTGCGGAGCGCCGGCATCGAGCGTCGCCAGGATTCCGGGTTGGCCGTCGCTAGGAATCTTTGTTACCTGGCTGAATCCCGCGTCGCGGAAGAGGCGCATCGTGAGATCGCCGCCTTCGTTGACGCCGCGGTTCTCGGCGGCGATCGACGGCTGCCGAATCCACTCCTGCAATCGCTTTACCGTATCATCGTGGTGCTTCTCGATCTGTCCGCGTACGGCGGCAAGATCGTTTACATCGGCACGCGCACTGTTCCGCAAGGCAAGAGAAGCAGCACCGGCAACGGCACTCTGGATGAAGACTCGTCGGTTCATAGTCGTCCTTTCTTTAGAGCGTCAACGCTCAAATGCGGCTTGTGCCGAGCGATTCATATCATCAGCCTCCGCCGCAACGAGCACTTGTTATTATCGGGATCGAGAGTGCACATACTAGGCCCGTTCAACGTGTCGATCAAGTTGACGGCGTGCCACCGCTTCGTATCACGAGTTTTGCGGAAGCTCCAAGCCCGATTCATCGGGCTCCGTGCAAATAGGCCAGTCCTTTAGGGCTGGTTCACGGCGGAGTGGCTCCCGTAAAGCCCGCCTCACGGGCTTCTCATTCGGGCTTTTGCAAATGCGTTAAAGACTAAAGCCGCCCTGATCGAAGCACGCTAAAGCGCGCTGCCGTGGTTCGTCGCGGCTAATCACCAGCCCTTTGGAGACCGTGTCAAAACCCCAACCGGCAGGTTGGGGATACTTCATTCTTGCCTACAGGAAAGGGCTACTGTGTTGCCGCGCAATTCCCCAACCTGGAGGTTGGGGATACTTCATTCTTGCCTACAGGAAAGGGCTACTGCGTTGCCGCGCAATTCCCCAACCGGGAGGTTGGGGATCTTTCACTCCAGCCCAAGGCTGCATCGTCTTCTGCAATCCCCAAAACCCGGTGACGCAGCAGACAGCCTTAGGCAAGAGTGAAAGATCCCCAACCTACCGGTTGGGGAATTGCGCTGGCGACGCAACGTTCCTGTAGGCAAGAGTGAAAGATCCCCAACCTGCCGGTTGGGGAATTGCGCTGGCGACGCAACGTTCCTGTGGGCAAGAGTGAAAGATCGCCAACCTGCCGGTTGGGAATTGCGCGGGTCCGAGGGTGACCGCAAGAATCGTCAAGAAACTACTCGCGACCGACGCTATAATCCCGCCGACCTTCGAGGAATAGGTCGCGAGATTCCATGGACGGAACGAAAAGGAAGACACTAGTGCGAGAGCGTTCGGTTTCCCCGAACGCATTAGAGAAGCTGCTGCCCGTGCTGGTTCATATTCAGGCGAACCTCGACGGGGACCTTTCACTGGAGGCGTTGGCAAAGCGAGTAAGCCTGTCGCCTTATCACTTTCACCGTCTGTTCCGTTCGGCGGTCGGGGAAACATTGAAGCAGTACTCGCAACGGTTGCGACTCGAGCGCGCGGCGAGCCGGCTTATCATTCACGACGGCACGATTCTGGACGTCGCGCTGGACTCAGGGTTTCAGAGCCACGAGACCTTTTCTCGCGAGTTCAAACGCCGGTTTCAAGTCACGCCGCGGGGCTATCGCAAGTGGGGCAAAGCCAAATTGAAACGAAGCTCGGCTTCGATGCCTCCGCTAGATGAGGCTTATGAAGACTTCGAGCTCTCTGAAACAAAGGTCACACGATTGGCGCAGCTCCATATCGCGTTTATTCGACACGTTGGGCCGTATGAGGCGGTGCCTGAGACGCTATGGCGCAAGCTGGCTGACTGGGCCAGAACCAAGAGGTTACCGATC